>JAVBOZ010000159.1:0-4161 GCA_031549985.1 Oscillospiraceae bacterium | reverse complement strand
CGCAGATCGCGTTGGAGAATTCCACCGCATCCTCAACGGGGAATCCCTCAATCAGCAGGGCTTGATTATACAGCAGCAGGGCGTATTGCTTCAGCGCATCAGGCTGTTCAACAAGCGTGCCGAGCTTTTGGCAGATCGGATGGTTCGCGTTGATTTCCAGTACGCGTTCGGCTTTCAACGGCATTTCCGCACCGCCCGGCTGCGCGCTGAGCACGCGTTCCATCTCCAGCGAGACACCGCCCGCCGCGCTCAGACAGACCGGGTGCGTCTTGAGCCGCGCGGTCAGCGTCACCTCGGCGACCTTGCCCTCAAGCGCCTCTTTCATGGCAGCCAAAAGGTCTTTGGAGGCCTCGCGCGTCTCGTCCAGCCGCTTCTTTTCTTCATCGCTCTCCAGCTCTTCGCCCGCTTCGGCGATGGAACGCAGCTCCTTGCCCTCAATTTCATACAACAGGCGGAAGAGGAACTCGTCCACATCATCGGTCAGGCAGAGGATTTCCCAGCCCTTTTCAGCCAGGCGTTCGCATTGGGGCAGGCGCTTGATCTGCGCGGCGGTTTCGCCGCAGGCATAATAAATGTATTGCTGCTCCTCCGGCATGGCGGCAACGTATTCGGCGAGCGTGACGCAGTGCTCGCGCGTGGTGGAAGGGAATTCCAACAGGTCGGCCAACAGGTCGCGCTGCATCCCATAGCTGGCGTAAAGCGCGTATTTCAGGTTGAGGCCGAAGGTCTTGTAAAAAGCGTGGTACTTCTCGCGGTCCTCTTCAAGCAGGGCCTTGAGTTCGCTCTTGATTTTCTTCTCGATGTTCGCGGCGATCCGCTTGAGCTGACGGTCATGCTGCAGCATTTCGCGTGAGATGTTGAGCGAAAGATCCTGCGAATCCACGACCCCGCGCATGAAGCTGAAACAGTCCGGCAAAAGGTCCTGACAGTGTTCCATGATCATCACGCCGTTGGAATAGAGCCGCAGGCCCTTCTCAAAATCCTTGCTATAATAATTAACCGGCGCTTTTGCGGGCAGGAAGAGCAACGCCTGATACGTCACGCCGCCCTCGGCGGAGGCGTGGATCACCCGCAGCGGTGCCTCAAAATCGTGGAAGCTCTCGCGGTAAAAGCGGTGGTATTCCTCTTCGGTGATCTCGTTCTTGTTCCTGCGCCAGAGGGGAGCCATGCTGTTGAGCGTCTGGCGTTCGGTAAAGGTCTCCCATTCCGGCTGGGTGTCTTCGGGCGCGTCTTCGGGCAGGGGCTTCGGGCGGCTGTTGGGTACATCCATACGGATGGGGTAGCGGATATAGTCGCTGTAGCGCTTGACCAATTCCTTGACCCGGTAAGGTTCCAGGAATTCGTCGTACTGTTCATGCTCAGTATTATCCTTGATGCGCAGGGTGATGAGCGTGCCGGTTTCAGCCTTTTCGCAGGGTTCCACCGTGAAGCCCTCGACGCCGGTGGAGTGCCAGCGCCAGGCAGCGTCCTCCCCCATTTTACGACTCTCGACCGTGATTTCCTCCGCGACCATGAATGCCGCATAAAAACCAACGCCGAACTGACCGATCACGTCGATGTCCTCGGC
Organism: Oscillospiraceae bacterium; assembly: GCA_031549985.1. Taxonomy (GTDB): domain Bacteria; phylum Bacillota; class Clostridia; order Oscillospirales; family Acutalibacteraceae; genus WRMQ01. The sequence continues at coordinate 2,594 of JAVBOZ010000159.1, read as the reverse complement.
GTTCCCGATCTCATTTTTAAACTGAAGCGACCCGCTGCGGGCGATGGTGCCCAGGTTGCTCTCCAGCTCCTCAGCATTCATGCCGCAGCCGTTATCGGCTACGGTGAACAGGCGACCTTCTTTGTCGGCAGTAAGGAATATTTCGAAACTTTCCCGGTTCAGGCCGCTGCCTTCAGCGCCCGCCTGCAAGGCCTGATAATAGCGTTTATCGATGGCGTCGCTCGCGTTGGAAATCAACTCACGGAGAAAAATCTCCTTGTGGGTGTAGATGGAGTGGATCATCAGATCCAGCATCCGTTTGGATTCCGCCTGGAATTGTTTGGTATCGCTCATAATATCTTTTCCTCCCCAAATATGTTATCCACTGCAAAATCATACCCCAACCCCGCACAAAAAGCAAGCTTTGGCATGCTTTGGCGTGGAATTTTTACAAATTATTAACGATTTGTGCCATGTCCTCCGGGAGCGGCGCGGCAAAATTGAGCCACGCGCCCGTCACTGGATGCGGAAAAGCCAGTTCTCCGCAATGCAGGAACGGTCTGCCCTCCGGCCGAGGCGGCGCACCATAGTAGTCGTCCCCCAGCAGGGGCGTGCCGTTGGCGGCAAAGTGCGCGCGTATCTGGTGCGTGCGCCCGGTCTCGAGCCAAATGCGTAGAAAACTGATGCCATCCGCATAAGCAAGCGCCTCCCAGTGCGTGAGCGCAGGCTCATCGCCGGGCAAAAGAGCTGCTCCCTCCGGGCGGCAGGCGCGTAAGGTACAGTTGGGCCTGGGGCGATAAATCGCGCCCGTAAAGCTCCCCTGCCCTGCGTATATCCCGTGCGCCAGGGCAAAGTATGTCTTTTTCGCCCGCCCGCCCAGATTCGAAGCCGCAAAGCTATGCAGGGCGCAGAGCACCAGCCCGGACGTGCCTTTATCCAATCGGCCTATCGCGCGAAAGGCAGCGCCGCCGTCCCCAGCTGCCAGATGCGCGGCAATCGCGTTAGCCAGGGTTACGCCTTGCAGATTGCGCGTGGGGTGCATCGCCAGACCGGCGGGCTTGTTGATCACCAGCACGTCCGCATCTTCATAAAGAATATCCAAAGCAAAAGGCATTTGCTCCGGCAGCGCCGCGTCGGCGGGGATAAGGATCGTCAACAAATCGCCGGGCACGGTGAAATCCACCGCGCGCACGGCTTCGCCGTTACATAAGATTCCGCCCGGCTCGGCCTTCAGCCGCGTCAGCAGACGGCGCGAAACGCCGCGCGCCCGCAGAATCGACTGTACCCTGCGCAACGTCTCATCGGGGGCGACGGTGAAGCTCAGTTCACGGGCCATGGCCAAAGCGCATCCCCTTTCACCAGGTACGCTTCCCGCGCCAGCCGCGCCAGCGGGGCGTCGCTGAGAGAGTCTGAATAAAATGCGTCGATCTCCACTTCACCCAACGTCTCATGCAGGCGGCGGACTTTTTCTTCGCCGTGACAGTTTTCGCCGGTTGTGTGCCCACTCAGTGGGTCGACGCGGGAGGCGATCAGCCGCAGGCCCAGTCGATCGCATACGACAGGCCGCAGCAGAAATTCGGGCGAAGCAGAAATGATGATGTCATCCGGCTTTGTTTGCGCCAGATACCAGGGCTTAAGGCGCATGTGCGGCTCCTGCCAAAACAGCGCAACCTCCGCCTGCCAATCCGGCAGGCCTCGCAGGAATCGGTAAAACTCCGCTTTTGCCTGCGTCTTTGAAAAGCGCTGCTGGAAGTGATAACGGAAAAACCCCGCCAACTGCCAGGGCGTATAGCGCAGCAGCGCCGGGTGGCGGCGCAGGCAGTGGCGGAAGAATTGCTCGGTGCTGTCGGGGTAAACGATGGTCTTGTCAAAGTCATAGACGTTGGGCATGACGCGTTCTCCTGCTGGCAAAGCCTAGCACAAAAGCCGCCCTCTTTGCAAAGAGCGGCTTGCGGGTACTATGACGATCGCGCAAACCCTACTTCCGGAAGAGCAGCAACAGGGACGTGCCGAGAGTCAGCACAAAGAAGAAGATGGTCAAATACTTGGTGTATTTCACCAGCTTGTCTTCATAAGAACGCCCCTTGGTCTTGCCGAAGAGCGAATCAGCGCCGCCGGCGATCGCGCCGGAAAGGCCCTGCGCCTTGCTCTCCTGCAGCATCACCAAAATGGTGATTATGATGGACAACAGGATCGTAACGATGGCCAGAACGTATTGATACCATTCCAAATGCATAAAGTTTTACCTCCAAAGATGCGGCTTTCATCAATGTATTTTACCACATTCGATCCGGCATTGCAAGGGCTTTTCCGCTTTTCCAGCAAAAAATTTTGCGCCTCGCCTTTTGAGGCCATGAGCACTGCGGTTCTCCCGTGTTGATAGGTCAAGTATAACACCAAAGAACGGGCGCCGTCAAGAAAAATAGCTTGCATTGCGCTCCTTCCTGCTGTATAATAGCGGCAAATGGGTTGTTGCCGCATCGGGACCATGCGCTTGATATAATCATATTTAGGGTTGCTTTTGCATTAATGGAGGATACAGATGAAGTATGTGGGTCGATTGAAAAACCTTCCAACGTTTCTGGAAGCGACGCGTCGCTTTCTGCTTTCCGAGT
>JAVBOZ010000076.1:0-8737 GCA_031549985.1 Oscillospiraceae bacterium | reverse complement strand
AGGATCAGAACAACCGCAACACTGGACATACTCTTCCCGCGCAGTTCCAGCAAGTCCATCGTGCCATGCTGCTGAAAAACCATCAAAAAACCGGCCAGCATCACCAACGCGCCCGCGCCGGTAATCAAAAAGGCCTTGTTGGCGCGGCGAACATATTCTTTTTCGCGGAAAAAGCCAATCAGCCGCCAGCAGCATACAGCGGAGATCTCCCAAAACACATAGATGAAAATCAGGTTTGTGCTCAGCGTGATGCCCATCATCGCGCCGATGAAAAGGACAACAAAGAGGTAATATTCGCTCTGGTGTTCGGCGTGCGAGAGGTAACCGTAAGAATACAGGACAATGATCAGGCCCAGGAAGGAGGAGACCATCGCCATAAAAACGGAAAGCCCGTCTGCCATGAAGCCAAAGCTCAGCCCCAACGGCAGCCAGACGCGCAGCGCGGGCGGCGTACCGGAAAGGGCCGCAGGCAGCAGAGCCGCCAGCAACGCAAACGGAGCCAGCACAAAGACAAGCGCCAAGGTGTTGCGCAGTTTCGCGGAAATTTTCGCCGCCAGCGGCAGAAGGAACGCACCCACCAGTGGTACGGCCACCACCAGCGTGAGCAGAAGTTGACGCGCCATGTTCTCCCCCCAGTGCAAAGGCAATCCCTGACCGTTCGTCTTTTTGAACAAGCCCATTTCGCTTATTGTATTATAGTCCTCTATGCGCGTTTCGTCAATGAAAATATAAATTATTTTCCGTGGCGGAATTACCGGACAAAATACAAGCCTAACTCTTGTGTGGCGAGAAGTTTTGTGGTAGAATGAATCTATCAGAAATATTTGATCTAGGGGAGGAATTTTCGATGGACTACCCGATTTTCGCCAACCACGCGCATGTCAGCCCGGCGCACATCCGTCCGGGCGGCACCGTTGAAAAGCTGAAGGAGCTGATGGCGGATTGCGGCATCGCCAAGGCGGTGTGCTTCGCGCCGTTCGTCGAAAGACTGCGCGAAATGGGCGACGAACAGAACCAAAACCGCTGGCTGGCCAATGAAATTGCCGGAGACAACAGCCTGGTTGGGTTTGGCACCGTCGATTTTACGCGCGATGACCTTCGGGAGCAGACGGAAGAGGTGGCGGCGCTCGGCCTGCGCGGCATCAAAATCCATCCGGCGGCGCAGGAAATTTCAATCGTGGGCGAAAAGGCTTTCGCTGTCTATGAAGCGGCGCAGCGGCTGGGGCTGTTCCTCTCGTTCCATACCGGAATTCACTGGCACCGCATCAAGGACTACCAGCCGATCCTGTTTGACGAGGTTGCCTGGCATTTTCCAAAGCTGCGCTTTTCCATGGAACACATCGGCGGCTATCATTTTTTCCGGGAGGCCCTGGCGGTCATCTGCAACAACCGGGACGAGCCGTTTCAGGTTTATGCGGGCTGGACGTCGATCCAAAACCCTGCGGACGGCCTGCCGGGCGCGTGGAGCCTGACGGACGACGAACTGCGCACCGTGATCCGCCAGACCGGGAACGACCGCAGCATCTTCGGCCTGGATTTCCCCTTCCGCAATGCGGCGACCATCCAGGCGGATATCGCGCGCATCGTCGGGCTGGAAATCCCCGAGGAGGCCAAGACCGCCATTCTGGGTGGTACGCTGGCTGCGCTGCTGGGCGTAGAAATATAGACATGGAAAGTCCTGCAAATAAAAGTCAAGCCCAAAACGCGAATTCCTCGTGAATAGTTGTCAACAACCAGCAGGACAGAGAGGAGGCCATAGCAAAGCTCGGCGTCAGGCAGTTTGGTTTTTGCAAGCCGTCACCGTGATTCAAGCGAGATGCAATCAAGGGTCAATGCCGCACAGCGGCATCGCCCCACATCCCATTATGTTTTTGAGAGCGTTGTAAAGGTCGGGTCGTATTTTTGTCGGTCAAGTCCTGAGGCGACAAAAAATCTCCACCCTCCCCTTGACAAGGAAAGCGTTCATCTTCGGGAAGCGCTTTGTCGAGAAATTCCTTGATGCGGGCGTAGTAGATGCGCAGGAATTTGTTTGCAGCGGCGGTTGTGCACACAAAATACAGCTTCCCTTCGGCTCGCTTTTTTACGTAAAACTGATAGACCGGTTCATCGGCGGGCTTGCAAAGCACATGAGTATTCACGACTTGAAACAAGACTTTGCGCAGCAGCGGAGAACCTCTCTTTGAAGATGATTCGCTATTTGAATTTTGCTTGCCGGATTGATTGCTGCCGGGATCAATACCCGCGAACGCGATGAGTTGTTTGCGATTGACGAAATCCCGCACGTCGCCGATCTCGCCCATCAACTGCGGGCCGATGGTTTCGCCGACACCGTACAGCCCCATAACGACCTCGTATTCCGGCATCATCTGGGCTAGGCGCAGCATCTCGGCGCGGAATATTTCCACGGAGCGAGAGATCCCGGTCAGTTGTTTGGCGGCTTCGGTGACGAGCAGCTTGGTGTTTGCGTTTTGGGCAGCGTGGTGATATGTCCCAGGCTGTCTATGTAAACGTCAGCAGCCTTTGTTTCGCTGAAGTAGTAACCCAAACGCTTGCACCACTTGCGGTAGCGCTCAATGAAGGCTGTCTCGCTCGTGTCGGCGATGCACTCGCAATGCCAAAACGTCGTGACGAAATCCACCCATTTTTCGCGTCCGTCCTTTTTGGCGGGGCTGGTAAATATCTCGTTGGCTCCGGGAAAGACCTGATCCAGCAGTGCAATAAGGTTGTTTTTTAACTGCACCTTCATCTTGCTGTACAGGTTGTACTGACGGCTGAACTGCTTGAGTTTCAAGCGCGCAGCTTCCACGGGCGTATATTCCCGCAGCTCGTCCCAATTTTGCAGGCCATACCTGGCGATTTTCCTTGCGTCTGCTTTGTCCGTTTTCACCTTGCGCAATGTGTTGTTTCCGAAGTCCTTGATCAGCTTTGGATTGACCACGCTGACAAAGTTTCCGACTTCATGGAGTTCATGTGCGACCGGATCATGATACCTGCCTGTGGCCTCCATGACCACCCGCACCTCACTGTCGTAGCTAAGCGCTTTGATGTCGTAAGCTAGGCGTTCCAGCTCGGCCGCGGTGTGCATAACCTTGCGCGGGCTCCACACCGTGTCCTGGGGGAAGCGTATGGCCGCCACCATACTCTGTCCCTTGGATACGTCGATCCCAACTGAAATTGTGCTCATCCGTGTTCCTCCTGTGATTGAATTTTTCACAATTGACAATGCATCTTTCATCCTCGCTGATTCAATCTTCTGAGTGACACGAACGCACCACCTCTGGGAAGGCGGCGGGACTACCTGCGTAAAACGAACGGCTGCGAATGAGAGAGATGGTTACAGACTTTCCAACGGGCGTGATGTCCCCAGGAGGTGTCGTAAGCCAATTGCTCTCCCATTCTAACAGCTTTAGCGAGAATGCGACAACAGACACGGCTGGCTGCCGTGCCTGTCACCGTAAATATATTGTAGAAGGAGCGTGTTGGCGCATGTTCGGTTTGATACGGCGTGTCTATGCCGCGTTGATGGCCTTGTTCTCGATCCTGCTGCTCTGGTCGGAGGGTCCAAAGCAGAAGGCGGATTTTCTCGAGCCGCTTTCCACGCAGACCTTCATGTTGTTTGAGGCATATACCCGCGGGCAGAGCGTCACAACCGACGGGCGGTATTACTACTTCAGCTCCAATTATGGGATCATCAAGACTGAACTGGATGGCCGCACCGTCGTTCGGCGCAACCTGGTGGCGATCCCCCTTGAACTGCTGAAGCTTGGCTGCAAGCACATCGGCGGCATCAGCTATATGGAGGGGAAAATCTACGCCCCCATTGAGGATAGTAAGGTCTTCGAGCACCTTTACATCGCCGTCTATGACGCAAACACCCTGCGGTTCATCGAAAGCTTTGCCCTGCCGCTGGAGCGTCACGAATTCGGCGTGCCCTGGTGTGTCGCCGACCCCGAGACGGGCTATGTCTATTCCGCGCGGCGAGATCACATTACGGAGATCGTGGTCTATGACGCCGAGACAATGGCCTTCGCCAAGACGATCAAGCTGGAAAGCCCCGTGCATAAAGTGCAGGGCGGCGCGATGCATGACGGTATTCTGTATCTTTCCGTCAGTCGCGACGACCAGGCGGTGTATGCGATCCAGCTTGCCAGCGGCAAGGTGCGCAAGGCGATTTCACGCAACCTGATGGACGATTCCGAAGGGGAGGGGATGGCCGCGCTGCCAACGCCGGACGGCGCTTTTTTCCACGTGCTGGATATTGCGAGCGTGCGCGTCGGGGTGCATTTTCGCCATTACGCCTTTGACCCTGCGTCAATCAAGTGGTAATACTATTCCTTATAATTACTTTGCCATCAGGAGGCTGCGATGAGGCTCAAGAAAGCGTCTGCTGTTGCCGTTACCGTGCTCTTGCTTCTGACTGCAGCCGTTGGCTGCGGAAAGACTGACAGCGGCATTCTCGTTATCACCCGCGAAGAAGGTTCCGGAACGCGCGGCGCGTTCGCCGAACTTTTTGGCCTGGAGGAAAAGGGTGTTGGCGGCAACAAATATGATATCATCACAGCAGCAGCGGAAACGACCAATAACACCGCCGTCGTGCTGCAGACCGTCGCGGGCGACCGCAACGCCATCGGCTATATCTCGCTTGGCTCGCTGAATGATACTGTGAAAGCGCTGCAAATCGACGGCGTCGCGCCCAGTGTGCAGGCTATACGCGCGGGCGAGTATCAGATCAGGCGGCCCTTCAGCATCGTAACCAGAGGCAGTCTGCGCGCCCAAGCCCAGGATTTTTATAACTTCATTACCAGCAAGCAGGGGCAGGCGGTCGCGGAGCGCTTTGGCTGTCTGCCGCTTGAAAACGCTCCGGCCTACGTGGAATCCGCGATTTCGCCGAACGAAAAGGTACGGGTGTCCGGTTCCTCCTCCGTCAGCCCGCTGATGGAGCGGCTGATAGAGGCATACGAGGCCGCGCGGCCCGGCGCTGCGGTTGAGCTGGATACCAACGATTCTACCACGGGCATCAACAACGCGATCAGCGGCGTCAGCGACATTGGCATGGCCTCACGCGCGCTAAAAGAAAGCGAGATCGCCCAAGGTGCGGCGCAAATCCAGATCGCCACGGACGGAATCGCAGTGATTGTCAGCAACGAGAACGCGGTCAACAACCTGACAAAAGAACAGATTCAGCGAATCTATAGCGGCAAAATAACCGCCTGGGAGGAAATCAACCAAGCAGATGGGTGATATCAAAAGGTTTTTCCGCGCACATAAAGAGGCCGCCGCAAAGGCGCTTTTTCTGGCGGCGGCCTGCGTCAGCGTCTTATGCGTCGCGCTGATCTGCGCGTTCCTTTTTGCCAATGGCCTGCCCGCCATCGGCAAAATCGGGCCGCTAAAATTCCTGCTGGGCATGCAATGGAAGCCGGGTAACGGCCTTTACGGCATCTTCCCCATGATCATTGGCAGTGTTTATGTTACCGCCGGGGCGATTGCCTTTGGCGTACCGGTGGGAGTGCTGACGGCCCTTTATATGGCAAAATTCGCCTCGCCGAAGGTCAACCGCGTGCTGCGGCCCCTGGTCTCGCTGATGGCCGGGCTGCCTTCGATTCTATATGGATTTTTTGGGCTGGTGGTGCTTGTGCCGCTGCTGCGCGATTGGTTAGGCGCGGGCAAGAGCGTGCTGACGGCCTCGATTCTGCTGGGCATAATGATCCTGCCGACAATCATCAGCGTCTCGGAAAGCGCGCTGCGCGCCGTGCCCGCCCCGTACTATGAGGGCGCGCTGGCCCTGGGGGCCAGCCACGAGCGCAGCGTCTTTTTCACCGTCCTGCCTGCGGCAAAATCGGGCGTATTGGCTTCCGTCGTACTGGGCATCGGCCGCGCCATCGGCGAGACCATGGCGGTGAGTATGATCGCCGGCAACCAGGCGATGCTACCTGAAGGCATCCTCAACGGGGTGCGTACCATGACAGCCAACATTGTGCTTGAAATGGGCTACGCAACGGATCTGCACCGCGAGGCGCTGATCGCAACGGCGGCGGTGCTGTTCGTGTTTATTTTGTCGATCAACCTCCTGCTTTCACTGCTGAAGGGGAGGGACAAAGTTTGAAAAAAGGAAAAGCAAGACCAAAGCGCGATGTGCTTTCCATCGTCCTGCGCTGGCTGGTACGCGCCGCCGCAGCGTTGAGCGCGATGGTGGCTCTGTTCATCGTGGGCTATCTGCTCTTCAAGGGCGTGCCGAATTTAAAGCCGCAGTTATTTGCATGGAAATACAACAGTACAAACGTCTCGTTAATACCTTCGCTCTTTAACACGCTGCTCATGACCGGCCTTGCGCTGCTTTTGGCGGCACCGCTGGGCATTGGCGCCGCCGTCTACCTGGTCGAATATGCCAAACGTGGCAGCAAAATCGTGCGGGTGATTCGCCTGGCTGCCGAGACGCTATCGGGCATCCCCTCGATTGTCTACGGCCTTTTCGGCATGATCGCCTTTGTGCTGACATTGGGCTGGGGCTATTCGCTGCTGGCCGGCGCTTTCACCCTGGCGATCATGGTTCTGCCCCTGCTGATGCGTACCACGGAGGAGGCGCTGCTGGCGGTGCCGCTGAGTTACCGGGAGGGAGCGTTCGGCCTGGGTGCGGGGCGGCTGCGCGCAGTGTTCCGCGTGGTATTGCCCGCCGCCATACCGGGGATTTTGGCCGGAGTGATTCTGGCGGTGGGGCGGGTCGTCGGCGAAACCGCCGCGCTCATCTTTACGGCGGGGACGGTGGAAAAGATTGCGCAGGGTCCCTTGAATTCCGCCGCCACGCTCGCGGTGCATATGAACCGCATCTCCGGCGAAGGGCTTTATCTGAACCAGACCTATGCTACCGCCGTGGTGCTTATCGCGCTGGTGCTGGCCGTCAACGGCCTTTCGTCGCTGGTGGCGAAAAGAATGACAGGGGGGAAGAACTGACGTGAGCAAAATCACGGTCGAAAATATCCACTTGCATTATGGGGATTTTCATGCGCTCAAGGGCATCGATATGCGCATTGAGGGTAACGCGATTACGGCGTTGATCGGGCCTTCGGGCTGCGGGAAATCAACGCTGCTCAAGAGCATCAACCGTATGAACGATCTGGTGGAGGGCTGCAAAATCAGCGGGCGCATTCTGTTGGACGGCGTCGACGTCTACGGGAAAATTGACGTCAACGACTTGCGCCGCCGGGTGGGCATGGTGTTCCAAAAACCCAACCCCTTCCCGATGAGCATCTATGACAACGTGGCCTTTGGTCCGCGCACCCATGGCGTGCGCTCGCGCTCGCAGCTGGACGGCATGGTCGAACAGGCTCTGCGGCAGGCGGCGATCTGGGCCGAATGCAAGGATAGGTTGAAGAAGAGCGCGCTGGGGCTTTCCGGCGGGCAGCAGCAGCGGCTCTGCATCGCCCGGGCGTTGGCGGTGCAGCCGGAGGTGCTGTTGATGGATGAGCCAACCTCGGCGCTGGATCCGATCTCCACCTCGAAGATCGAAGACCTTGCGATGGAACTGAAGAACGCGTATACGATCGTCATCGTGACGCATAACATGCAGCAGGCCGCCCGGATATCGGATCGGACAGCGTTTTTCCTGCTCGGCGAGGTGATCGAATACGGGGAAACCGAAGACATATTCTCGATGCCGAAACAGAAGCGGACGGAAGATTATATTACAGGAAGGTTTGGTTGAAGTGCGCAAGCAATATGAAAAACAGTTGGAAGAACTGCACGGCTGCATCATTCAGATGGGTGCGCTGTGCGAGGTCGCAATCGCCTGCGCGGTGAAGTCGTTGATGGATAGCGATGCGGAGCTTCGCCTCAAGACCATTGAGACCGAAAGGGAGATCGACATCGCGGAGCACGACATTGAGCGGCTCTGTGTGCGCCTGCTGCTGCACCAGCAGCCCATGGCCAGCGATTTACGTCACGTCACCGCTGCGCAAAAGATGATCATTGACATGGAGCGCATCGGCGACCAGGCGCGGGACATCGCGGAAATTTCGGAGTTCATGCAGGGCAGCCCAGTCAAGAGCGACGTGCACATCTCCGAAATGGCGCGCGGCGCGAGCAAGATGGTGACCGACGCCATTGAGGCCTTCGTCCGTCAGGACTTGGAGATGGCGCGGGGCGTCGTACGCTACGACGACGTTGTGGACGGCCACTTTGACAAGATCAAGGAGGAGCTGGTCGAGCTGTTGACACAGCACCGCGAATACGCCAAGGATTGCCTTGACCTGCTGATGATCGCCAAATACCTTGAGCGCATCGGCGACCACGCCGAAAATATTGCCGAGTGGGTGATCTATTATTTAACGGGTTCCCGCGAGGACGAAGAGGGGACATGACAGCGGGAAACAGAAAAGTTTCGTGTGAAATTACCGGTCGCACTTGACATCGCGCCAATTTGCGGCTATAATGAGACGTGCTCGTAAGGAGGAGTATCGAAGTGGTTATAACGGCCTCGACTCGAAATCATGTGACAAGCCTCAAAAAGTGAATATTTATACTATGGAAGAGTATCGAAGTGGTCATAACGAGCCGCACTCGAAATGCGGTCAACCGCAAGGTTGCGTGGGTTCGAATCCCACCTCTTCCGCCACAAAAGCCAGTAAGCATCAGTGTTTGCTGGCTTTTTCCTTTGCGAATTTTGGTGCCCTGTTTTTGCTGTTTTGGGAAAATGGTGCCCATGGTGCCCGGTTTTGTGGTGCCCACGCCTTTTTTAATATTC
>JAVBOZ010000040.1:0-22674 GCA_031549985.1 Oscillospiraceae bacterium | reverse complement strand
TGCCTTTAAAAAGCAGTTTGGGAAAAGCCACTTGTACATTATTTGCATAGTTTAGTGCTTCGGTTTCAATCCCATAATAATCAACACTATAGTACCCTGATTCCACAGGCGCGAATATTTTTATTACCTTGTCGCCAACCTTGAAAACAGCATTAATACCCGAAGCGAAGTTTTCGGCTTTGCTATAAACCAATCCATGCTTGTTAAAAATAGTTTTAACAAGCAATTCAAAAGCATCGATTGATTGTTTAATAAGATCCCATGTACCATTATTAATATCTAATTCAAATAACTTTTCCAATAAAAACACCCCTTGCTTATTGTTTAATTTTCAATGTTCCTTATGTTGATTTTATCAATTCGCTTTATTTTTCTCTTGCAAAAAATATAAATAGCATACTTTGTACATTATAGCAAAAACCTGTCTCAAAAGCAATTTCAACTTTTTCGACAGGTTTCGATATGTGTCTAAGGGCTATAAAAAAATATTTTTGGCTTTTAGGTGTCAGACTTTGAACTCTCGTAGAATTTATCATTTGCGAAAAACGCCCATTAGTCAACACAAAGCAACCAGTTGACTCCGAATTTATCAATAAGACAAAAAAATAATGAAGTCCACTCACAGGAACCTAATGGCAATTCAATTTTTGCATTATCTTTAAGAGCATTATATGCTTTTCTTATAATTTCCTCGTTGCCTTTGCTAAAATAAAAGCTGAACTGCATTGTATTCCCACTAATACATTCTGACTCTTGTTCCATAAATGCTACACATTGACCAAATATGCTTATTTCAGCGTGGGCAATTAGATTTCTTTCATTTCTATAGATTGCATTAATGGTAGCATCAAATGCTTTTTGATAAAGTTCTATTGCCCCGTCGCAATCTTTCAAGTATAGCTGAAGTTTTGTAATTGGCATATAGATACCCCCATTAATATAGTTACTGTTCATTCACTTCATTATAACAAAAACCCATCTCAAAAGCAATTTCAGCTTTTTCGACAGGTTTCGATATGGTGCGAGAGACGGGACTTGAACCCGTACGGTATTAACCACACGCCCCTCAAACGTGCGCGTCTGCCGGTTCCGCCACTCTCGCAAACCATGATATATTATAGCAACCTTACTGTGCGCTGTCAAGCCCTAATTTTTTGATGAGTGGTCAAATTGTATGACTACAATTTATAAAGATGCGGATGGGCTGCAACCCTTGCATTTTCCGTGCCTGCATGGTAAAATAGCACCAAACGTTAAAGGAGGCCAGGCACATGAGTTGGGATGCATTTCTGGTTTTGCTAAGAGACAAAAGCGTACCGCTGCTGAACGTGTTCATTTGTATCATATCTTTTGTCGCAACCCCCTTCATCAACCTGTTTTGCCCGCCCATCAAGGCGTTCGTCCCCACGCCCGAAGCGCCGCCGACCGTTGTGGAAAAGCATTCCATAGCCGATTATAAGATCATCTACGGCGCGGGGGCCGACGCAACGGAGATCACGGCCGCGAACGTGCTGGCCGATACGCTGAAAAAAATCACCGGATTGAACTACGCCGCTGCGCAGGGCGTCTCCGCCGGCGAGAACGAGATCCTGGTCGGGAGCGTGAGCGGGCTGGACGTCTCACAACTCGGCGCTGACGGTTACAGCATCAGGGCTGACGGCACCAGAATCCTGATTTCCGGCGGAAGCCGGGGTGTGCTCTACGGCGCGTACCACTTTCTTGAAACATACTTTGATTGCCGCTGGTACACCGCCGATTTGCAGGTGATCCCCCAGGGCCCGGCGGAAATCGCCGTCGTGAGGACCGAGGCATATAGGCCGCCGCTGGAATACCGCGAAATGGACTGGCTCAGCCGCTCTGACCCGACGTTCAGCGTGGCCAACGGCCTGAACGGCAACACCTACCGCAGCCTGCCCGCCGAACAGGGCGGGACCTTTGGCTATAACGGGAATTTTGGGCACACCATCATCAACACATTCATCAAACCGTCGGATTTCTTCGCGGCGCACCCCGAGTGGTACGCCTGGCGGGAAGAAAGCCAGACCCGCGAGCCGAAGCAGCTTTGTTTAACCAACCCGGAGGTGCTCGCCGAGATGATCAAAGAGGTACGCGGGCAACTGGCCAACGGCAACGGGCAGCCCATCGTATCCATCACGCAGGATGATAATCAGGATTATTGCGAGTGCGCCAACTGCAAAAAGGTGGACGAGGAGGAAGGATCCCACGCGGGCACGATGATCCGCTTTGTCAATGCCGTTGCGGCGGATGTCACAGCGGACTACCCCGACGCCCTCATCGACACCTTCGCCTATCAATATACCCGCACGCCGCCCAAGATCGTCAAGCCTCTGCCCAATGTAATCGTGCGGCTGTGTTCCATCGAATGCTGCTTTGCGCATACGCTGGACGACCCGGACTGTTACAACAACCCGCCTTTTGCGCAGGACATCAAAACCTGGAGCGAAATCTGCGACAGGCTCTATATCTGGGACTACACCACAAATTACGGCTGTTACAACTGCGTATTCCCGAACTTTCATGTGCTGCAAAAGAATTTGCAATTCTTCATCAAATACAACGCTAAGGGCGTTTATGAAGAAGGCAACTATACCTCGGCTGAGTGCAACAGCGAATACGCCCAGCTGCGCGGCTATCTGCTGGCCAAGCTGCTTTATAACCCGAATATCGATTACGACGCGGAAATGAACGGCTTCCTGAAAGCCTATTATGGCGGCGGCTGGCAGTATATGCGCGAGTTCATCGACCTGATGTGCGAAAACACGGGCATATACGCATGGTTTGGGTTGGAGCACCGCAAGCTTGGCATCCACATTTCCCCCACCGACAAAGCGATTCTGACCCTGAAAACCAACCAGGTCAACTATGCCGATTCTCTCTGGACCAAGGCGATTGAGCTTGCGGGGAGCGAAACATGCCAGCAAAACGTGCTGCGCTCCCAGCTGAGCTGGCGCTTTTGGAAGGCCTGCAACCGCAAGGGCGAATTCAACTGGTGGCTGCTGCCCCCCGCGCAGTGGCAGGCGGAAAATGAACGGCTCTACTATGACTTCAAGGATTTCGGCATCACCCGCTACAAAGAGGGCAACCGGCCCGGGGATTTCATTTTCACCGAGCCGCCGGACGATTGGTGGGATATCCCGCAAAAATGGCATTGACGTTGCGCCTACCGCGAAAGCGTTCGTCCCGCTATACTCCCATGCAATTTCGTTGTCGCGAAAAAACCGGTCTTCCCGCTTGACGTATTCTTGTTTGTGTTATATAATGCATTAAAAGGCGAAAGCGACAACAATAAAAGTTGTATAGACGGAGGACAAAAAATGAAACGCGTACTTCTGCTCATTCTAACCTGCCTTCTTGCTACGGCTCTTTTCGCGGGCTGCGGCGCGAACACCGGCGGCAGCACTAGCACGACCGGCACCGGTGCCACCACGTCTGTTCGGAAAAGCAACACGACAAAAGCGCCGGTGAGCGATGGGAAATCCAAAAATGCCGCGATAATCGAAGCGTATTTCAATGATCTCGACGACGGTCATTATCACATGCGCAGCAGTTCAGATGGGCATCATTTCACCGATATTTACGCAAGCGGCGGCAAAAAGGCAACTGTTATGGAAGCGGACGGCAAGGTGACCCGCGTCGTATTCAAAGACGGGAAAGTATACGAACTCGATGGTAGCACCAAGACCTATCGGGTGAACGAAATGCCCGATGTTCCGGGCGGCAAGGTGGCCAATCAAGATGCGAAGTTTCTCAAATCCGACAAGGCGATCTTTGCGGGCGAAATGTTGGAATATTCCGAATATGAGACTGCCGTTGGCAGCCAAATGCAGGTTTTTGTGAAAGATGGTGCCGTGAAAGGCATACGCACCATCACGGCCGAAGAGCCGATCGATATCGTGTATGAAGTAATTGATGATGAAATTCCGGAGGATATCTTTGACATCCCGACGGATTACACGAAAAAGTAATGCCTCTCGCAAAAAAAATGAAGGCAGCACTGGGGTCTTCCAGCGCTGCCGTTTTGTTTTGTGCTCTTAAGGTTCAACTGTGCCCTTTTTGATACGCATCGAAATGTTGGCGGCCTTCGCCGAATGCGTCAATGCGCCCAAAGACAGGATGTTCACCCCTGTTTCAGCGACTGCGCGGGCATTTTGCTCCGTGATATCGCCCGAAGCCTCCAGCAAAATCCGTTCGCCGCCCGGTGTTTCGCGCACCCATGCCGCTGCACGGCGCATTTCGTCGAGGGCCATGTTGTCCAGCATGATGATGTCCGCACCCGCCGCGAGGGCCTGGCGCACTTCTTCCAGATTGCGGGTCTCAATCTCAATCTTGACCATGTGGCCCAGCCGCGCCCGCACCCTTTCCGCCGCCGCCTGAATTGACCCTGCGGCGTCGATGTGGTTGTCTTTAAGCATCACGCCGTCGCTGAGGTTGAAGCGGTGATTCCTGCCGCCGCCGCAGCGCACGGCGTATTTTTGCAGCGCCCGCAGCCCCGGCAGTGTCTTGCGCGTATCGGTGACCAGCGCACCGGTGCTCTCGACGGCATCCATGACCCGCGCTGTCATCGCGGCGACGCCGCTCATGTGCTGCAACAGATTCAGCGCCGTGCGTTCACCTTGTAGCAACGCAGCCGTGGGGCCTTCCAGCTCCGCCAAAAGATCGCCCGGGGCGAAAGGTTCGCCGTCCCGCTTCAATAAGCGCCCGGCGCAGAGCGGGTCGATCAGCTGAAATACCCGAAGGAAAATCTCCCCGCCGCAGAGGACACCCTCGCCTTTGGCGACGAGTTGGGCATTGCTGCGGTGATCGGGCGTAAAAAGAGATTCGCAGGAAAGGTCGAGATATGACACATCCTCCCGCAGCGCCCGCAGCAGGAGTTCATCAACTTGAAACCAGGGGATCATTGCTTTGCCTCCACATCTTCAAGGATCAGCGCCGCAACGCAGGCCAGGGAACGCAGTTCTGCGGATTCCTTTGTCTGTGGCGGGCCGGTCTGTTTCAGGGATTCATAGAGCACACGCATCTCCCGCGCGGCTTCCGGCAGCGCGGCCAGGTTGGGCTCAACAAAAAAAGCCGCCTGCATGGTGTCCTGAATCCGGCTGCGCTCTTTTGCGATGTCAAAAGCCTTGGCGGCAGAGCCGGCAAATGGAGCGGCCTGCGTGTTGCCCACGGCGGGCGTAAAAGTCAGCTCCCTGCGAATATCCATAGCGGCGCGGCGACCGAACACAAGCGCCTCCGGCAGCGAATTGCTTGCCAGGCGGTTTCCGCCGTGTAGCCCCGTATGAGCGCATTCACCGGCGGCATAAAGCCCCGGCACACTTGTCCGGCTTTGCAGGTCGACGTTGATCCCGCCCATCAGATAGTGCTGGCACGGGAAGACCGGGATGAGCTGGGTAGTGATATCAATCCCCCGCTCGCGGCAGGCGGCAGCGATGGTCGGGAACCGCGCCAAGATGAAGTCTGCGCCGCGATGGCGGATGTCAAGATAAAACCTGCGCGAACCCACGCTCCGGGCCTCCCGGAGAATTGCGCGAGAGACCACGTCGCGGGGGGCAAGCTCCAGCCGGGGGTCGTAACGCTCCATAAAGCGTTCGCCGTTGGCGTTGCACAGATACGCCCCCTCGCCCCGCACCGCTTCGCTGATGAGAAATTGTTCCCCTTCCCCTGGTGAATCAAAGGCCGTGGGGTGAAACTGCACCAGGCTGAGGTTTTTCACTTCTGCGCCTAATTCGTACGCCAGCCGGATGCCGTCGCCGGTGCAGACGGGCGGATTCGTGGTGCGGCGATAGACCCGGCCCATGCCGCCAGTCGCCAACAACAAACAGCGCCCCCAGAAGCGGCGCTGTTCTTCCCCACGCAAGACATCAAGCGCGAAACCACCGTTGTCGCGCGCGGCGGCGCAGGCCGTCGTGTCTTCCAGTAAGGTGACGTTGGGCAGGGCCAATACGCGCGGCAAAAGCTTTTCGACCATCTCCTTGCCGGTCTGGTCGGCGTGGTGGACGATTCTGCGGCGGCTGTGGCCGCCTTCCAAGGTCTTTTGCAGCTCGCCGTCTGGGGCGCGGTCAAACTCAACGCCCATCGCCATCACCCGGCGGACGTCCTCCGGTCCCTCGCGCACGAGGACATCGACCGCCTCCACGTCATTTTTATAATTCCCCGCGATGAGAGTGTCTTCCATATGCAGCGCAAAGCTGTCGTGCTCCTGCTCAAGCACAGCCGCGACCCCGCCCTGGGCAAGGGAACTGCCGCTGACGTTTGAGTTCTGCTTCGAGAGCATCAGCACCTTGGGCGGCTGTGCCCCTTCTCCCAATTGTAGGGCCGCATAAAGTCCGGCCAGCCCGCTGCCAATGATAATCACATCGTACGCGGTGTCCATTTGCACTTCACCTTCATCCGTCGGTAGTTTCAATACTAGTGTTTGCCTGGCTCTTACTAATCCTTCTAATTGAGGATTATATAAGCATGCGTTTATTTTACCACTTCGCGCAGGGAAAGGCAAGGGAAAAAATACCGGCGTGTAAATGACAAACAGGCAGGCCTTTCTGAAGGGCCTGCCTGTCTGCCGGATGTGGGGTGTGAAAGAGAAAGAAGATAGCAAGTTGGATGCGGGTGGCCCTATCCCGTCTTTGCCGTATTCTGCGGCTCACAGGCCATCCGCTTGGGGATGCGTATCGTAAACGCGATGAAATCGCCCGTCTCGGCCCGCTCGCTTTCCGCCGCGATGCCGGACTGCCGCATGACATCTACCGCGTGGTTGATCGTGTTGACGAACAGCCGCACATCCCGCACCAGGCGGATGGTAGGGGGCTTCGTTTTCTGCTTTGCGGCCGGGGATTCACGCAACAGGGCGTCGATCAACGCGTCCGTCTCGCTGACGTTCAGGTTTTTCGCCAGGATCGCCGCCAGGGCGCTTTGTCGCTGGGCCTCTACGGTCAACCGCAGCAGGGCGCGGGCATGGCGCTCTGTCAGGCCGGCGTCTGCCATGCGCTGGCGCATTGCCGGGGGAAGGCGCAGCAGACGCAGCTTGTTTGAGAGTGTGGAGGGCGCTTTGCCCAGCATTTTCGCCATCTGCTCCTGCGGCAGGCCGCTCTGCTCCATCACCTTCTGGATCGCCTCGGCCTCCTCGACCCAGCCAAGATCCTGCCGTTGCAGATTTTCAACCAGCGCCAGGAT
Source organism: Oscillospiraceae bacterium (assembly GCA_031549985.1). Classification (GTDB taxonomy): domain Bacteria; phylum Bacillota; class Clostridia; order Oscillospirales; family Acutalibacteraceae; genus WRMQ01. The sequence goes on along the minus strand of JAVBOZ010000040.1, from coordinate 15,486 downwards.
GGCCGACGCCTCGTCCGAAGCTTCCGAAAGCAGGCAGGGGACGTTCAAAAGCCCTGCGATCCTGGAGGCGCGCAGCCTGCGCTCCCCGGCGATCAGTTCATATCCGCCGCCAGGCAGCCTACGCACCGTCAGCGGCTGTAAGATCCCGTTTTGGCGGATGCTTTCCGCCAATCCCTCGAGCTCTTCCCGGTCAAAGATGCGCCGGGGCTGGTTCCGGTTGGGGAATATCTCATCCACTCGGAGCAGCAGCACAACCCCGGCTTTTTGACCGCGTTTTGATGATCCCAGCATAATCAACAGCCTCCGCGTTCGCGTCCCTTCTTTTGGTTCTCCTGCGGTGAGGCCTTTGCCTCCTCGCATTCATACTGTAACACACTGGTGCGGTGCTTGTCCATTTGTTTTCGTCGCGCAATACTGCGCGTTTCATCAACAAATGCTCTGTTATATGTTCTTTTTTAGGATGATTCCATAGCTTCTGGGGAAATTTAGCGGAGATTGCGCTATTTTTTTGATCAAGACACAGCATCGTTCGCCATAGGGAAGCGCTGCGGCGGGCACAAGCACCCTGGTTTCGCCGCCGCTCAGCGCACGCATGGCCGTCTTCGACTCCATCAGCTCCGCCTCCGTGGCGGCAAGGTTCCCCTTCAACGCGGCGAATTGCCCGCCGACGGCCGCAAAGGGCATGCACAGCTCGATGAGTACCCGCAGCGGCGCGACCGCCCGCGCGGTGACGACATCAAATCGCTCACGCAGATCCGGCGCATGGGCGGCGTCCTCCGCCCGGGCGCGCAGGACGCGCAGCGGCAAGCCGAGCGCTTCACCCAGCGCCAGCAAAAAATCAGCCTTTTTGCCGTTGCTTTCCAGCAGCGTCACCTCCAGATCGGGGCGTGCAATGGCCACCGGTACGCCGGGGAAGCCCGCGCCGGATCCGACATCCAGCAGCAAAGCGTTCGCCGCAGGCCGCGCCCATGATAACAGAAGCAGGCTGTCAACAAAATGCTTGCGCACGACCTCCGCCGGGTCAGTGATCGCCGTTAGGTTGTGCACTTTGTTTTGCTCCTCCAGTTTTGCGGCGTAGGTGGCAAAACGCTCCATCGCCAGGGCGTCCAGCGCAATGCCGTGCGCTTGCGCCGATGCGTGGAGGAGTTTTTTTTCAGATTCATGCATAAGGATGATTCCTTTCGTATTTGTACTCTTCCTCGGTAAAATAATGGAATGAGCGAGCAAATATACCAGCTTACTTGCGGGCGGCCTGAATCTACCCCGCCGCCCGCGATACGATGATGTTGTCGCTGCTTTTTGTCTATCGTTTGAGAGGAATCGTATTAGCAGCTGCCATTCAAGCCACTTAGAGTATAACGCGGACGCAGGGAAGATGCAAGAGAGAAATTGTTGCCGCCAGACGTCCAAGCTTTGTAGCCAATCCCGCCGGGCAGCATATGATGAAAACAGGCGGGGGCACCTTCCTCCGCCTTTGGGGAGCGAAGATTCGCGGACGGTATTGGGTGCAGCGGGTGACGGCGGCAGGCGAACGACACGGTCGGTCGTCCGTCCGGGGAGAGCCCGCCTCCCGCGCCTGTGCCCTGCGGACGGCCACACGAGGCGGTCACCGGTAGGCCGTCGTCTTGGCAGTCGGCTGTGGAAGAGCCCGCCACTTTCCTTGGAAAGCGGCGTAAGCCGATACGCCCAGCAGAGGCGGCCCACCGCAGGCACAGGCGCCCGTCCGCTTTAGATAAACCTCGTTTCCCAGGGGCCAACATAGCAATGCCGCAGCTGGCCCCGCAGCTGCGGCATGGATGTGCTTCCAAAACACCCAAAAAAACTACATCAAAACGGGAGGAAATCCTTATGACCAGTTATTGCAGTTGTAACCAAACGCGCCTTCAATGCGTGAACATCGCCTTCCCCGTCACAAGCGACACCGGCGCTCCCATAGCGGGCGCGGTCTTCCGCCTTGGCTGTAGCGGCGGTAGATTTAACAACGCGATCTCCGGCGAAAACGGGTGCGTCAGTTTTTGCGGTGGTCTGACAGCCGGCTTTTATGAATTGACACAGCTTGCTACCGCGTTCGGTTTTCAGATCGACGACACAGTCCACGAAGTAGAGGTTACGTCCTGCGGCAGCATATTGGTGGACGGTGCGCCCCTTTGCCGCTTCGGATACCTCAACGCGCGCCAGATACCGCCCACGCCGGTGCGCAGTGAACCGCCCACGCTGAACGTGGTGTTCAGCGACAGCGTCACCATCGGCGGAACCGGTATCCCCGGTTGTTGCATCGTTGTCACCTGGCCCAGCAGCACCAGGGAGTGCCCCGCGAACCAGTGCAACGCAAACACCACCGCCGTGCTGCGCGATGGCAGCTGGGTCCTCAACGTGCCATCCTGCCTGACACTTATCCCCGGGGATACAATTGAAGCGGTGCAGCAATGCGGCGGCGATCTTCCAAGCATACCGGTGCCGGTTACGGTTCAGACCCCGACTGTTTAATTGCTATGGCATGGCCGTCAACTGAAAAGAGAAGCAGAGTCCTATTGAGACGCCAGGTTTCAATAGGGCTTCCTGTTTTTACGCGCGGGAACGCCAATTGCGCGTTGACATTGCCCGCCCAAATATGTTACCATAAGAAGCGGACAACCCCAAAACGCCCGCAGAAAGGGAAGACCTTCCATGCGCCAACAAGAATACATCATTCGTGAAAACATTCGCCTGACCCGCGACGTCCTCCGCCTGACGCTCGCGCTGCCGAGCGGCGCACCCGACCAGGAGCCGCACCTGCCCGGGCAGTTCGTCAACCTGCGGGTGGAGGGATTTTACCTGCGGCGGCCCATCTCCGTCTGCGACTGGGGTGTCCGCACGCTTACGCTGATTTACAAGGTGGTGGGCGGCGGCACCGCGCGGACGGCCGAACTGCGGCCCGGCGAACGCATTGACGCGCTCACCGGCCTGGGCAACGGCTTTGCGCTGCTCCCTGAAATGCAGGGGCATCCTCTGCTGGTGGGTGGCGGCGTCGGCACCCCACCGCTCTATGGCCTGGCCAAGGCGCTGGCGCAGCTTGATTTGAGGCCCGTTGCTATTCTGGGCTTCAACACGGCGGCGGAGGCGTTCTATCTGGATGAGTTTCGCGCGCTCTGCGCTGAGGTGATCCTCACAACCGTCGACGGATCGGCGGGTATCAAGGGGTTCGTGACCGACGCGTTATCCCTGCTGGCCGCGCGCGGCGCACCGATTGGCGCACTCTATGCCTGCGGGCCGGAACCGATGCTGCGGGCGCTCTATGATGCCGCGCCGCCGCTGCCGTGCGGTCACGTGCAGTTCAGCTTCGAGCAACGAATGGCCTGCGGCTTTGGCGCGTGCATGGGCTGCACCTGCAAGACGGCGGCGGGAAGCAAGCGCATCTGCAAGGACGGCCCCGTGCTGGCAAAGGAGGAAATCGTATGGTGATGCAGAAGACCCCCGACCTTTCCGTTGAGCTCAGCGGTGTCAAAATCAAGAACCCCGTCATACCGGCCAGCGGGTGCTTCGGCTATGGCGAGGAATTCGCGGCTTTATATGATCTGAATATCCTGGGTTCGTTTTCGTTCAAAGGCACGACCCTGCATCCGCGCTACGGCAACGCGCTGCCTCGCGTGGCGGAGACGCCCGGCGGGATGCTCAACGCCGTCGGCCTGCAAAATCCCGGCGTCGACGCCGTGCTTGCGCAAGAACTGCCGCGCATTGGCACATATTTCGAAGCGCCGGTGATCGCCAACGTCAGCGGGTTCTCTTTGGAGGAATACGCGGCTTGTTGCGAAAAGCTCAGTGAAAGCCCTCAGGTAGGCATCATCGAATTGAACATCAGCTGCCCGAACGTGCATGGCGGTGGGCTGGCCTTTGGAGCGGATGCGGCTTGCGCCGCAGCGGTGACAACGGCCTGCAAAAAGGCCTGCGCCAAGCCGCTTTACGTAAAACTCAGCCCAAATGTCACGGACATCGCGGAGATCGCCCGCGCCTGCGAGGCCGCCGGTGCGGACGGCCTGAGCCTGATCAACACGCTGCTGGGTATGCGCATCGAATTAAAAACCCGCAGGCCTGTGCTTGCCAACACGATGGGCGGGCTTTCAGGCCCGGCGGTGTTCCCTGTGGCGCTGCGCATGGTCTGGCAGGTTTATCAGGCCGTCAAAATTCCGATCATTGGTATGGGCGGAATCAGCACGGCCCGCGACGTGATCGAAATGATGATGGCCGGGGCGTCGGCTATACAGGTCGGCGCGGCGAACCTGGTCAACCCCTATGCCTGCCCGGAAATCATCGCGGCCCTGCCGGGGGAAATGGCGCGGCTGGGGATCGAGAGGCTCCGGGACGTTGTCGGGGCGGCACAGCAAGAAAACAGACTTGAATAGGGAACGCAGAAGATGTATAATGGGCTATGAAAGGTGGGAGGTTCAATCCAATGAGTGAGTGGAAGAGCCGCATTTGTGATACGCTCCTTAAGCGCTATGAGTGGCACAATTTTAATCATGCCATCGAAATTCTTGACACTGCATATCCGGCGCTGTGGTGTGAATTACAGTCTGCGCTGGAAAGCTTTACGCTGGATCCGAACGACCTTGAAGCGGGCGGCGGAAGCGAGTCCGCGATTCCAAAAAAATTTTCCGCATACCTCCGGCCAAACGATTGGAAAGAGATGCGCATTACAGGCGACCTTCTTGTGAAGTTGCACCAGTGCAACCCGCCAGAGGTCAGAGAATTGCCGCCAATTCAAAAGTTTATCGACAGCCACAACATTGATTACGTGAAAGACCGCGTGGCCGTCGATTTAGAGTGGAATAGTAAAGATCAAACCTTTGACCGCGATCTTTACGCTTTTAGAATGTTCTATGAATGCGGTATCATCTCTTGCGGTGTGATTATTACGCGCAGCGAAGAAATGAACACTGTCTTTCGCCAGATGGGGATAATGAAAAAATACGGCGCCAGCACCACATGGATCGGAAAGCTGCTGCCACGCATTCAATCTGGCCGACACGGAGGGTGCCCTTTGCTGATCATAGGAATTACGCCCCGCGTTATGGAGGGTTGGGAAGGAGGTACACATGTCGGTACATAATCCAAATTATCATATGGAACAAGATCTGGTTGGCTTCTGCCAGGAAACCCGCTTTGGGACGATCTTGGCTGACCCACCTTGGCAGTTTAAGAACCGCACGGGAAAAGTTGCCCCCGAGCATAAACGCCTGAATCGCTACGGAACGATGAAGCTGGAAGACATAATGGCTTTGCCGGTCAACCAGATTGCCGCACCGACCAGCCACCTATATTTATGGGTTCCCAACGCGCTGTTGCCCGAGGGCCTCGCGGTTATGAAGGCGTGGGGATTCGAATACAAAGGGAATATTGTTTGGGAAAAAGTTCGAAAGGACGGCGAACCAGATGGGCGCGGTGTGGGTTTCTACTTTCGCAATGTAACGGAACTTCTGCTGTTTGGCGTTCGCGGAACCAACGCAAGAACATTGGCCCCCGCCCGCAGCCAAGTGAACTTGCTGCGTACGCAAAAGCGAGAGCATTCACGTAAGCCCGATGAAATATATCCCCTGATTGAGCAATGCAGCAACGCGCCTTTTTTGGAGCTCTTCGCTCGCGGTGAACGGAGCGGCTGGATATCCTGGGGAAACGAAGCGACAACTGACTATGCGCCTGATTGGGCAACATACGCAAACGCAAGTCACTCCGAACGTGTTATATAAGGCATTTTTGCTTGCTTCATTTACGCCAGCGTCTCCACTAGCCCCATCGTCATCTGTATGCTCCGCTTTTCGAAGGTCTTACCTAAAAATTCCCGCAGACCGGGCAGCAGATGCCGCAGCGCGGCGGGTTCGAGGGTGTCAAGCCGCCGCAGCGCATGGTGCCATAGGTAGCTGTCAACGGCCTCGCGGCTGCTCATGCCGCAGGCCAGGCACACCGCCGCAAAGCGCTCCAGCCTTTCAGCGGATTTTGCGCCAAAGCTGAGCTGCATCTGCGCGGCAAGGTATTCCTCCAACGCGTCGTAGCGTCCGCGCATTTGAGACGGGAGGCGGTAAAGCTCCGCCGCGTGATCAAACAGGGCGCGCAGATGCGCCGCTTCAATCGGCAGTGACTGCGTCCAGGGGACGAGGAACGCCTTATCCACAGGCGCGGGGACGCAGAACTCCATGGCGATCTCACGCAGACGCGGGGAGGGCGAAGGGTCGCCCGCGTTGAGCAGGCCCAACAGCCAAAGGCCTTCCGGCCAAAGGAGTCTGCCGTTCTCAAGGCGCATGGGGTCGTTCGGCCAAGCGGAGTCCGCCAAATGCAGGTTGCGGCGCTTCGGAGCGCCCGCGTTCGCGCCTCCATGTAAGGGCGTACGCAGCTCAAGCAGCGGCAGCAGTTCGGCCAGATAGCGTTCCGGCAACGCGGCCATAAAGTCCTGAATAGCGCACAGAATGACCTCTTTCCGCCAGCCTGCTTCATATAGCAGCCGAAGGAAGGGGGTCTCTTCATATCGTTTTGTCGCGGCGCTGCACTGCCCCAAAAGGTCAGAAGAAGCGCGCCAGCCCGGCTGTGCCACGACCAGCTTCAATTCCTGCCCCAGCGTCTGTGCGATCGCGTTCGGCACCGCCGCAGGCGGCCCGTCTTCCGCGCGGATCAGCAGCAGTTCGGAGACCGCCATCGCGCCCAAAAAGCTGCCGTAGAGCGACAGCGGCGCGTAGACACCGCAGCGGGCGGCGGCGTGACGGCGCAGGTGTTCCGCCAGCTGCTGGAGCGTGGGCCTTGGCGCGTCAGCGCGCGCGGCCCTGGCGTACTGCGCGTCCAGCTTCGATAGCAGGGGAAACCGCGATGCAGACGTCGAAGCAACTGCATCCGGCAGTTCAGCGTCCGCCGCGCCGGGTAGCTCTTCCGCCGGGGCGGGGGCTTTTCCCTGACCCGCACCGTCGTCTTGGCAGCGCAGGTGCAGCTTGTCTTTTTCGAGGGCCGCGATTTCATTCAGCATTGCCTGCCGATCCTGCGCCAGCCGGTTCCAACGGCGCTGATAAAACCAGATAACAACCACCGCGATGATGAGCGCCGCTGCGCCCGCGATCGCGGCGGGTAGCCAATATACCAGCGTTTCCGGTTGTTGCATTTGAACATCATTCCTTTTTCAAGATTGGTTTACTGTACTGTATCGTAAATTAGCGTTTGCGTCAATAGTAATTCTCAACGACCGCTTTGACCCAGGACGCTGTCGCGTATTCTGTTCCGACCTTGCTCCATTTTTCGCGAATTGTTTCGGCGGAATCATTCCCGATATCCACCCGCGCCGGGTTGTGGTTGTAAAGGCCCCAGGTGCTTTCGCCCGTCACCTTGTAGGTCCAGGTCGTCCAATGAAAGCCCATGCGGTTGTAGTTTTGCAGGGTATAGCGCCAGGCTTCTTCGTGGTGGAAGTCGGTGAACTCGCCGATCAGCACCGGCACGCCTTGAAAGGCAAAGAAGATACCCGCGATTTCACCGGCGCTGTGATTCATCACATCCTGCGCGCTCTGCGCGTTCCAGGCGTAGTGGTGATAAGAATAGACGACGTTTACCCAACCATATTTATGTGGGCGGGGCAGGGCCTGGTGATTCCAGCAGGCCTCCAGAATGATGATGTGGTTTGGGTCAACCGCGCGAACGGCCCGGTACAGCTCGTCGTAGTAACCCCATTGCAACGGTCCCGTGCTGCCTGCGTCGGCCTCCGGCTCGTTGAGCAGGTCGTAGGCGGCAACGGCCGGGTTGTCTTTATACCGCGCGGCGACGGCCTCCCAAAGCCGGAGCGTCAGAGCGCGGTTTTCCTCATTATGAAAAAGCTGCCGCCCGTCGTTGATCGTTCCCGAATGGTGCTTACCGTTTTGGGAGCCGTAGGCCCCATGCAGGTCAAGGATGACGTAGATGCCCCGTTCGGCGCAGTTTTCGATGAACCAGTCCAGCCGGTCGAACGCGCCGGGATGAAAATTGCCCGCGTCGTCCGTCAAATCCATATAAGTAAAGGGCAGACGAATGACCGTCATGCCCATGGCGGCGCAGTTGTCAAAGTCCTGTTCCGTCCAATAGGCGTCGCGGTAGACGTTCAGCAGCGCGTCCCGTTCCGTCGCGCCGAAGCGGCTTTCAAGCGTGTCGCGGATGGTCTTCTGATCGGGCGCATCGGTGGGGCACATCCATTCCTCATGCACCAGCCAGCCGCCCGCGTTGGTTCCGCGCAGGTATATCTTTTGCCCTTTGCCATTCTCACGCCGAATGCTCGTCCCGCAGGTCTTGAGAAAATCCGAGGGCTGCGTCAGCGCATGGCGCGGCGGCGGTTCCGCAGCGGGGATGAAGAAGGCATAGACCGCAAAAATGCAGGCCATTAAAGAAGACACGACAGACTGGAGCATAGAAGCCTCCTATCAGACATTTATGGCGCCGTATGCAAATACCGCCATTGATCCGCGCACATTTCCTTTGCTCCTCTGGCGCATTTGAATCCCAGCACCTGCTCCGCCCTGGTCGTATCGGCGTAGCACACCGCGATGTCGCCCGGGCGGCGCGGGCCGAAACGATGCGAAATTTTTGCGCCGGAAGCTTCTTCGAAAGCCGCGATCAGTTCAAGAACGCTCAGCCCCTTGCCGGTGCCGAGATTGAAGGTCTCGCAGCCCGGGGTGGCGGCGGCCCGGTTCAGGGCCTTGATGTGGCCGTCGGCGAGGTCGAGTACATGGATATAGTCCCGAACACAGGTACCGTCAAGGGTGTCGTAGTCATTGCCATGAACCGTCAGCTCAGGCCGTTTGCCGAGCGCGACCTCCGAAAGAATGGGCATCAGGTTGTTGGGGATGTCGTTCGGGTTTTCGCCCAGCAGGCCGCTGGCATGCGCACCGGTGGGGTTGAAATAACGCAGCAGGCTGATGTGCCAATCGGGATCGGCGGCGGAAAGGTCGCGCAGAATCTGTTCAATGAATATCTTAGTGGTGCCGTAGGGGTTCGTGGCCGTGCCGATGGGCATATCCTCCCGGAAAGGCACGGGGTTTTCGCCGCCATAGACCGTGGCGGAGGAGCTGAAGACGATGGTCTTACAGTTCGCCGCCCGCATCGCCAACAGCAGGGCAAGGGTACCCGCAATATTGTTTTCGTAGTATTCAAGGGGTTTCGCGCAGCTTTCGCCCACGGCCTTCAGGCCCGCGAAATGAATTACCGCGTCGATTTTTTGCGCCGCGAAGATTTCGCCCAGCAGCGCCGCGTCACGCATATCGCCTTCATAAAAGCGGACGGGTTTGCCGCCCAGTGCTTCAATGCGCGCCACAGCCTCAAGCTTGCTGTTGCAGAGGTTGTCAAGAATAACGGCGTCGTGCCCCGCCTGCAGCAGGGCAACGCAGGTATGCGAACCGATATATCCGGTTCCGCCGGTGACAAGAACGGTCATAAACAGGCTCCTTTTTCACTGCATTCGTCAACCATTCCCCGCCCTGCGTTCGGCCAGTTCACGCGTCACCTTCGCCTTTTTCTCGCCCTCCAGGTCATAAAAGAACATCGGGATGACGCAGAGGAAAAGCGAGATCGCCGGGATCAGCGAAATCATCATGAAGAAGCCGCCACGGATGGAGGGGGTCATACTCAAGGCGCTGACGCCCGCCTGGCCACCCATCAGGGTGTCAATATCAAGGTTGAGGACGATGTAAGCCAGCACGACGGCGGAAGTCGCCAAAGCGTTGTCAAACTTGTTGACAAAGGTCTGGCAGGCCTGCCCCAGTCCGTTGGTTCTGTAACCGGTCTTCCACTCCATATAATCAAGCGCGTCGCCGATCATGGCGTAGCTGAGGCTGTTGATGATCCCGAAGGGGATGGAGCAAAGGAAGAGCAGCGGGATCAGTACGTAACTGTTATTGTAGCCGACAAAGTAGATCGCCAGGGCCGCCGCGCCGCCCAGCAGGCCGGTACCGATGACCAGGTGCTTATAGCGGAAGCGGTCCATCAGCTTTGGCAGCAGCATCATGGAGGCGAGCATCCCCACCGCCAGCGAAAGCTGCAAAATCAGCGAAACGGAGGAAATGCTTGCCTGCGCATTCTTGCCGGGTATGCCGATGCTATACCGCGCCACATGTACGGCCCCGGCGCTGAACATATAACGCCCCGCCGAAAGTACGCCCATGGCCACCACCAGCAGTAATGGCTTGTTGCGGATCAACAGGGAAAGCGCCCCGGGTTCGCCTGCGCTGCGCCTGGCGGCCTTCGGCACCGGCACCCGTTCGCGAACACCGGTGGCCGTCTGAAAATAGAGAACGCCGCCGATGGCCGAAACAAAGACCGCGAGGATCATATAGCGCGTCTGCTCCAGCCGGACGCCGTCTTCGTAACCGGCTGCAACCAGCATCGGCCCGATGAGCATAAACAGGCCCTGCGGCAGGGCGCTGCCGATGCTGTTGATTGTGCGGCTGACGGCGATCAGCTTGCCGCGCTGATGCGGGTCGGCAACCATGGCGTTGGGCAGGCTCCAGAAGGGAATATCCCCCACGGTATATATCATGCCCCAGGCGATGTATGTAATCGCGGCGTATACCATCAGCGCGCCCTTGCCGATCCCGGCGTCAAGATAATAATTCGGCGCGAAGAACAGCGCCAGGGTCAAAGCGATGATCGGCCAGGGGACAATATATAGATAGGACCTCATTTTGCCCCGCTTCGGTTCGGCGCGATCCATGAGCGAACCCATGATGGGGTCGTTGACGGCGTCCCAGACCCGCGCAAGCAGCATCAACAGCAGCACAAACACCGCGTCAAGCCGCATTACGTTCAAATAAAAATCTGCGATATAAGAAGACATAACGGCATAGATCATGCCCTGGCCGAAGCCACCCATGTAATAGCTCCGCTTCTCGCGTTTCGGCAGCGTGTTCGGCGCTGCGGCGGCCCTCTCTTTTTGCATACCCACTGTCCTTTCCCTGCTTTTTAAATTATATTACCACATGCGCGCGTGAAATGCAAATGATTCTTCGTTTTCTCCGCAATTTGCCCAAAAGCGGACAAAGCAAAAACCGCTTGCATTTTCTGTACATATCCCCTATAATAAAACCACAACCCAATATAATAGGAGGCGTCTTTATGAACTGGGCGGATATTCTGGAATGGTTCAGGACTGCGGGCATATCCATCCTCAACGCGCTGGTCGCGTTGCTGGCGTTCGTCGCCAACCCCTTCATCGGTCTGTTTTACCCCCCGATCAAAGCATTTGAGCCCACCCCCGAGCCCCCGCCCGCCGTGGTTCAAAAGCACTCCATCGCCGACTATAAAATCATTTATGGCGCGGGCGCGGGTGTGACTGAGATCACTGCCGCCAAGGTTCTGGCCGATACGCTGAAACAAATCACAGGCGTCAGCTACACGGCTGCGCAGGGCGTACCGACCGGCGATAAGGAAATTTTGGTGGGCAGCGTCAGCGGACTGGATATTTCAGCCCTGGGCGCCGACGGATACAGCATCAAGGCCGAGGGCACGAAGATCATGATCTCCGGCGGGAACCGGGGCGTACTCTATGGTGCGTATCATTTCCTCGAGGAATACTTTGGCTGCCGCTGGTATACCAGCACCCTGAAAGTGATTCCGCAAGGGGCCGCCGAAATCGCCGAAGTCAAGGCCGAGAGCTATACCCCGCCGCTGGAATACCGCGAAATGGACTGGTTGAGCCGCTCCGACGCGACCTACAGCGTGGCCAACGGCCTCAACGCCAATATCTACCGCAGCCTGACTGCGGCGCAGGGCGGCACTTTCGGCTATAACGGCAGTTTTGCCCATACCATTATCAACCAGTTCCTCAAGCCCGCCGATTTCTTTGAGGCCCACCCCGAGTGGTACGCCTGGCGGGAAGATAGCAAGAGCCGCGAGGCCAAGCAGCTTTGTCTGACGAATCCGGAGGTTTTAGCCGAAATGATCCGCGAAGTGCGCGCGCTGTTAGCCAACGACAGCGGGCAGCCCATCATCTCGGTTACCCAGGACGATAACCAGGACTATTGCGAGTGCGCCAACTGCGCAAAGGTCGACGCGGAGGAAGGCTCCCACGCGGGCACAATGATCCACTTCGTCAACGCCATCGCGGCGGATATCGCGGCGGATTATCCCAATGCGCTCATTGACACCTTTGCCTATCAATATACCCGTACGCCGCCGAAAACCGTGAAGCCGTTACCCAACGTGATCGTGCGCCTGTGTTCAATTGAGTGCTGCTTTGCCCATGCGCTGGACGACCCCGATTGTCCGGATAACGCACCCTTTGCGGCGGACATCAAGACCTGGAGCCAGATCTGCAACCGTCTCTATATTTGGGACTACACCACCAATTATTCGCATTATAACTGCATCTTCCCCAACTTTGGCGTGCTGCAAAAAAATATGCAGTTTTTTATCAAATACAACGCAAAGGGGGTCTATGAGGAGGGGAACTACACCTCCGCCGAAAGCAACAGCGAGTTCGCCGAACTACGCGGCTATCTGCTTTCCCGCCTGCTCTTCAACCCGGATATTGATTACGACGCGGAGATGAACGGGTTCCTCAAGGCCTATTACGGCGGCGGCTGGCAGTATGTGCGCGAATTCATCGATTTCACGACCGCCAACACGGGGAAACCGGCGTGGTTTGGGCTGGAGCACCGCAGCCTCGGCATCTTCATTTCGCCTACCAATAAAGCGATTCTTGACCTGAAGCCCAACCAGATCGTCTATGCTGACGCGCTTTGGGCCAAGGCGATTGAGCTTGCCGGGAGCGAAAACTGTGAACAAAACGTTCTGCGCTCGCAGCTTTGCTGGCGCTTCTGGAAGGGCTGCAACAAAGTGGGCGAATTCAACCGCTGGCTGCTGCCGACGGAACAATGGCAGGCGGCAAACGAGCAGCTCTATAACGACTTCAAGGCCTTTGGCATCACCCGTTATCGCGAAGGCTGGAAGCCCGACGATCTCAGCTGGCGCTTCCTGCCCGAGCCGCCCGCCGATTGGTGGGGCACGCCTGCGGATTGGCGTGGCTGATTTGCAGGGGATGCCGCCCAAGGCATCCCGCACTGCAGGCCTATGTGGAGATTCAAAGAAAGAGTAAAAATCAAACATGGAAAAGCTGCGCGCGCTTTTACGCAAACACAGGGAGCTGTTGCTCTATATCCTTTTTGGATTGCTGACTACCGCCGTCAACATGGCGGTGTTTGCGTTGATGGAATACCCGGGGCGGCGGCTTCTGGGGGATCGGAGCTATTGGCTCAGCAACCCGGTCGCCTGGGTTGCGGCTGTGGCGTTTGCCTATGTGACCAACAAGCTCTTTGTCTTTGAGCAAAAAAGCTGGCAGCCCCGGCTTGTAACGCGGGAGCTCACGGCCTTCGTCGCGGCGCGGCTGGTCTCCCTCGGCATGGAGCAGGGGCTGATGGTCTTGCTGTTTAAGATGTTGCAACCCAAAATCATGCCCTGGTTCACCGCATGGTGGAGCGGGCGGCTGGGCTTGCCGGGCGAGCCGGGCAGCGCATACCGTTTTGTGGTCAAGCTGGTGTTCATCCAGGCGCTGGTGGTGATCCTGAACTATATCTTCAGTAAGCTGTTTATATTTAAGAAGAAGCCGGAGACGGACACAGAGGCGGAATAAATTGTTCATAAAAGAGGATGCCTGGACGCACGCGCCGCGTCCAGGCATCTTCTTATACCAAGGGGTAGTATTAATTAAATTTCCCCATAGCCTCTTCCATCTGCCCTTGCAAAATCAGCGGCACCGCCACGCAGGCATTGCCGCAGGCCTCGCGCAGCAGGAGCAGGTCGGCCTTGCTCATGCCCGAGAGCACCCAGTCCGCCAGATCCTGGTCCGGGTCGGGCTTTGCGCCGACACCCAGCTTCACCCGGGGGAAAGCGCTGCTGCCCAGGCAGGCGATGACGCTTTTGATGCCGTTATGCCCCCCCGCGCTGCCCTCCCGGCGGATGCGCAGCTTGCCTGGCGGCAGGCTGACATCGTCAAAGAGCAGCAGCACACGTTCGGGGGGAATCTGATAGAATCGTGCGGCTTCGGCGACGGGTTCGCCGCTTTGGTTCATATAGGTGTTGTTTTTCAGCAGCAGGCAGCGCTGCCCGCCAAGCTCGGCCTGCCCGGTCAGCGCGTGGAATTTCAGGCGATCGACCTTCGCACCGCAGCTTTCGGCCAATACGTCAAGGCAGAGAAAGCCCGCGTTGTGCCGCGTATAGGCGTATTGGCGCCCAGGATTGCCCAGCCCGGCGATCAGCCATTGCGGCGGCCCGGGGGATCGGCGAAAAAACGGCATGTATGCCTCCTGATTGTTTTTCCCGGTGCGCAGAGGGCGAAGAAACTAATTCTCCAGCGTCAGCGTAGACACCACCGCGAAATGATCCGAGGGGAGATGCCCGTCGTATTGCTCGTGTATCACCCGGTAGCTCTGCACACTCTGCAAATAGCCGTTGGCGAAGATGTAGTCAATGGGCGTACCCGTATTGACATCTACCTCTTTAAAGCCGTGGAAGGTACGCGCGCCGTCAACGGATTCCGCCAGGGTTTTTACGTGAGTCATGCCGCCCTGCTCATAATATTGAATGGGGGTCGACGTGGGGGAACAGTTCATGTCGCCGGTGAGGACGGTCGGCAGGTTTATCTTCTGGATGAACGCAGTGATCAGTGCCGCGCCGTTCGCGCGCGCCAGTTCGCTCAGGTTATCCAGGTGGGTGTTGACGTGGAGATAGACAAACCCGGTTTCCTTATCCTCCAGCAATGCCCAAGCGGCCACCCGGCGCAGCGTGGCTTTCCAAGAATCCTTGATGTTGGGGAGCACGGGATGTTCATTCAACCAGAAGACACCCTGGTCGATCAGGCGGTATTTTTCCCGCAGGTAGAGAATGGGCGTACCCTCCCAAAAGCCGAAATCGCGGCCGAGGTTCCCCGCAATGGCGTAATCGTCGCGCAGATCCCAGAGCAGCATATAGCGCCAGAATTCATTGGCCTCCTGAAGGCCTACGGAGTCCGGCATTTCCGCGCGGATGGTCTCACCCACGGCGGCGCGGCGGTTGATGAAACTGAGGTCCCCTTCGCCGGCGACCCAGACGTTGAAGGTCATGATTTTCAATTCCTGCGTGACGCTGCCGGTGATTTGCGGCTCCGGCGGCGCGGAGGGCGCAGGGGCAAGCTCTGCGCTCATGCCGGTGCTGAAGAGGAAGAGAAGCGCCATGAAACGCGCAGTGAAGGTGCTAAGCCAAACAGAAATGCCCATATAAATCAGTCCTTTCGCATTTAGGGCACAACGGCAACAACGATACCATTGCGCCATGTAACCCGTGTGTCATTATTATAACACAGCCATTTGCGCATTTCAAGGCTTGCAAGCGAGTTTTCGATATGCTATAATAGCGTCAAACGGGTCGTTTGCCGCATTGGAAAAACCTGCCGGTTTTTCAGAATCCAGCCTTGATCTATGCAACAATAGCGTCAAACGGGTCGTTTGCCGCATTGGAAAAACCTGCCGGTTTTTCAGAATCCAG
>JAVBOZ010000170.1:0-5489 GCA_031549985.1 Oscillospiraceae bacterium | reverse complement strand
GCGCCCGACAACAGAATAAGCAAAACAAGAAAAAAGATCAATCTTTGTTTTAACTTCCTCATACAAAACGCCTCCTACTCTGCCCTATGGGTCCGCAAACGCGCTGCAAGCGAGCTGTCGCGGCGGCCAGACAGATATCGTTAAGGCAGTATAGCACAACCTATGCCAAAATACAACTATTTTTTTACACGGATTGGTCATGGTTCAAAACCATTACGCACCCAGCATCACCCATTCATCCGCTTCCTCAAACCCGACGGAGCGGTAAAACCCTAACAGCTCGCTTTGGCAGGAGAGCCAGACTGCCCGGCCCCGCGCCTGCTCCGCCTCGGCTACGCGCGCCAGCAGTTCACCTGCAAGGCCCTGCCCGCGCGCCTCCGGCACCGTGCCCGCCGCGCCGAGGTAGGTTATGGTTTCCGTGACCGCCAGAGCGCTGAGCGTACAAAGAGCGGCGTTATCCCGGAAAAGAAACCAGCTTTGCGCCGTGCCGCGCCGCTTGCGCAGCGCTACGTCGGCCAGCCAGAGTTCGCGGTTTTTGACGTTCGGGAAACAGCGCTCCAGCATCGCATAGACTTCGCGCAGATCCTCTGCCGGAATGATTCGCATACCGGCGAGCGGCGAGCGAAGAGGCGCTTGAAAGCGCAGGACAGAGCTGCGCGAAGCCTCCCGGAAGGGCAGTGGCGGTGCCAGACGTGCGTTGCATTGCAGGCGATGCCACTGCCCGGCGCCGTGCTGCATGCGTAAGAAAGCCGTGAGTTCCTCCCAAACCGCTTGCACGCCCGCGCAAAGGACGCCGAACCCGTCGATCAGCGAAAGGGCTGCGACGGGCTGGCTCTGCGCATCCTCTTGCACCCAAAACTGCGCCGCGCCGCGCGCGTCGATGCCAGCGTAGCTGCGCAGGGCCGCCAATACCCGAGCCCCCAATGCGTCTCGCCCGCAAAAGGCCGCGAAGGAAGGGGATTCTGTCTCAAGCAAACGTATCATGCCTGCGTGATATCCTCCCAAACCGCGCACGCAAGGCGTAGCACCGCCTCGGCGTCGCTTTCCTTCATCACCACTGCGGGGGAATGCACACCTCGGCAGGGCACAGAAATGGTGAGCGTCGGAATACCGCCCCGGGTTGCCGTGATGCCCCGGGCGTCGGTGCCTCCGGCGATCTTCGTCTTGGTTTGTATAGGGATATCCCGCTCCTTGGCCAGCGCCATGGCGCGTTCATAGAGCGCCCATGGATACACCGTGCCCTTATCCATAAACGGCACAACTGCGCCGCCGCCCAGGCAGCAAACCCGTTCTGTACCCACCGCGCCGGGCAGGTCGCCCGCCGTCGTGGCCTCCAGAACGATGGCAAAGTCGGGGTCGAGCGCAAAGGCAGCCGCCTTGGCTGCGCCCGCGCCGGTCTCCTCATTGGCGCTGAAGACGGCGGTCATGTCATAGGGGAGTGCCTGCCGCAGCAACTCGACCAGCAGCAGACAGCCCAGGCGGTCGTCCAACGCGCGGGCCTTGACGAAGCCGTCGCCGAAGCGCACCAGGCCCGGCGCGAAGGTGACGCGCTCGCCCTGCTTTACCAGCGCGGCGGCTTCTTCGCGCGTCTGTGCGCCGATGTCGATGCACAAAGCGTCCTCCGCCGGGATATTATCTTTTTCGTCGCCTTCCAATAGATGCGTGGGCTTCAGCCCGATCACACCCGGGAGCTTACGTTCGCCCGCAAACACTTGCTTGCCAAGGTAGGTTCGCCGGTCGATGCCGCCCACCGCCGCGAACGAAAGACAGCCATCCTCAGTGAAGTTCGTGACGATCAGGCCGACCTCGTCCATGTGGGCGCAGAGCATCACCCTGCGATTGCCGCTTGTGGACCCCGGTTTGCGGACAATCAGGTTACCCAAACGATCCGTTTGGTGCGTCGCGTCTTCCGGCAGCAACGAGATGATCGCCTCACGAACCTCGTCCTCCCGCCCGGATACCCCAGCGCAGGCGCAGAGCAGCTCAAGTTCCCGCAAGTTGATCATGCGCTCACCCCCTTCGCTTGTGTGATATAGGTTGCCAGCAGCTGCGCCGTGGCTTCGATATCTCTCAGGTCGGCAACCTCCGCCGCCGTATGCATATTGCGTAGGGGAATCGACAGCAACGCGCAGGGGATGCCGCGCCCTGCGGTCTGGAGCCGGTCGGCGTCCGTCCCGCTGCGCCCGCCCATGATCTCGCGGCTGAAGGGGATGTTCTCCCGTTCCGCCATGGCGCAAAGTGTCTCGCTCATGCGGTGGTCGAGCGCGGGCGCGTAGCCCACCATCGTGCCGCCGCCCAGTTTGCCCTGCGCCAGCGGCGCGGGTACGCCCTGCGCCTGCGCGAAACTGACGTCGACCACCAGGGCGCTTTCCGGCTGCGTTGCGAAACCCGCTGCCGCCGCACCCGCGCCGCCCACTTCCTCCTGCGCGGCAAAGAGCACCGTCACCGGAGCGTGCGCCCGCCCTTGCAGCAGTTCCATGCACCGCAGGAGTACGCAAACGCCCGCGCGGTTATCCAGGGCAGGGGAGGTGACCCGATATTCGCCCAGCGCCGCGGGCGGCGTACGGAACGTCACCCGACTGCCAAGCGGTACCCTGCGTTCGGCCTCCTCGCGCGGCAGGCCAATGTCGATCCAGAGCGCCGATTCAGCAGGCGCCTTTTCGCTGTCACTGCCCGTGAGGTGCGGCGCGGCGGCGGGGATCACCCCATAGAGCGGTTCGGTACCGTGCACCGTGACCTCCTGCGCGCAGAGCACCCGGCGGTCAACGCCGCCGCAGGCCGCTACCCGCAGAAAGCCGCCGTCCTCAACGCCGGTCACAACCAGCCCGATCTGATCCAGATGCGCCTCCAGCAAGATGGGTGTGCCTTCACCCGCCTTCGTGCCGATCACGCTGCCCAAGGAATCGACCCGCACTGTGTCACACAGCGGGGCAAGGGCGTCGGCGGCAAGGCGGGCTGCCCCGCGTTCCAAACCGGCGACGCCCGCCGCCCCGCAAAGATCAAACAACATACGCCGCATGGCATCCACGGCAAAACCTCCTTTATTCTACCCCCTTGGCATAACATTGCTTCATTCCGGTATTTCATTCGAACCGCGTCGTTATCCAATGCTTTTTACCAAGGACTAGTATTCGTTCATTTAGATGTAATAATTATAGCATACTTTGCTGGAAAACGCCAGCAGAAAAACCGGTGTGCATTTCCATTGCTATTTTGCCGCCCTTCTGTTATGATCATGCTGCGGGAAAGAGCAAAGGAGGTTAATGCGATGAAGTACATCCCTGCGCTGCGCAAAGCGATGGGCGAGTTGAAGCCGGAGACGCGCCGGCTATTACGCCTGGCCTTGCCGCTGCTGCTCGCGCTTTATGCCTGCGCCGTGTTCATCTATGCCGTGGCTGGCTCCACGGAGAATTATCAGTTGGCCATGCTGGCCGCGCAGCACCTTACTATCGGGTTAAAATCCGCGTTTGGTGTGCTGTGCCTTGGGCTTTTGTTCTTCGAGTGCCGCTGATTGGCAGGAACTGTGAATTCGCTGGAAGTATCTGCGCGGGAAAGCATAGGCGACCTCCACATTCTGCCAAGAAGATTTTGGGCCGCTGAAAAAGCGAAAAAAAACTCGAAAATGCCTCCGTTTTCAATTGACAACGGAGGCATTTGGTGCTATTCTATCGACAGTTTAACGAGCGAAACTCTTCTGCACGAAAGCAGACGCCCCGCCTGCCCGGCCAGGCAAGACGTTAAAAAGGATTGAGGAGCAACAGAATGACAGATCATTTTTCAGAGTTTAATAATCCAGCTCTGAACCTGACTGGCTCCCCGACGGTGGAGGAAAGGATTCCGCACCAGGGCGGTTACGCGACAGAACCGACTGTCTCATACCCCGCACCGGTCGTGCCGCCTGCCGCCTCGCCGAATCATTTGCAAAATATTCTTCCCTTTGCGATTGACCTTCAAAAGGAACCATATATCTATCTGGCGATCATCCCGAACCCCGGTTACAGACCCGACCCGCCTGCGGACACCGAGCAGGCACAGACGGCGAACATGCCGCCGCGCGTATGTGATTTTCCGGAATGCTGCAGCCACTGCAGATACGGGCAGGAGTGCGCGGCCGCGCCGCAGGAGACCACGTTTGAGCCTCCACCGGAAATGACGCCGGAGCGACAACCGGAATGGCAGCCGGAATGGCAATATGAAAGACAGCCTGAATGGCAGCAGGAAAGACAGCCTGCGTGGGAGCCGGAAAGCACACCGGCGAGGGAGCCTTCTTATTGGAGCGATACCTACCCCGCCTACGAAGCGCCGCCCATGGCGCAAAATTGGCTCTGGCCCCCCGTTCCCCCGAACCCCGCTTTCGCGGAACCCGCTCCTTACCATCCGGCAGCGGTAAGCATGTCCGCAGCGGCAGTGCCCGCGACGACAGCGTGGCCGACGATGGGTTCCTTAGCGGAACAGCCAATCCTGGAACAACCTATGCCGGTGATTCAGCCGGAACCCGCGCCTCAGCCTGAACCTCAGGTTGTATACAGCTCGTATCCGCCGACATACACGCCGCCGCAGCCGGAGATGGAGAGCAACGCGCCTCCGCCCCCCGCCTGGCAGTATCCGGAAGCCCCGCAGAGTGCCTTGGTTGCCGAAGAGCCGCTGGATATTACCGGCCTGACGGATACCGAAGCGGCAGATGAAATGCTGAATTCCTACCTCCCGGTCTTTGAGGAGTATCCAAACCAGCAGCAGGCCTATGCGCCGCCGCAACTGCAGAATCCTGCGCCCGCGCCGCCAGGACCCGACCCCAGGGAAGAGGCCAAGCGGCTGCGCCAGGAACAGAAGAACCAGCGCCAGGAGGAAAAGCGCCTGGCAAAAGAGCTGAGGGAACAGGAAAAGCAGCAAGAGCAGCAGCTGGAACTGCAACAGCAACAAACCCTTACGCAGCCACAGGGCGTCGGTTACCCAACCGCTGAGCAGGAAATGCTACAGGCCCAGCAGCCCGACCAACCGCGCAACCCTTTGCGTAAGGCTTTGGGGACAATATCCAACATTCTGCTGTTCGTTGTCGTAATTGCCCTCGTAGGCGGCGCGGTCGCCTTCAATGCCAGCAAAGACCCCGAAAAGAACTTTTTCGGTTATCGATTCTATAACGTTCTCACCCCTTCCATGACACCGACGGAGCAGTTGGACGGCACAACCCCGAAAGGCGGCTTCCGTGCGGGTGACATGATCATCGTCAAGATGGCCAAGGCCGAAGATGTGGAAGTCGGCGACATCATCACCTTTAACCCCGACTCCGGTGCGATAGGTGAAAAGAGCACCGCCATGCTGACCCACCGCGTTGTCGAGATCAAAGACGAGGTTGCAGGGGAACCCGGCATCTGGTTTGTTACCAAGGGCGACGCCAACCGGGATAAGGATCCTCCCATTCCAGAGGAAGCGCTGATCGGCATCAAGACAGCGAACGTGCCAAAACTCGGCAGCATTTTGCGGGCTGTGCA
>JAVBOZ010000064.1:0-3904 GCA_031549985.1 Oscillospiraceae bacterium | reverse complement strand
TGCGCTGGGCGCTGCTGGCCTCGCTGATTCTTATGATTTTGGTTGACCTGACCAAAATCACGCTGCCTCTGCTCAGCCGCTGGTTATTGGACGACGTGCTAAAAAGCGGAGCCGAGACTGTGTCGCTGATGGGGCAAAGCTTTACGCCGACACGGGCGTTGTTTTATTTCGCCGTGATCACGATGTTGTTCAACAGCCTGGGCCAGCTCTTCCTGGGCAGCAGCACCTTTATCCTGCGGCGCGGCAGTTTCGCGATGACCGATTCCATGCGCCGCCTGACGTATGAAAAAATGCAGCAGCTTTCGCAACAGTCGCTGCAAAAACGCACCAGCGGCGACCTGCTCAAGCGCATCACAAACGACACCCGCAGCCTGGGCCGCACCGCCGATTACCTCCGGGCGCTGATCGAAAAGGCGATCCTGATCCTCATCAGCGGCACGATTCTGTTCGCCGTCAACCCATTGCTGGCGGTGCTGGCGCTGCTGCCTGTTCCGTTCGTGCCAATCGTTGTGCGCAAATTCTTTCAGCGCGTACATTTGTTATACGAAAAGATGTGGATTTGCTCCAGCCGCGAGACCTCCACGCTGCACGACATCATCAAGGGCATTCGCGTGGTCAAGACCTTTGGGGCGGAGGACCGCGAAATTAAAAAATTCAGTGGCGTCGGGCGGCGTCTGATGGACGTCTCAATCCGGGCGGATCGCTTTTGGGCGCTCGCCAACCCACCCACCCGGATGCTCACATTCATGGGCGAATTGCTGGTCACCGCCGTGGGCGGTTATATGGTGATCAAGGGCATCGGCGGCATGACGACTGGGGTGCTGTTTCAGTTCACGCTCTTTGCCGCGTTTGTCTATGAGCCGTTGCGCTGGATGTCCTTCCTTCCGCGCGTACTGGCGGGAACCTCCACCAAGCTGTTGAAAATTTTTGAGCTGCTGGATGAGCCGCTCACCCTGCCCGAGGCCCAAAACCCTGTGCGCGAGCCCATCGATGGCGGCATTGCGTTTGAGGGTGTGCAGTTCGGCTATAAGGCCTATGAACCCGTGCTGAAGGAGGTCAACCTCCAAATTCGCCCCAACGAGATGCTGGGGCTGGTGGGTCCTTCCGGCGCTGGCAAATCCACGATGATCAACCTGATCATGCGCCTTTACGACGTTGACCAGGGCGCGCTGCAAATCGGCGGGCGGGATATCCGCGATTACGACTACGCCTTCCTGCGCGAAAACATTGCGGTGGTGTTTCAGGAAACGTTTCTGTTCGCCGGTTCTGTCTATGACAACATCGCCTACGCCAAGCCCGGAGCGTCGCCGCCTGAGGTGATGCGCGCCGCGCGGCTGGCCAACGCCCACGAATTCATCCTGCGCCTGCCGGATGGCTACAACACCCAGGTGGGCGAAGACGGGCACAACCTTTCCGGCGGCGAACGTCAGCGCGTGGCCATCGCGCGCGCCCTGCTGAAAGACCCTAAAATTCTACTTTTGGACGAAGCCACCAGCGCGCTTGACCCCGAGACGGAGGGCAAGATTCAACAGGCACTCGAGCGGTTGATCAAGGGACGCACGACCATCGCCATCGCCCACCGGCTTTCGACGCTGCGCCACGCCGACCGTCTGGCGGTAATCGATAACGGCAAGGTAGCCGAGCTCGGCTCCCACCGCGAACTGCTGGAGCAGAAGGGAATCTACTATGGCCTTGTGATGGCGCAGCGCCAAATGTCTGCGCCTGCGCCTGCGCCTGCGGCGAGCTCGGCGGCTGTGCCGCAGACGCCGTAAGGGTTTATAATACTATTTTTCGTTAGAAAAGTAGACGAAAAGCAGCGACACACATCATCGTTTCGTTGCCTGCGGGCGGCGGCGGGCCGCCCGCAAGTAAGCTGGTGCCTTTGTTCACTCGTCTATTGTTTTACCAAGGAAGAGTATAAAACAACTGTGCACGGAGCGTTTTCAGGCAGAAACAGCATAAAACAACCGGTTTGTGGATGAGAAACAGCTCATGCACGAAACCGGTTATATGCTGTTTTTGTTCGAAACGGCACGCCTGCGGCGTCTGCGGCACAGCCGCCTAAACGCCCATCAGTTTCAGCGCTTCGGCGGCGGCGGCCTGTTCGGCCAGTTTCTTACTGCGCCCGCGCCCGACGCCCAGCACGTTTGAGTGCAGCCGCACCTCCACGACGAAGCATTTTTCGTGATCCGGCCCACTTTCGTCGACCAGCACATAGTCCACCGATTCCTCCGGCGACTGCTGCACGATCTGCTGCAACGTCGTCTTGCTATCCACCGCCGTATGGCGCACGCCCGCCTCACGCAAAAACCCAAGCACGAAGCGCCGCGTCGGTTCAATTCCGCCATCGAGATACATCGCGGCAAGCAGGGCTTCAAAGCCGTCGGCCAAAATCGAGGGTCTGTGACTCCCGCCTGTCGCGCTCTCGCCCCGGCCCAACAGCAGCGCTTCCCCCAGGCCAAAGCTCCGGGCGTATTCGCACAGCGCCGGTTCACAGACCGCCGCCGCGCGCAGGCGCGTCAACTCGCCCTCCGGTTTGTGCGGAAAGCTCTGGTAGAAATACTCCGCCGCGATGAACCCCAGCACCGAATCACCGAGAAATTCCGGGCGCTCGTTGCTGCCGGTGGTTTCACCCCTGCGCTCGTTGGCGTAGGAAGAGTGCGTCAGCGCGCGCTCCAGCAGTGACTTATCTTTGAAGTTATATCCGATGGCCTGTTCAAACGCAGTATTCATGTGCCTGGTCCATCCTTTTCAAGTTTTTGCGCAGCACAAAACTTCTAGTTTGAAAAATAGCCGGGCGTGACTTTTCAAACTTTCCCTCCCGTTTGCGCTGATGCACCCAGGCTTTCTTTGATGATCTCGACCACGCGGCCATCAACGCAAGCCTTCGCCTGCCGAATGGCGTTGAAGATCGCCTTGGCGTTTGATGAGCCATGGGCCTTGATCACCACGCCGTTGATGCCCAGCAAGGGCGCGCCTCCGTATTCGGAATAGTCCATCTGTTTCTTGACGCCCAGCAGGCTCGGCCCGGCGAAGAGCGCCCCCAGCATTGAAAGCGGGTTCTTCTTAAACGCCCCTTTGATGATCCCCATTAACGTTCCGGCCAGGCCCTCATAGAGTTTCAGGATGATGTTGCCCGTGAAGCCATCTGCCACAACAACGTCGCAGGCCCCCTTGGGAATCTCGCGTGCTTCGATGTTGCCGGTGAAGTTCAGGCGCGGATTTGCTTGCAGGCGCTGGTAGGCCTCTTGCCGCAGGGGGTCACCCTTGTTCGGTTCTGTGCCGATGTTTGCCAGCGCAACCTCGGGCCTTTCAACGCCCAACACCTTGGCGCTGTAAATGGAGCCGAGCAGGGCAAAGTGTTCGAGCATTTCGGCGGTGCATTCGGCGTTCGCGCCGCTGTCAAGCAGAAGGAAGGGCCGTTTGGGCGTAGGCAATACGGCGGCGATGGCGGCGCGCCGCACCCCCCGGATGCGCTTGGCGATCAGCGTCGCCCCAACCAGCAGCGCCCCGGTAGAACCGGCGGAGACAAAGGCTTCCCCCTTTTTTTCAGCCAGGGCCTTCAGGCCCACGGCCATGGAGGTGTCGCTGTTCTCTTTCAGGATGCTGGTCGGCTCAAACGACATCTCAAACACACGCGGCGCTTCAAGAATATCCAGGCCATCCAATGATATCTTCGCTTCGGCGGCGCAGCTTTCGATGGTGTCCCGGGATCCGGCGAGGCTGATGCGCACGCCGAGCTTGTCCGCGGCGAGGCGGCAACCCTTTATGACGGCCAAAGGGGCGTTGTCGCCCCCAAAGGCGTCGACAATGATCGTCATGGTCACTCCGTTCTAGACTTTATACTATTTTTTGTTAGAAGAGTAGACAAAAAACAGCGACACACATCATCGTTTCGTTGCCT
>JAVBOZ010000047.1:0-8852 GCA_031549985.1 Oscillospiraceae bacterium | reverse complement strand
GTTTTTGCAGTACGCCGACTATCGCGCAGCCGCGAAAAGCCTGCCCACAGAGGTTGAGCGCCTGGTCAGCCGGGGTTACCTCACCGCCCGCGAAGGCGCGGCGCTGGAACTGGAAAAGCTGCGCGTTTTTCTTGGCAGCAGCTTTGCCCAGCGTATGCTGAAATCTGGCAAGATCATGCGCGAGCAAAAATTCACCCTGCGCATCCCCAGTTCCGAGCTTCCCGGCAGCGAAATGATTCCCGCACAGTGCCTGCGCGAGGCAGAGACCGTTGTGCAAGGAATCATAGATTGCGCTTTTGAGGAAGACGGTGCATTGATCCTTCTGGACTACAAGACAGACCGGGTGGAGACCATGGAGGAACTGCGCGGACGCTACGCCAAGCAGCTCGAAATGTATAAGCGGGCGATGCAGGAATGCTTCGGGCTGGCGGTTCGCCAACTGTTGATCTATTCATTCTGGCTGGGGGATTTGGTGGAAATATAGGCCGCATTTACCGAAAGGATCACATCTTTATGATTATACAAAGTCACGACATTACCCTGTATGGCAGCACAAATGACCACGACATCATCCTGCGTCCGTTGTGCGATGCGCATCTGCCGCTGCTCTACAAATGGAATGCCGACCCGGAGGTGCTGTATTGGGTTGATGGAAAAGACGCGAAAGGCTCTGACCCCGAAGGTGTGCACGACATATGGCGTATGGTATCGCCGCAGGCGCTGTGCTTCTTGATCGAGGCGGACGGCACACCCATCGGTGAGTGCTGGCTGCAGGAAATGCACGAAAAACAGCGCTCAATCTACTGCCCGCAGGAGCCCGAATCGCTCGATGTTCGCAGGATAGATATGTCTGTCGGTGAAAATGACTGGTGGGGCCAAGGTATTGGCACTACGCTGATTCGAATGCTTGTCGATTACGCCTTTCACAGCGAGCAGGCAGACGTGCTCTACGGCATCGTGTTCGACTACAACATGCGAAGCCGCCGCGTTTTTGAAAAAAATGGCTTCACGCCTGTTGAACTGTTCGACATCGGTGATGGCCCCATGGTAAAATACCGGCTGACCCGGTAGGTGTTTATCGAGCGCCGCCGCGAAAGCATTCCGGCAGAAAGGATTTTGAGCGGTTGTAGCGCAAGCGCTGCCTAGAAAAAACGTGAAGGGCAACGGCTTTTACAGATGAAAAAGTGCGGAGTACCATTTCGTACCCCGCACTTTTTCTTATAAAGTTCAATCCAAAAAATCCTTCAGCCGCTTGCTCCGGCTGGGGTGGCGCAGCTTGCGCAGGGCCTTGGCCTCAATCTGACGGATGCGTTCGCGCGTGACGTTGAATTCTTTACCCACTTCTTCCAGGGTGTGCGGGTGGCCGTCCTCCAACCCGAAGCGCATAGCCAGGACCTTTTCTTCCCGGGTGGTCAGGGTTTTGAGTACATCGCCCAGCTGTTCCTTAAGCAGCAGCATCGAAGCTTTATCCGCCGGTGCTGGTGCGTCCTCGTCGGGGATGAAGTCGCCCAGCAGACTGTCTTCCTCTTCGCCGATGGGGGTCTCGAGGCTGACCGGTTCCTGCGCCACGCGCAGAATCTCGCGCACACGCGGCACCTCCATCTCAAGGTGCGCTGCGATCTCTTCAACGGTCGGGTCGCGGCCGTTTTCATGCAACAGCTGCGAGTTGGCCTTCTTGACTTTGTTGATGGTCTCAACCATATGCACGGGGATGCGGATGGTACGCGCCTGGTCGGCAATCGCCCGGGTGATTGCCTGGCGAATCCACCAGGTGGCGTAGGTGGAAAATTTGAAGCCCTTGGTGTAATCGAATTTATCCACTGCCTTAATCAGGCCAAGGTTGCCCTCCTGAATGAGGTCTAGGAACTGCATCCCACGCCCGACATAGCGCTTGGCGACGCTGACCACCAGCCGGAGGTTGGCTTCCGCAAGGCGCTTTTTGGCGTATATGTCGTCGTCGCTGATACGGATGGCCAACTCGATTTCTTCCTCGGGGGTCAGCAGGGGCACCCGACCGATCTCCTTGAGGTAGACCTTGACCGGGTCGTCCAGCAGCTGGTTCTTGTCGTCGAGCGGGATGCCAAGCTCGGCCTCCTTCGGCGTCTCCAGGTCAAAATCCAGCGTCAGGTCGGCAAAGTCGTCGATGATCTCGACGCCCTGCTTTTCCAGCGTCTCATAGAGCCTGTCCAGTTCTTCGATGTCAAGGCTCTGTTCGACGATCACCGCGTCGATCTCCTGGGTAGTCAGCTTGCCGCTGCCGACGCCCTTGTCGATCAGCGCCTTTACGGAGTTCTTCTTCTCTTCCATTGATGTGTTCCTCTCCCACGTGTTTTCTAGTATATCCATGAAAATATTGTAGTACCTATAGCGTTCGGATCACCCTGCACGGATTCCCTACGGCCAAACTGTTCGCGGGAATTTCCTTCGTTACGACACTGCCCGCGCCGATGACGCTGTTCGCGCCGATTGTCACGCCCGGCAGTATGATCGCGCCGGCACATATCCAAACATTGTCGCCGATCACGACCGGGTGGGTGTATTCCAGCCCGGCCAACCTCTGCGCCACATCCATCGCATGTTCTTCTGTGATGATGCAGACATTCGGGGCAATGAAGACATTGTTGCCAATCGTGATTTTGCCGCTGTCCATCAGTTTGCAGTTTACATTCAGAAAAAAATTGTCTCCCACCGTAACATTATACCCATATGTACAAAAAAGCGGCTGTTCCACCACGCAGTTCTCGCCGACTTTGCCCAGCAGTGCGCGTATAGCCGCCTGCCGCGCATCCCGGTCGAGGGGATGCAGGTGGTTGTAGTCATACAGCTTTTTGATTGTAACATCGCGGTCGGCAACCAGTTCAGGGTCGCCCGGCTGGTATAAAATGCCTGCGTATGATTTTTCTTTTTCTGTCATTCGTCACCGCTCCCTCTATTTTATATACCCAATCTTCTTGAACCCAAGATCTAAAATCACCTTCTGCATCGCTGCATTGTGTTCCTCCGTTCTCATGGTAGCAATCTTGTTGTTTTCCAAAGTGAACTTCGTGACAAAAGAACATATCTGCTTTGCATAGCCGTGCCCGCGCTCGGAGCGCAAAACCCTGACATCGCCTGTTTCCCACTTGTCGCTTTGATATTTTTCCGCCGCAGCCCGGGCAACCATCTTTCCATCCTTGAAAAGTCCGCAATACGGCGTCCCCTGCTCTTCCCACTTCAACCAATCGTCTATTTTAAATTGCCTGTCAGGATATTGATCTTTCAAATGTTCACAAAAAAGATCGTAATCATCTGGCATTTTCAACCACCGAATTTGAATTCCTTCCTGAATATCCACATGTTTTAGCTCTTGAATCGAATCCATCTGATATAAAATTTCCATCTCTCTCCCTCTCTCCCTGAAGCACAAAACGTTTTATGCACGAAACGCTTCTGTTTACCCTCCCCCGCCCCGCAGCCCCTCAAATAGGGCGCGGTAGGCATCGTCGTCCATCGCTGCGGCGTTCTTCGGGCCATCGGCGTTTCGTTTTTCCGCCAGCAGCGTCTGTGCGCAGCCAAGACATTCCTGGTAGGCGTCCCCGACGCCGCGCCAGGTCTGGCGCATGCGCATCGCTTCGCTGAGCTCTTCCTGCGTCATGCAGCCCGAGAGCAGCTCCGGCTCAATCCCCCGGCCCTCTTCCAGCCGCCCAAAAAGGATTTCGGCCAGCCTGCGGTTGAACGGGGTCACGAAATCGTCCGCCTGTATTGTTTCCCGCAGCTTGGCATAAAAATCCGGGTGAACTTGCAGCAGCGCCAGCAGTCGTTCTTCCGCAGCCGCAGCCGCCACATGCAGCCCCCGCTGCGGGTCAATCTTCACCACAGTCTCCGGCTGCACGCGCATCATGTGGCTGAATCGCTGACGCTCTTCCTTTTTGGCGTCCCGTTTGGCGGATTGCCGCGCCTGCGCCAGAATCGCCTGCTTATCCACCGAGAGTTCTTCGGCCAACCGCGAGGCGTAGATGTCCTGCTCCATCGGCCCGGCGTAGACACCCAACAGCTTCACCGCCTCTTTCAAGTAAGCGGCCTTGCCGTCCGCAGATTCCAAATCAAGCTCGCCCCGCGCGGCGAGCAAACGATATTCCAGGCTGTTCGCCGAACCTTCCAACAGGGAACGAAACCGTTCCGCGCCAAATTTGGCGATGATCTCATCCGGATCTTTGCCGCCGTTCAGGCGCAGCACCCGCAGACGAAGCGTGGTATGCCCCAGCACCTCAAGAGCCTTGCGTGTGGCCGCCTGCCCGGCCTCGTCAGCGTCGTAGGCCAGCACCACTTCCTTGGCGTAACGCGCCAGCAGCTGCGCCTGCTCTCTCGTCAGCGCGGTGCCGAGGCAGGCCACGGCGTTGGTGAAGCCCGCCTGGTGCAGCGCGATGACATCCATGTATCCTTCAGCCAGAATCAGCTGCTCATTGCCTGTGTTTTTCGCCAGGTTCAGCGCAAAAATGTCGTGTCCCTTCTTATACGCCAGGGTATCGGAGGTATTGATGTATTTGGGCTTGCTGTCATCCAGCACCCGCCCGCCAAAGGCCAGCACATTGCCGCGCAAATCGAGGATCGGCACCATCACCCTGCCCCGAAAATTGTCGTACCAATTGATCCGGCCCTCTTTTTCGCTCTTGCGGATTAGGTTGGCCGCCAGCAGCTCTTCATCGCTGAAGCCTTTTTCACGCAAATAATCCCGCAGTGCGCGCCACTCCGGCGGCGCATAGCCCAAACCGAAACGCTGAACGGTCTGCGGGCTGAGGCGGCGGCCCTTCCAGTATTCCAGCCCGGCCCGGCCCTGCGGCTGGCTTAGCTGTGCGTGAAAGAAGCGGGCGGCCTCCCGGTTGGCCGAAAGGACGCGCTGGCGGCGCTTGGAGAGGCTGTCGTCGTATTGATCCTCCGGCAGCTGCATGCCCAGACGCTGGCTCAGTGCCTTCACGGCCTCTATGTAATCCAGGCGCTCGATGCGCATGAGGAAGGAGATCGCGTCGCCCCCCGCCCCGCAGCCAAAGCAAAAGAAGGAGTTTGTGTCAGGGTACACGGCGAAGGAGGGCGTGCGTTCGTTGTGGAAAGGGCAAAGCCCCATCATCGCCCGCCCGCTGCGCTTGAGCTGCACGTGCGGCGAGATCAACTGCTCAATATCCGCACGCATTCGAAGTTCTTGCAGGTAGCTATCCGGGATTTGCATGGGCGGTCACCTCCTTGCGGCACTTTGAAAAACCTAGCCACAGGCTGCTGTAGGGGGCGGCGTCCCCGACGCCCCGTATGCGATAAAATCAAAGGCTTTTGCATATTGCTTCCAGGGGCGTCGGACACACTGCCATCTACGCCAAAACTGCCCACTACATCCTTGTCCACGCCCTGGGCACAAAGCACTCTTCAAAGGTCTTGACAGCAAAACGGTCCGTCATACCCGCGATGTAATCGGCGGCAGCGCGTTCGCAGCCCTCTTCCTCCCGGATGATCCGGTATTCCCCGGGCAGCAGCTCGGGCCGGGCGGTAAAATATTGGTATAGCCACACGACCATGTCGATGGCCTTGCCCTCTTCGCTCTTGCAGACAGGGTTCATGTAGACCTGCGCGAACATAAACTCGTGCAGGGTGTCGAAGGCCTGCTGCGCCTGTTCGCCCAACATAATAAGGGGCGCGTCGGCGCTGTTCTCGACGCAGGCAAGCACCAGAGTGTTGACACGCTCCGACTTTGTGCAGCCCAGCGCATCGCGCACAGCGGGGGGAATCTCCTCCTCCCGGAGGATACCCGCATGTTCGGCGTCATCAATATCATGGTTGATATAGGCGATCTTGTCGGCCAGGCGAACGATCTGCCCTTCGAGTGTCGCGGCGGGTTCGCCGCCGGTATGGCGCTCAATGCCGTTGCGCGTCTCGGCGCAAAGGTTCAACCCCTGTCCGTCTTTTTCGAGCCTATCCACTACCCGCAGGCTTTGCGCGTAGTGGAAAAAACCGCCGGGCAGGATTTGCTGAAGTGCGCGTTCGCCCGCATGGCCGAAGGGCGTGTGCCCCAGATCGTGCCCCAGGGCGACGGCCTCGGTTAGGTCTTCGTTAAGCCGCAGCGCCCGGGCAATCGTCCGCGCAATCTGCGAGACCTCAAGGGTATGCGTCAGCCGGGTGCGGTAATGATCCCCTTCGGGCGAAAGAAAGACCTGCGTCTTATGTTTCAGCCTGCGAAAGGAGCTGCAATGCAGGATGCGGTCGCGGTCACGCTGGAAAGCGGTGCGGATTGCGCAGGGCGCTTCTTCCCGTACTCTGCCCCGCGTTTGATCGGCAAACGCCGCCCCGGCTGAAAGAATCCGGTGCTCCAGCCGCTCCGTGCTTTCACGTATCTCCAATGCAATCCCCTCCTTTTCGTCATGATATACGCAAGGCATGAAGGAATTCCTGCAACGGGTAGAAGAATATTTTGGGGACGAGGTTTGAAGATATGGCGAATTGCGTTCGCCCGCATTCTTCCATCGAAAACCACCCTGTGCTGCCCGCGCGCTGCGTCCGCAAAACCTCTTGACATATTCTGCATTTTCGGGTATCATATAGAAAAAGGAAGGGGAAAAGCAATGCTCTTTGAACTGTTCCGGGCTTTGCGCAGTGGTGACGAATATGGCCTTGGGAATGCGCTGCTGCACGTGGCCGCGGTGGTGTTTGTCGTGTTCTTAACGATGCCCTTGCACGAGGCGGCGCACGCCTGGATGGCCAAAAAGCTGGGCGACGACACCGGCTGGATGCACGGCCGCCTGACGCTGAATCCAATGAAGCACATCGACTGGCTGGGTGCGCTGATGATCCTTGTGGTGGGCTTTGGCTATGCCAAGCCCGTACCGGTCAATGCGCGCAATTTCCGCAAACCCCAGCGCGATATGGCCCTGACCGCGCTGGCAGGGCCGGTCTCCAATCTGCTGGCGGCGACGGGTTGCTTTTTTGCCGTTAACATTGTCGCCTTGGCCGCACGTCGCGCCGGATCGGAAGCGATTTCGCTGGTCGCGAACTTCTTCCTTTACGCGGCGCTGATCAATATCAGCCTAGCCGTGTTCAATCTGCTGCCCGTTCCGCCACTGGACGGCTCGCGAATTCTGATGGCCGTTTTGCCCCGCCGCGCCTGGTACACCATTATGCAGTACGAGACCTATATCCGCTACGGTCTGCTCGCGCTGCTGCTTTTTGGCGTTCTGAATAAACCCATCAGCTTTTTGACAAATCTTGTCGCCGTCGGCCTCAGCTTTGTAACCGGTCTGCCCTTCCGCCCCTTTTATTAGGTCAGGCGGTGCGTGTGGAAGCCTTACAGTTTAAGCTCGAAACCTTTGAAGGGCCGATGGATCTCCTGCTCCACCTGGTGGGGCAGCGCAAGGTCAGCATACATGACGTGCCCATCTTTTCGTTGATTGAGCAGTATCTGGATTGCATGGTACGACTGCAGGAAGCGCGGTTGGAAGTCGCCGCCGAATTTTTGGAGATGGCCGCGCGGCTGATCCTCATCAAGACTGCGGCGCTGCTGCCCCGGCACGACGAGGCCGAGAACCTGGCCGAAGAACTCCGGCAGGAGCTTCTGGAATACCAGGACTGCCAACGGCTTGCCGGTCTTTTGGCCGAACGCGCGGGCGGTTTTGGGTATCTCAGCCGGGCGCCGCTGCCGATGGAGGCTGACCTTCGCTATGAGCGGGAGCACCCGCCGGAACAGCTCTTTCAGGCGTATCTCGCGGCCATCGGTAAGGGCAAGCGGCGGCTGCCGCCCCCGGTGGAGGCGTTTGCCGGCATCATCACACACCACATCGTATCTGTGATTTCGCGTTACTCCTTCGTCTTTGACCGCCTGCGCAGGCGCAAACAGGCACCGCTTCGCACGCTGCTGGAAGAATCCGGCTCCCGTTCGGAAATGGTCGCGACTTTTTTGGCGGTGCTCTCGCTGGTCAAGGCCAAACGCGTGACGGTATTCGGCGGTGGCTCCGCCGCCGTGCTGGAACTGCAGACAAAGGAAGAGGAGTGGCGGGAGATTGAAGATGCATGAATTGCTTGCCGCTGCGGAGGCGATCTTGTTTGCCTCCGGCGAACCTCTTGAGCTTTCGCGCCTGGCTGAAGCGCTCGCGGTTGAAGAAGAGCAGGCGCTGGAGTTGACAAACGCACTGGCCGCCGACATGGACGCGCGCGGCAGCGGCATCTGCCTGGTGCGCATGGGCGCGATGCTGCAGCTGTGTACCCGTCCGCAGCATGCCGAATACATTCGTGCTGCACTGGCGCTGAACCGCAACACGCCCCTTTCGCCCGCCGCCTTCGAGGTGCTGGCGGTGGTGGCCTACCACCAACCGGTGACGAAGGCATACATAGAACAGGTGCGCGGGGTTGACTGCCACCACATCGTTTCATCCCTTTGCCAAAAGGGTTTGTTGGAAGAGCGCGGTCGCCTTGAGCTGCCCGGCAGGCCGCTGATCTATGGCACGACGGAGCAGTTTCTCAAGTGCTTCTGCATGGAATCCCTCAAAGAACTGCCGCCGCTGCCGCCCACCGCCGAGGCGCCGCCGGATATGGTCGAGGGTCAGATGGCGATCGGCGAACAGGAAATTTTGCGGGAGGAGGGGTAGGCGCATGCTTGGTTTGGCGATTTTTCTGGGCATTCTCGCTTTTTTCTGGCTGCTGCGCATCCCTATCGTAGTCGCGGCGGATTATGGCGACGGATTCACAGCCGGCGCGCGCTGGCTGTTCCTGCGCATCCCCCTGGTTCCCCGGCCTGAAAAAAAGCCGAAAAAGACGAAGAAAGAAAAGCCGAAGGAAGAAAAAAAAGAAGAAGCTCCGAAAGAGGAGAAGGCAAAAGGCCCCGGCGCCTTCGCGCGGTT
>JAVBOZ010000014.1:0-2943 GCA_031549985.1 Oscillospiraceae bacterium | reverse complement strand
CAGCGCTCGATCGTGTTCCCGCAGGGCGAATGGATCTATATGTTTGATGAATCAAAGACCTATGGCGGCGGCGTCAAGACCGTTGATGTGCCGCTGAACGAGTTCCCCGCGTTCATCCGCAAGGGTGCGATTTTTCCGATGGCTGACCTCGAAAGCGACTGGACGGTTGTGCGCGTCTACCCCACAAAGGGCGAAAACAAATTTGGCCTTTATGAAGAAGGCAAAAAGGGCTCCATGCTCTCCTACAGCATGTCAAATGACGCGAAATCTCTGGCCCTGCGTTCCACCGAAACCGATCGCAGCCTGCTCTTCCGCGTCGCCGGCGTGACCGCGCCCACTTCCGTTGGCGCGAACCTTGCGAAAGCGGATTCTCTCGCGCAGCTCAAAACCATGACCACTGGTTACTTCATCGACGCAGACGGTGCGCTCTGGATTGCCGCGAAAAACGCCGCCGCCGGCGTAGATGTTTCGGTGCTCTGGTAGATCCCTTTACGCAAACCAATGGCCCGGCGCTGCAATGCGGCACCGGGCCATTTTTTCTTTGCGAACCAGCGAATCCTGCGGGAATGGTCACGCCTTACCGCAGGCGCTGTTGCAGAGACCCCGCTGAATGCGCGTGGCAGATCGCGATGGCCAGAGCATCGGCGACGTCGTCGGGCTTTGGGCAGGCGGAAAGCCGAAGCAGCAGGCGGGTCATTTCCTGCACCTGTTGCTTTTCTGCGCGTCCATAGCCCACCACGCTTTGCTTGACCTGCAAGGGCGTGTATTCGAAGATGGGTACTCCCTGGCGCTGCGCCGCCAAGAGGATCACGCCTCGGGCCTGGGCGACGTCGATGGCCGTGGTGGTGTTGGTGTTAAAGAAAAGTTTTTCAATGGCCATCGCGGCCGGGCGGTGGCGCTCCAGCAGAGCGGTGACGCCCTCGAAGATCGCGCCCAGCCGGGCCGGAAAGGGATCTCCCGCCTGCGTGGTCACCGCTGTTGCCTCCAACAGGCGGAACTGGTTGGCGGTGTAATCCACCGCGCCGGCGCCGACGATGGCGTAGCCGGGGTCAATGCCCAGGATGGTCATTGGCGGGCCTCCTGTTCCAATTTGAACGCATATTACACATCCGTCCGCTCCCGTTCGCGAATGATCAACCGCACCGGCGTGCCCTCAAGGCCGAACACGGCGCGAATCTGATTCTCAAGATATCGCTGGTAGCTGTAGTGGAACAACTCCTTGCGGTTGACGAAGCACACGAACGCGGGCGGGCGTGTGCTGGCCTGGGTCATATAATAAATCTTCAGGCGGCGGCCCTTATCCGTCGGCGGCTGCACCCGGGCGGTCGCGTCGGCCAGAATGTCGTTGAGCTTACCGGTTGAAATGCGCATGGCATTCTGCTCGTCCACAAAGCGGATCAGCTCATACAGCCGTTCCACCCGCTGGCCCGTCTTAGCCGAAAGAAAGAGGATCGGCGCGTAGCTCATGAAGGAAAAATCCTCCATCAGCCCCTTGCGATAGGTATCCATGGTCTTGCCGTCTTTTTCCACCAGATCCCACTTGTTGACAACGATGATGCAACCCTTGCCCTGTTCGTGAGCAATACCCGCAACCTTGCTATCCTGCTCGGTGAAGCCCTCGACGGCGTCGATCATAATGACGCAGACCTGCGCCCGTTCCACCGCCATGCGCGCCCGCAGCACGGCGTAGCGCTCGATGTTGTCATAGACCCGGCTCTTGCGCCGCAGCCCCGCAGTATCAATCAGCAAAAACTTCCCCTGTTCATTTTCCACAAGAGTATCCGTCGCGTCACGCGTGGTTCCCGCGATGTCGGAGACGATGACGCGCTCTTCCCCCGCCATGCGGTTGACCAGCGAAGATTTGCCCACGTTGGGTTTGCCGATGATCGCCACGCGAATGACGTCATCCTCCTCCTCTTCCTCTCCGAAATCGGGCAGGCGGCGCAGGACCTCATCCAGCAGATCACCGCTGCCGTGGCCGTGGACGGATGAAACGGGCATCGGATCGCCCAATGAAAGGTTATAAAACTCATAAAATTCCGGCGGCAGCGCGCCCACGCTGTCGCATTTGTTGACGCAGAGCACCACCGGCTTGCCGCTCTTGAGCAACATCGCAGCGACCTCCTCGTCGTTGGCCAACACGCCGCATTGCATGTCGACCACGAAGAGGATGACGTCCGCGCTGTCGATGGCGATCTGCGCCTGCCGTCGCATTTGGGTGAGGATCACGTCATCGGAGTGGGGCTCGATCCCCCCGGTATCAACTAGCAAGAGCGTATGGTTCAGCCACTCGCATTCGCCGTAAAGACGATCACGGGTCACGCCGGGCGTGTCGTCGACAATCGCTTTGCGAGTACCGGTCAGCTTATTGAAGAGGGTCGACTTGCCGACGTTTGGCCGGCCGACAATGGCAACGACTGGTTTCATGGCGCAACCTTTCTGTTCAACGCATTCGTATCGTTTTCCCTACGAACGCGGAATCATCCCACTTGTTCATCATTCGTTTGCCCGAGCAAGGCTGCGATCAACGCCTGCGCGTTATTTTCGACAGCACGGCACGGCACACCAAGGCGCCCTGCAATTTCAGGTAACGTCATGCCGTCCAATGTCAAATCGCGTTCGTGACGCAGGCAGGCGGCGGGGAGCAAGACCTCATCGCCCAAGGCGGTGTCCTGCAGCTGTGCACATATATCCTGCCCTGTCAGCAGCCCCGCCACGGTGATGTGCCCGCCGAAAAAGCGGTTTTCGACAGCAATGACCCGTACCTCTACATTATGCCACACTTTGGCGCATTCGTCAACCGCAAAGCGCAGCAACGGCGCGGCAGCGCGGCCTGTGACCAGGGTCGCTATTCTCTTTGTGTTCGCCGGAACGCGGACCAGCAGCGAAGCCAAGGCCTCGGCGTCGGCAAAGAAATCAAGGATTTCCTGCCGCAGCAGCGCC
>JAVBOZ010000119.1:0-9508 GCA_031549985.1 Oscillospiraceae bacterium | reverse complement strand
CTAGGCGTATACAAGACCGGTGACCAAGCGACGCTGAATGTCCGCCTTGTGGTGGACGAGAACATCGTCCCCACCGAAGAACTCAGCGTAGCGGAAGTCAAATGGATTTTCAACGCCGTGCGCGCCGTGCCTCCAGATCCGCCCAAGACCGGGCTCGCAGGCCTCACTTCCACCTACGGCGAATACCTCGCCGGCTGCGTTGGCATCGGCGGAATCGCGATCCTTTGTATTCTGCTGATCCTCAAGCGCAGGAAGATGGAACAGAACGGCCACGTGCACGCCCTTGCCAATGCCTATGCGTTTGAACAGCCACTATCTTGGAAAGGTGTGTGATACCCTTGAATTATTCCCAAGCATTGAGAAAAAGCAAGCGCAGTATCCGCAGGATGAAGCCTATGGCCGTCCCCCTTTCAATGATACTTGCCCTGTTCATTCTCTTCGGCAGCACAATGGCCTGGTTCATTGCGACCGACGGCCGACTGAACCCCTTCGCGACAGGCGCATATCGCTTCGCGGTGCAGGCGGTGGATGTCTTCAGCAAACCATCCACGCCCCCAAATGAAGGCGATATCCTGTCAAAGCGCGTGGGCTCTGTGAACACCGGCGATTATCCGGCCTTTGTCCGGCTGCTGGTGCACCCCACAATCCTTGCTGCGGACGGCATGACGATCCTCCCGGCCAGTTTTGGTCAGGAAGTGATCATCCGCGACCTCAACACGACGGACTGGACCTACGGCGGGGACGGCTACTATTATTACCTGCACAAGCTTGACCCAGGTAAGTCCACCACGACGCTTGGCAAGGATCTCTTCACACTGGTACAATTTGCTCAGGGTCTCGACCCGATCTATAATGGAGCGACGCTGCAAATCGAAGTCAAGTGCGAATCCAGCGACATTAAGAAGTGGAATTACCGGCAAGGCTGGTGGAAATCCACCTCCGCCCCTGTTGGGGCCCCGCTGAACGCCATTGACACCGCGCTCGCCGCCATTGCTGTTAACTGAATAAGTTCCAGGCAACAACGATTGCAGACAGGCAGGAAACCGGGTCAGACCGGGTTCCTGCCTGTTTTTTTGCTTGCTTTTGTCGCTTTGCGGAAATTCGTTGACTTCTTCAAGGAAATGGGATATACTTTGTATAGGGGGTGTTGCATGAACTTTCAGTTTTCCAAGCAAGCTGTAAAGACCCTGGAACAAATGGATACAGCGCAAAAGAAGCGTATCCGACGTGGAATTGAGGGGATTCCACAGGGAGACATTAAGCCACTGCGCGGTTATTTCGGTACGTTCCGGCTGCGGATCGGTGATTGGCGGATATTGTTTTCGTACCCCGAGTCTGAAACGGTACTTATCGAAAAGATATCCCCACGCGGGGATGTGTATAAGGGAGGTTTTTGACATGCCACTTTTGAAGGAACAAGTTGCTACCCTGTTTGACTTGCTTTCCGAGCAAGAGCAAGTTCTTGTTTACGAGCTTATCCAGCGGCTTGTGCCAGACGATGTTGCGTCAAAGGAAGATGCTGCAGACATTGCCTCTGCCCGCGAAGAATACAGGAACGGCGAAACGGCAGACATGTCGGCTATTTACTGGGGTTGAGCTTTACCGAACAAAACAGACAGGCAGGAAACCGGGTCAGACCGGATTCCTGCCTGCTTTTTGCTTGCTTTTTGTGATCACATATAATAGCTACGCACGGCTGTCTATAAATACAAGTTTTTAATATCGCCTATGCAGCCGCTGCAAAGGTAAGCGTTTTTTTGGCC
Source organism: Oscillospiraceae bacterium (assembly GCA_031549985.1). Classification (GTDB taxonomy): domain Bacteria; phylum Bacillota; class Clostridia; order Oscillospirales; family Acutalibacteraceae; genus WRMQ01. The sequence continues at coordinate 7,745 of JAVBOZ010000119.1, read as the reverse complement.
AAGCTCGGTTAAGTTCTTTGTCTCACCGCATACGCTGCAATAGGGCGTTGTCTTTCGCAACACAACGTTTCCGTTGTTGTCAATAAATATATCCAGCGGCGTATTTGCCGTTATCATTAGCTTTTGGCGCAGTTCCATTGGTAAAACGATTCTCCCCAATTCGTCAACCCTTCTGACTGAAAACAACTTCATACGACGAACGCTTCCTTCTTGAATAAGCTAGGGTAGGATTGCCTCCCGCAAAAGAATAACACATTTGAGCTCATTTGTCAACAAATGTGTTCGAAAAATTTTCTCTCTGCCCTTATTATTAAGAGCAAGGAGATGATTTTTATGTTAGACGCATTTATCGTGGGGAAGGTCATTCAGGAACACCGCGAAAGAAAGGGCCTTTCACAGGAAGTGCTCAGCGGCTTTGCCGCTATAGGGCGAACCCACCTAAGCGCTATCGAACGCGGCGAGCGTAGGCCAACGCTTGATACCTTTTTCAGAATCAGCCAAGCGCTGGGCATACGCGCGAGCGACCTGCTGCGCGCTATCGAGGACGCTATGGGCGGTGCGTAGGGGGGCGACCTCCCCGAGACCGCGACGCTGGCGTTGTGTAATAGGGGCGACCGTCCTTGGTCGCCCGCTGCCAAGGCTCCATCCCCGACCGCAATCATACATTACTTTCAGCGTGGGAATAGCCTGAACAAAACAAACAAGAAGTAACCGCCCTTCCCTAACAAGGCAGGCGGTTACTTCTGTTTTATCTTAGGGCATATTACGCTGTCACGATCTTGCTCTCGCTTTGCAGCCCCAGCAGTTCCACTGCGTCCTCGCGCATCTTATATTTCAGGATCTTCCCGGCGGCGTTCATGGGGAACGCGTCGGTGAAATGCACATAGCGCGGCACCTTGTGCTTGGCCATGTGTTTTATGACGAAGTCCTTCATCTCCTCCTCCGAAGATTCCTCGCCGGGCTTGAGGATGATCCAGGCCATGATCTCTTCGCCGTAGGCGCGGCTGGGTACGCCCACCACCTGCACGTCGCTCACCTTCGGGTGTGTGTAAATGAAGTCCTCAATTTCCTTGGGATAGATGTTTTCGCCGCCGCGGATGATCATGTCCTTGATCCGCCCGGTGATCTTATAGTTGCCGTCGGCGTCGCGCCGGGCAAGGTCGCCGGTGTGGAGCCAGCCGTCGGCGTCGATGGCGGCGGCGGTGGCTTCGGGCATCTTATAATAGCCGCGCATGATGTTATAGCCCCGGGCGACGAACTCGCCGTCCGCGTTGTCCGGCAGATCCTCGTTGGTCTCGGGGTCGACGATCTTGCATTCCACGCCGAAGAACGCGCTGCCGACTGTGCTGACCCGCACCTCAATGGAATCCGTGGTGCGGCTCATGGTGCAGCCGGGCGAGCTTTCCGTCTGCCCGAAGACGATGGTGATTTCGTTCATGTTCATCTTGTTGAGCACGTCCTCCATCACCTTGACGGGGCAGGGGCTGCCGGCCATGATGCCGGTGCGCATGTGGCTGAAGTCGGTCTTTTCGAAATCCGGGTGACCGAGCATGGCGATGAACATGGTTGGCACACCGTGGAAAGCTGTGATCTGCTCCTTATTGATGCAATCCAGCCCCAGGGCGGGCGAAAACGCCGGGATGGGGCACATCGTGGCCCCATGGGTGACGGAGGCTGTCATCGCCAGCACCATGCCGAAACAGTGGAACATCGGCACCTGGATCATCAGCTTATCCGCCGTCGAAAAATCCATGCCGTCGCCGATGGTCTTGCCGTTGTTGATGATGTTGTAATGCGTCAGCATCACGCCCTTGGGGAAGCCCGTAGTGCCGGAGGTATATTGCATATTGCAGACGTCGTCTTTGCGCAGGGCGGCGGCGCGGCGCAGCACCTCCGCCTGCGGGGCCTGGCTTTCCAGCGCCATCGCCTGCTCCCAGCTGCGGCAACCGGGCAGGTCGAAGCCGACGGTGATGATGTTGCGCAGGAAGGGGAGCCGTCTTGCGTGCAGCGGCTGGCCGATCTCCGTGTTTTCCAGTTCGGGGCAGAGCTGGCGGATGATCCCGGCATAGTCGCTGTCCTTATGCCCTTCGATCATCACCAAGGTGTGGGTATCGCTCTGGCGCAACAGGTATTCCGCCTCGTGAATTTTATAAGCTGTGTTGACCGTCACCAGCACCGCGCCGATTTTGACGCTGGCCCAGAAGGTGGTGAACCATTGGGGTACGTTGGTCGCCCAAACGGCCACGTGATCCCCCGGGCGCACACCCATGGCGACCAGCGCACGGGCAAAGGCGTCCACCTCGTCGCGGAATTCCCGGTAAGTACGCACGTAGTCCAGTACGGTATAGCGGAAGGCGTATTGGTCGGGGAACTCCTCGGCGACGCGGTCCAGCAACTGGGGGAAGGTGATGTCGATCAGCGTCTCCTTAGGCCAGATGTATTTCCCGGTCTTGCGGGCGTTGTCATAGAGCCGATTGGGCACACATTCCCCGGGCGAAAGGAATTCGCTGACGTAATTGACGAAATGCGGGAAGACGATGCCCGCGTCCTCCAGCTCGGGCGCACTGGTGCGGAGCCATTCAAGCGAAAGGTAGCCCTCATAATTGATGGAGCGCAGCGCCCCGAAAAATTCCGCCATGGGCAGGTCGCCCTCGCCCATCATCTTGTATTTCACTTTGCCGTTTTCTATAAGTGAATCCTTGCAGTGCGCGTATTTGATGAAGGCGCCCAGGTTGGCGACAGTCTGGGCCGGGCTTTCGCCCCCGAAGCGGTAGGGGTGGTGCAGATCCCAAAGCGCGCCGATGTTATCGCTGCCCAGCCCCGCCAGCAGCGCGGCCAGGCGCTTGGTGTCGCTGAAGACGCCGTTGGTCTCCAGCAGCAGGGTGATGCCGTCAGCCTCCGCCAGCGGGAGCAGGCCGCGCACGGCTTTGGCGACGGCGTCGTCGTCCACCGGGTCGCAAGGTTCGGCCGTGCGGTCGCCCAGCAGGCGGACGAAGCCAGCGCCCAGCTCTTTTGCCAGGGTGATGGCATGCCGCGCCTCGGCCAGAGCCTCGTCCAGCTTTTCAGGATATTGTAGGCTCTTGAAGGTTGATACGCAGCTGATTTCCAGCCGCCCGGTGCGCAGCTTGCTCAACGCGCTTAACAACTCATCCACGGGGGTATCCTCATAGCCCCGCAGTTCAATGCCGTGGAAGCCAAAATCCTTTGCCAAGGATGTCATGTCCTGCCAGGTCAAATCGGGGCAGCCCAGAGACGAAAATGCAAGCTTCATATTATTGTTCCTTTCGCAACGCAGGCGCGTTCTTTGTTGCGGCTATTGTAGCAAATTTAGGCAAAAAAAGCAAGGGGAAATGCTAAACGGTTAATGGGAAGCGCTCAATTATAGGGTTACGGCCGTTCCGCCTTATCTTGAAGCGGACTATCATTTCAATAGCGCAACATCCCCTAGGGTGAAACTATTCCCGCCTCGGATTTTAAGTTGTATTGTTTGGCAATCAATTATTGGAACGGAAAAAACTACGGGCGGGACACCACGAGTAACGCAGATACTCCGATAGGCTTCCACGCCATCAACTAATATTATTAAATAACCTTCTGAGTGTGAATTTTTATCACTATAATCAAGAGCAAACTTACCCGTAATTTTCGAGTATTGCTTGTCGAGCTGATATTCAATTGATCCTTCGCCTGCGCCAACGTACATGCCACGCGTTAGCCTGTCCCCATTGTTTGTTTTCGGCTCGGAGTTTGAAAAGAATAAATTATGTTTATTTAAGTAGTCAAGATCAGTGAGCCAAGCGGAAAAGGCTGGAGGTTCTGTTGTGCTTGATTTCCAATCGGGAGGCTCAATTACGCTTGCTAACGTCAAGCCGGTATACACACCAACAGTCGTTGCTACGATTGCAAGAAAAATAAACACTGCCATCATTACCGAAGTGGTTTTTTTGGCAATTTGGTTCCACTGCTTTTTTTGTTTTTGTGCCTTCGGCTTCGTTTCGGGGAACTTGACTGGAGTAAAGATACGGGTTTGCTCGTTTGCCGCACCAGTACCTTTTTTTAACTGGTTAATCGTGTGGGCTGTCACAGTATTAGTAGACTTGCGCCTTTCTCTGCTGATTAACGCAGCTATAATTGTTGCGGCAGCGCCAATAACTGTTGAGATAATCGTAGTTAAATAACCCCATACTTCGTTGCCGTTTGACACGAAATCACCCCTATTGCGAGTTTTGTTGCATTATATCACATTAAACCGGAAATGTCCAGAATTTTCAAATATTTGTAAAAAAGAAGAAACTTGGTTAAAAAAACATTTAATGCCCTAAACGTCAACCGTACGAAACGGTGCAAGGGACAAGAAAAAGCAAAAAGGACCCCCGCCCAGCGGAGGCCCTTTGCGTCAGCGGAAAAAAACAAACTTAGAGATACAAAAACCAGACAAAAGACCGAAGCAGGTAGAACAGTATGCTGCCGAGAAAGTCGGGCATGCCGTCCCACAATTGTTGCAGCAGCGGGATAACCGTGTCCTTATCCAGGGCGTCGTAGATGAAGTGCACCAGCAGATTGCAAATCAGGCCCTGATCAGCAACCACAACGCCGTCCTTCAAATCGCCCGCGGAAGCAATCATTTCAATCAGGCCTGCAACATCCAGCTGAACGCCGTCGCCCAAAATCCCGGCCAGCGCGTCGCTGATTGCGTCTTCAATGTAGCCCGTAAAGCCGCTATCTACGTCGAGCCCAATGCCGCCGAGCAGCTTGCCGCCGAATTCCGTGGCCAGCAGCGTGTCAATTGCATTGCTGCCGTAAAGCAGGTTGGGTAGGTCGTTGAGCAGCAGTGTCGTAATATTGGAGGAACTCAGCTTGTCCAGTCCGGCAAGCAGGGGCTCCAGAACCGCCTTGGTGACCGCGTCAACTGCAGCTTTTTCTTCGTCGTTCAGAACCGCCGAGTCAAGAAACGCAAGGCTTGGCTCGGAACCGTAAACCAGCGGGGAGAGAACGGGAACGAAAATGGCAGCGCTGCTAAATTTCGCCGCCTTGGGGGCAACCACTGCCAATTTGGCAACAAGATCGGCAGAGGTGGGCAGATCGGTCGCGCCCAGCGCTTTTAAGCCGGGTGCAAAGTCGGTGTCATATTTTTCGGCGATGCCCTTGCCAAGACCCATCACGATGGCCGGGCGCAGCGCGACGCACATCGCATTGATGAAAGAAGCCCTGTCAGTTACGTTCCAGGTCACGTCCGTTGTGATATTCGCGGCCAGCGTAGACCAGGTTTTCACTTTTTCGGGCGCATCATTAGCAAATGCATAGTACAGGAATCCAGCGGGGAATTTGCCGCCAAGCTTTGTAAGCATAATCGGGCCAGCCGCTCCCAACGCAGGGACAATGATCGCGGTGAAGGTGTTTTCCAGTTCTGTTGCAACTGATTGGAGCGCCGAGTTCACTGTGGCGTCTTTGTAAGCGTCGCCCAGCAGGTCAAGCTTCGCGTCGCCCAGCAGCTTTGGTAACAACACCTTGGTCATCAACTGTTCACCCGGCCAAGCCAGGTATTTGCCAATGTAGGGTACGGTGTAACTTGATTCTGTTTTTGTCCATGACTGGTCCTGCGCCGAGGCACCAATGGCCAATATGCCGGTGAGCATCAGACATGCCATTAGAATGCTAAGGAACCTTTTTGTTTTCATCTTTTTTGCTCCTCTTTTGGGTTAAATTTAATTGGATAACCAACTATCCAATGACATTATAACGCAGTATGCAACAATGTCAAGCAAGTTTGCGCTAAATTAACAAAAATAGTATTTGGAATATAACTATATAGTGCGATCCGCCTGTTTCAAATAACAAAGCGGTGAAGCTCGCGAACGAGCCACACCGCAAATGGTGGAGCGGGCGGTGGGAATCGAACCCACAACCGCAGCTTGGGAAGCTGCTGTTTTACCACTAAACTACGCCCGCAACAACGAACAGAAGTATAACACATCCCGCGGCGAAAATCAAGGGGGATTTTGAAAAAACTGTCCGTCCGTCATGAAATATTTTTTGAGCCGCATTTTTGGGCTGCGCGACTATTCGGAAAGCAGTGAGACGGGCATTTGCCCCGCGATCAGGCGCGTGCCGTCCGTATAACCTTCCTCCCTGCCGCCGAGTTCCTTTATGAGAAACGCGCGCAGCGCGTCAACCCTGCCCGGGTCTGCGTCTGCGATGGCGTCGTGTTCTTCCCGGGGATCGCGACGCAGGTCAAAGTACTGTTCCCGCCCGCTTTGGCTGTACCAGATATATTTGTCGCGCTCGGTGACAATGTAATGGTTGGAAAGGTCGCCGTAGGCAACCTCGCCGAAGGCGTGCTCGCCGTGCAGGTATTCGCGCGCGGGTTCGCCTTTGCCATAAATCTGCGGCAGCAGGCTGACGCCGTCCATCGTCTCGGGGATTTCGATCCCGGCGCAGTCCAACAGTGTGGGCGCAATGTCACGCAGCTCCGCAACGCCGCCGCTTGTTGGTATTTGCTGCGCCCCTTTGCGGATATTCCATCCGGCCCGGATGGCCAGCGGAATCCGCACGCTCCCCTGATAGGGACTCAGCTTGCGGAACAGGCCGTGGTCAAAGAGCATCTCGCCGTGGTCGGAGGTGAAGACGATGAGGGTATTCTCGAGTACGCCTTCTTCGCCAAGCGCCAGCATGAGCCGCCCGATTTGATGATCCATGTGGGTGATGCTGGCGTAATAACCGGCCATGGCCTGCCTGCGCAGTTCGGCGTCGCCGCAGCCCAGGTAGGAGTCATATTGGCGGCTGGGCGTCTGTTCCGCCCAATCGCCCATGGCGGGTGGGCGCAGCGTCTTGTCTGCGTACATATCAAAATAGGCCTGCGGAGCGTCCCAGGGCGGGTGTGGGCGCACAAAACTGACCTTCAGGAAAAACGGAAGCGAACGGTCGCGCCGCCGCAGGAATTCCAGGCTCTTCGTGACCGCCCAGTTGGTTGGGTGCTCCATCTCGTCATAGATCCAGGGCCGCGCCACCCACGAATTGCATTCAATACCCGTATCCCCGGGATCCGCGTCCACACCGTGGCGATCTTTCAAAAACGCGAGATATGCGTCGTGCACCGACTGATGCTCTATCCACGGCCGTTCCGGCCTGCGGTAATAGCCCAGGTATCCGTCATGCAAGGTAAGGTTATGAAAACCACAGCGCGCGAGCGGGGGGTGCACGTGCATTTTGCCGATGGCCTCGGTGTGGTAACCGTTTCGGCCGAGAACGGCGGGCAGCATGTCCGGGTAATCCCAGGCGACGCCGTCCATATAGCCCACGCGTTTATGCCGCCGCTGGCTCATGCCGGTCAGCAGCGCCGCGCGCGCCGGGATGCAGCTTGGGCAGGCTGAATAGGCCCGCTCAAATAGGGTGCCCTGCGTGGCAAGGGTGTCGAGGTAGGGCGTTTTTACGTCCGGATGCCCGTCAATGCCCAGGCAGTCCCCGCGCATTTGGTCGCACATGATCAGCAGCAGGTTCGGACGTTTTTTTTGTATTGCCATGGCGGTTCCTCCGATGCTCTGGATGAGCTTATTTTACCATATCGAAGGCCAAAATGCAAGACGGCACGGCGTAGAAATTATTTTCTGTGTTTGCATGAGCCTATCTTGACAACGCGGCGCGGTAGTGTTATACTACTGCACATGCACGGCATAACCAACATATTAATGCTAGGAGAAAATGATGAAGAAAACACACGTGATCCTCTTCGCGCTTGTCGCAGCGCT
>JAVBOZ010000149.1:0-21258 GCA_031549985.1 Oscillospiraceae bacterium | reverse complement strand
GAGATAAATTCCAAAGGTAGTGGAAGCAATCAGGTTTATGGCCCGATTTGGTTTGACGCTGAGGTTTTTGAAAAAGAGGAACAGCCCCAGCCCAAGCATAATGCTTGGCACGCTGAGCGCCGCCCCGTGGTCAGTGATTGCGATTTTAAGAATATGTGGGACGACAAACGCCAACAGTTCAATCGCTTTGCGGTAAAAGACATAAATGAGGCATGCTGAAACGATGAGGCTCACCGCAACCCATCGCTTTTCGAGAAGGGGCGGCGGATAAAGACGAATGTAGGCGGCCAAAAGATAGAGCCAGGTGAATCCAGTCAGAAAATCCGATCCGTAGGATACACGCATGAGGGAAGGCAGGAGCGAAAACACAAAAAACAGGATTAATACAAGGCGAAGATGCGCTTTTTGACCCATATTCCGGATCAAAATGTTGAGAAACGGCGCAACCAACAGGAGAATAATGTAGGCGGTTACAAACCAGTTGACACCCTGGGTCAAAGGCAAAAAAAACTGCCAGACTTTCCAATTGCTTTCGGATAGGTTCGCAATACCGGTAAATCCGAGTACAGCTATGATGGTGTATGAATAAAAGATGGCCTGCAACGCTATCTTTGCGATTTTTTTGCCATCCGGCTTCGCTGCCTTGGATGTGCACATAAAATAGCCCGCCAACAGAATAAAGCCGTCAACGCCGGCCTTGCCCCAGCCAGACAACAAAAGCCGCAGAGGGCGATTTAACAGCGGCAGCGTTTCCAGCTGGAATTCACCATGAACAGTGATATGGTGCGCGATGATCATCAGCATCAGCAAAATGCGCAACAGCTCAAAATTGCTTTGGCGCGGGGCGGGTTTCGCGCCTATTCGCTTTTCGGTGGGCAACAGGCCCTGATCAGTTGATTGCACGATTCAACCGCCCCCCATGAAGTGTAATATGTTGATCTCGTCTTCCGGCGCCAGCGCCACTTCGTCAAAGTGTTCGCGCGTGATGATCTCCAGGTTACGCTCCACTACAATTTGCGAGAGATTGAAGCCCTCGCGTTCGAGGTATTGCAGCAACGAGCCCGGCGCAAAGGGTACTGTCACGCCATTGACGACCATAGAGCCTTCCTTTCCGGCGCGTGGTGTGGGCAACGAGCGCCGCTGTTGTTGCAAAAGGGGTATACCTGTATTCTATCACAAGAGCCACGGCTTCGCAACCATTAATAAAGAAAAATCACCCCTGAATTGCTGCGTCAAAGGCTGCGACGGCGGTAGTCTTCCCGTGAAGCCGCTCATAATCTTCGCCCAGAAAGCAGGCGAAGCTGGTGATGAACGCAAAGCCCCGCTCGCGGTATAGCGCCGCGTCCGCGCACAAAACCGTCTCGTTCAGTTCGAGTTTTTTCGGCGGTTTTTTCCAGCCGGAAAAACAGGAGTTATCCAGCCAATAATCGAGAACTTGCGCATTTGACCGCCCAAAGCAGGCAAAGAGGTCATCCAAATAGGCCAGTTGCTGCCGGTTTTTAGGTGAACCGGCGTCGGCAAGAGGTTTATCAAACTCTCTGTCCATCGGTGCGTACTCAAGGAAGATGCCGCTTTCCGGCTCAATTTTTCTCGGCGCGGGCAGGGTGCTGAAATAGGCAAGGTAGCTTTGCGTGGCCTGCGGATCAAACGTACGCAGCCCCTTGAGGATGGCGTTACAGATCAGCAGCGCTTCATCGGAGGAGGTGAGCGAAGCGCACTCAGGGCAGTGGCATTTCATGCGCGCGCCGTCGTCGTGCCAAAAATGATATCGCCCTGAGGAACAGGGGAAGGCTTTCGCCAAAAGCGCGGCGCGCTGCGAAACGAAGTCCAGCGCGTCTTTGTTTGAGGGGCAGCAGTTCATGTCGTTCGTTCGCTCGCCGCGCTCGTTGAGGCGAAACCAGGCGGGGTGCGTTTGAAACAGCGCGCGGGGCAGTAGCCAGGACATCGCGTGCATCTCGTACTCAATCTGGATACCCCGCTGGCGCAGCGCCGCAAGCAGCGACTGCTTTTCCGGGTTCTTCAGCGTTTCAATCGCCTCTGCCAGAGAATGATGTGCCGTCGCGCCGCCCGCCGGGTGAATACCCAGCAGTTCCACGTTCGTGCTCGCCAGCCGCTCGTTCCAGCACCGGGAGATCTCCTCCGGATGGATCAGCAGCCCAGCCTTCGCCTTGAGTTTCATAAAACAATTCGCTCCTTCGTGAAATAAATTCACCAAACCATCTTCTATTAGACAAAAAGCACCATCTATGATATAATCCCTTTAAGCTGTCGAAGTTTTATAAAAGTTTTGCCGAAGCAGTGGAATTCTGGTGTTAGGGAGGCTTAGACAATGAACGAATGGTTGGCGTTTGCACTGTCGCTGGCCCCGGTTGTCGCAATTTTGCTCATGCTGGTGCTTTGGCGAAAACCGGCGGATATCACCGGCACCGTGGGTTGGTTGATCACGGCCGTCATCGCAATGCTCTTCTTCCATACCGGCATCGAAGTGGTTTTGCGCTCTTCGCTCTCCGGCCTGATCTCGTCGTTCCCGGTTTCGCTGATCGTGGCCACTTCGCTCTTGCAGATCACGATTATGCAAAAAACGGGCGCGCTGAAACGGATCATCATCTTCATCAAGACGATTTCGAACCAAAACCGCGCGGTGTCCATCATGATGATTAACATCGGCTTTGGCATTCTCATGGTCTCCGTCGGGGCGACGCCGGTGTCGATCCTGCCGCCCATTTTGCTGGCAATGGGGTATACCACTTACACCGCCATCGCGCTGCCCGCCATCGGGTATGACGCGCTTTGTACATACGCTCTGCTCGGTGCGCCGATTGTTGTCTTCACGGATATTGCAAACAAGTTCCTGAGCGACAGCGGCACCGTACTCTCGCTTTCCGATGTCGGCGGCGTATTCTTTATGTTCCTCCCCATCGTCTCGACGATGATCGGCTTTGCGATGCTCTGGATCGTCGGTAAGGGCAAGGAGGTCAAGAAGGGCTGGCTCCCCGTGCTGCTGACGGGCGGGGTGATCACTCTGGTCGCTTATTTCACAAACAAGGTGGATAATCTGGTTCCGCTGACGGGCGTCATCTGCGGCGCGGCCGTGATTCTGGCCATGGTACTTTTCCTGAAGCTCAGCGGCAAAAAGGTCTTTGACCGCTCCAAGCTGACGGATGAGGAAAAAGCATACGAAAAAGAGATGCCGCTCTGGCGGGCCTTCATGCCGTGGATCCTCCTGACGGTCATCATCATTGCCCTGAACATTCCCAAGGAAAGCTTCAACTTCCTTTATCGCACGCTGCTGCTGCCGATCAACGGTATCAACGCCGACGGCTCTCCGATATTCACGCGTGCCCTTTGGAACGCCTACACGTGGATCCTCGTCAGCACATTGCTCTCGCTGCCCTTCCTGAAGCTCAAGCGCGGCGTCATGGGCGATTCCCTGAAGACCTGGGGCAAACGTGCGCTGCGCCCGACCTTTGCGGCCTCCATCTTCTTTGCCATCGGCACCGTGATGCAGACGGCGGGGTACGATATGGTGTCGAAATCATTCAAGGTTGACAGCATGGTGAAGACCCTGGCCAATGTCTCAGCGGGCGCCCTGCATGGTGCGTACCAATACATTGTCGCGTTCGTCGGGCTGATCGGTGGGTTCATCACGGGCAGCGAGGCCTCGACCGTGGGGATGTTCGGAACCTATGCCCTCACCAGCGCGCAGGAGCTTTCGTTCGGCGTGAAGGATATGATCCTCATCGCGGCGGCGCTGGCGTTTGGCGGCGGGCTTGCAAGCGTTATTTCGCCCGCGAAGCTGCAAAACGCCGCCGCGTCGATTGACAAGATCGGCGAAGAGCAAAAGGTGATCCGGCCCGCGTTTGTGTTCGCGATTGTCTTTACGGCGGTGACGGCGGTCTTCACGGGCCTTTCGCTGGCGTTCGGTAAATAACCTGAATTGTGCTGTGTGAAGTGGGCGGCCAGACGCCGCCCTTACGCAAGCGCCCCTTGCTTTGCGGCAGGGGGCGCTGCTTATTTTTTATAGGGATGGGCGTTTTCTGCGGGCAGCCTGACGCCGTCCTACGCAAAGGGGGTCACAGTCCCTTTTCCCTCAACGCGCTTACAAGCTGAACGTAGTATTCGCAGACGTCGAAGTCAGGTATGTTCTTCTTCGTCAGGTCGATCATATCGCCGTGCGAAATGCCCTTTTTGCCTGAAGCGCGCAGGGTGCCCAGATTGTTTCCCCAGTACATCGAATCGGCGCAGACGAGGCCGTCGTTGTCACCGTCGCCCGAGGCCGCCTTGATGATCGTATACCCGGCGTTCAGCGGGAAGACCGCGCTTGCCGCCGAGCGCATGGCCGAACCGACGCTCTGGTATAGGACGCCTTCGCGGTTCGGCATCTCCGCGTTCAGCGCGGCGCATTTTTCGGCGGTCAGTCCCTGCACGCTGCCGAAGAAGTCACAGTCGTCATCACCCAGTTTAGTGTAGAGCGCCTTATACTTTTTCCCGATGGACGCAACCAGTTTTTCGGGGGAATTGTTGAGCAGGGTGTCGGCCAGTACGCTGCCCTTGTGCGGGGTGTTGATCGTGGTCAGCGAAGCGACGTGCGCGTCCATGCCGAGGCAGCTGATGGCGTAGCGGGCGTCGATGCCGCCTTTGGAATGCGCGATGATGTTGACCTTTTCGCAGCCGGCTTCCTGTATGATATCCAAGATGCGCTGGCGTATTTCCTGCGCGGATTGCTCGACCGGCAGCGACGAATTGTGGTTGCCATAATAAACGCGGGCCCCGTTATCCGTCAGCTCTTTCGGGATGCGGCCCCAATAGTTAAAATACTTCCAGTCCCTGAAGAAGACGCCGTGCAGCATCAGGAGCGGGTGCTGGGTCTTGCAAATTTGCGCGCCCTTGCGGGATTCATTCAAGAGACGCTTGTCGCGCAGAAATTTGTATTCCTTCCGCGCGGTCTTGCAGACCACACCAAACAGCACCAGATTGACCACGGGCACCCACCAGAGAAAAAATGGACTGACACGCAGCGCCATACTGAGCTGTTTCGAACTTAAAATGGTGCGGATGAATCCATTGAAAGCCAATACGGAAACGAAGAAAGCGCTGAGCACACCGTTCACGATCAGTGTGTACGTGCTCAGGCGAACCACACCGGTCACGCCAATATAAATGTAAAAAGCCGCCTGCGCCGGGAAGAGCACCAGGGCCGCCGTCATCAACTCGCACCCGCCAACGAGAACCCTTTGCCTGCGCGGCGAGGATCTGTCGGTGTCAGGTTTGATGTTATAACAGACGAACGCTGCGACCAGCAGGAGGATAGCCAAAATTTTGAGCGGGACCCGAACCTCCACAAGGCCGTAAAGAAGCACACAGTTCATGAAGCATAGGCTGAGCAAATAAAAGGTCGCGCGCTTAAAATACAACAAAATACTACCCCACTTTATTCGCATATGTCGAAACGGCTGCGAAGATCATTTTAGCACACCTTCGCGGGAAAAGCAACCGTTTTCGAGGCGAAGAAGCAAGGAGCCATATCATCTGAGGAAGTCGAAATACCCGCGTCAACTATTGAATGTCTAACCTCTGAAGTCCGGAATCTATGATCCCCGCCCCCAGCACATATTCACCGCCTTCGTCATACAGCGCGACGGTCTGGCCCGGGGTGATGGCCCGCTGGGGTTCGTCAAAGCGCAGGCGCAGCGTGTTGTCACCCGTCTGTTCGGCAGTGGCCCGCTGCTCAGTTTGCCGGTAACGCACCTTCGCCTTGCAGCGCAGCGGCGCGTCGAGGCGGTCGAAGGCGATCCAATTCCATTCGCGGGCGCAAAGGTCGCGGGTATAAAGCAGGTCTTCGTCGCCCACAACGACGCTGTTTTCCGCCGGGAGGATGGCGCAGACGTAGCCGGGGCGCTCCAGTGCCAGGCCCAGCCCCTTGCGCTGGCCCAGGGTATAGCAAACCGTCCCCCGGTGCCTGCCCAGGCATTTGCCCTGCGGGTCGATAAAATTGCCCGGGCAAAGCGGCTGCCCGGTATATCGTTCCAGGAACGCGCCATAGTCGCCATCCGGGACGAAGCAGATGTCCTGACTTTCCCGCTTTTCAGCGTTGAGCAGCCCCTTTGCGGAGGCGATGGCCCGCACCTGCGGCTTGGAAAGCTCCCCCAGCGGAAAACGCACCCGCGCCAGCTGCGCCTGCGTGAGAAAGGCAAGCACATAGCTTTGGTCTTTCGCGGCGTCCACGCCCTTGCGCAAGAGCCAGCGCCCGCCGGGAGCGGCCTCGCGCCGGGCATAATGCCCGGTGGCAACGGCGTCATAGCCCAGCAGCGCCGCGCGCGCGATCAGGGCGTCGAACTTGATGAAACGGTTGCAGTCGACGCAGGGGTTTGGCGTCTCGCCACGTGCATAGCCTTCGGCAAAACGACGCATCACGTCCACTTCAAATTCCTGCGTAAAATTAAAGACGTAAAAGGGCATCCCGAGCCGCTGGGCGGCGGAACGGGCGTCCTCCACGTCGCTGAGCGAACAGCAGCTGCGTTCGCGTGGCGGGGCGGTCTCGTCCTCCTCCCCGGCAAAAAGGCGGAGGTTCACTCCGGCGCAGGCGCAGCCCTGCTCCAGCAAAAGCGCGGCAGCGGCGGCACTGTCGACCCCGCCGCTCATGGCAACCAGAATGCGCTCGCCCATGAAGCCTCCTTGTTTCCTTTTAAGAAAAGAATTCTTTATTGGTTCGCGGCAAAGCTCTCCCGCGCGTTATGCGCCGCGATCACCCGCAGCACTTCTTCGTTGAACCCGCCTTCGTCGCTGTCAGCGCAGTCCACCATCACGATGGGCAGCGCCTCCAACCATTGCGCGAAATCCGCCTGCCGGATCAGCTCCGCGTTCAGCCGACGGCCTTCGCCCAGCAGCGTAGCCTTTGCGAACCTCCTGAGACTTGTGAGCGAAGGCGTCACGACGGCCTGATTCACGCGGAACCGCTGCCAGTCAACCGCGTTCCGGTCGGCGCAAAGCCGTGCGTATTCAGCGCGTATGCAGGCAAAAAGCTTGCCGAAACGGGTTGTGTTGTGCCACTCGGAGCGTATGCTGTCTTCGCGAATATAGTGCCTGCGGTCCGCTTTATCGCTCTCCCATTCGGCCAGCAGCACAACGCCGCTGCCGCCGCGTGTGGCCTGCCGATAACTCAGCGCCTCCAGCGGCACTTCTGCGGGGTCAAAACGCACGTAATCCAGCAGGCTTTTACCTTCCACGCGCACAGCGTCCAGCCAAGCGAACAGTTCCGGCATCCCGCTGCCCTTCAAGTAGGTGTGCTGTATGTCAACGACCAGAAGCTCGCCCTCGGTTTCGCTCAGAAATTGCAGAAGGCCTCGTATGTAGCCTTCCAGTTCCCCGGTCAGCAGACCGTGTGTGGCGAAGAAATTCTGCCCGTCCCAGGTGACGCGCACGTCAAAATAGCGCACGCCGCGTCGGGCTAGTTCGTAAGCCGATGCGCACTGGGCACGGCTGATGCGCCGCACCGCGCGCCGAAAGGGCCGCAGCAGCGTGGCCAAAACAGCGGGAAGCTCCTGCCGGTTGGCCGGGGAAGACGCAAGCATCCCCGCCGTGAAAGCGTCGTGCGCACCCAGCATGGCGATATCAATCACACGCCGGTTGCCTTTGATTTCGCTCTGTTCATTCGGTTCCATGGTTACCCCCCACCGCGTTTGCTTTATTATACATCAATGCACGCAGGCTTCGCAAGCACTCTTTTCGGTTTTGGGAATAGAATAATAGCGTCAAACGGGTCGTTTGCCGCATTGGGAAAAACCGTACCGGTTTTTCAGAATCGCGTCTTGATCTATGCTAATATAGCGTCAAACGGGTCGTTTGCCGCATTGGGAAAAACCGTACCGGTTTTTCAGAATCGCGCCTTGAGCAACGACTCCTAAGCGAACCGAGATGAACTGAAAGGAGTTTTAAATTGAACGAATATGAAAAGAGATGCGTGCGCCCGCGGTGCTGTCTCCCATGCTGCAATGGGCAGTGTCTGATCCGGGGCATACTGGCGCTCATTGCCATGCTGCTGCTGATCCTTGTGATCGCGGTGCTGTGCAGGTCCTGCGGCGTTAGCGAGGTGGTTCCCTGCGAATGCACGACCACCCCAGGCGCATCGACGGGCGTAGGCTCTACGGCAGCCACAACGGTCATCTGTTCTTCCGAGCTGGAGGAAACCAGCACAGCCGTTACCACGCAGCCTACGACGACACTTTGCGCCACCGGGTCAATCTGCACCTGCACAAGCGCCACCTCCCTGCCTGAGCAGACGACCACCCGGGTCAGCACCGCTCGGCCCACGACGACCAAGTGCACCACCAGCCAGACGGTAATTAATACAACACCGCCGACCACCACGAGATGCACGACGAAGACGCGCTGCCCGTTGCAATGCGTTTTTGATCGCGACTGCTTCTTTTGCTGCGGCAGATAATCCCTGGCAAATAACGCGTTCGGTTGCCGGACATGGTGTGGCGTGTCGGCAGTCTTCGTTACGGCGAATGGACATCCCTCGTTACCGCCGCGAAGGTCTCCAACGGCAGCTCCTCCGCCCGCGCGGTTGGCGAAACCCCGGCCTTGGCGAGCGCCGCAAGCACCGATGTCTTCTCCATGCACAATCCGGCGCTTAACGCGTTGGCCAGGGTCTTGCGCCGCTGCCCAAACGCCGCACGGATGATCCGGAAGAACGCGGCCTCGTCCGCGACCCGCACGGGCGGCGCTCGGCGCAGGCGCAGACGGATCACAGCGCTGTCGACATTCGGGGCGGGCAGGAATGAGCCTCGGTTCACCTTGAACAGCGGCTCCGCTTCGGCAAAATAGGCTACGGCGGCGGTGACCGCGCCACATTCCCGGCTGCCCATGGGTGCGCAGAGCCTCTGGGCAGCCTCCTGCTGCACCATGACGGTGACGCTCTCAATAGGCAAGCGTTCTTCAAGCAGGCGCATCAGCACCGGCGTGGTGATGTAATAGGGCAAATTCGCACAGACGACGACAGGCATGCCCGGGAATTGCTCCGCCAACAGCGTGCGCAGGTCGAGCTTCAAAATGTCGCCTTGAATGACGTTGACGTTTTCATAGCCCGCAAGACTTTCCGCCAGCACCGGCAGCAGCCGCGCGTCAAGCTCAACCGCCACAACTTTCCCGGCGACCTGCGCGAGCTCTCGGGTCAGCGCGCCCGCGCCGGGACCGATCTCAAGCACGCCATGGGCCTTCGTCGCGCCGCATTCCATCGCCATGCGAGGGCACACGCCGGGGTTGACCAAAAAGTTTTGGCCCATCGCCTTTGAAAAGGTAAAGCCATGACGGCGCAAAATCTCGCGCAGGGGCGGGGCGGCGTTATTTTCCATGGCTGGCATTTCCTCTCATTCTCGGCTTTCATTCTTGCTTCTTGCGAAAATCCGCTTGCAACCCGCGGCAATCTATGATATACTATATGTCAGCGGAGATACCTTTTGTATTTCTTTTGTAACTTAAAAACAGATGCTGAGGTGACCATTTTGAACCGCAAAATTTCATTTGGGGCGGCGCTTGCCCTCGCGCTGGTGCTGGTCGCGGTCTCAATCCCCCTGACGATGCTCTATGCCCAAAAGCAGCAAAACCGCATCTTAGCCAACATCCCTGCCCGGGCGGGGCTTTACGCCTCTGTAGGCGAGGTGGAGGAGATCGTCGGGCCAAACGCCCTGCAACGCCCGAACGCCAACACCATCGCGGGGGAACTTGTGCGCGGATATATTGCCGGGCTGGGCGACCCCCACAGCCGTTATCTGGGCGTTGACGAATACGCGCTCTATGAAAAGCGCATGAACGGCGAGACCGCCGACCTGGGCTTCGAGGCGTCCTACGAACCGCCGAAGGGCATTCGGGTCACTATGGTGCGCAGCGGATCGACGGCGGCGGCGGCCGGACTCAAGGTCGGCGACTTTATCACAAGAGTTGAGGCTGATAACAGCGTCGTGTTCTCGGGGGAGGATGTTGGGCCGGAAAGCGTTGCAATGCTTATGCAGGAACTGGAAAGCCTGGGCAGCGGAGCGCGGGACGCGGCGGTCCCCAGCGTATTGGTCACGTTTTCGCGCGACGACATAACCCACACGGAGAAGGTCAGCTTCGGCGACCGAATCAGCACGGTCTACAGTTCGCTCCAGGAGGGCGACGTCGGCTATATCCGCATCGCGGCATTCTATAAGACGACGCAGGAACAACTGACCGAACAGCTGCGCCTGCTCTTCAACCAGGGAGCCTCCAGCCTGCTGATCGATTTGCGCGGCTGCTCGGAAGGCAGCCTCGATTACGCCTGTGATACGTTGAACCTGATTGTCCCCGCTGGGGTGGGCGGCAACGTGATGGCAACGGTTACTTATCGCGAAGGGCGCGAGCCGAAGAGCTACCCTTCCAGCAGCGAGCAATTGGCCACGATGCCAAATCAATCGGGTATCGTCGTATTGATCAACCACGCGACCGAAGGCCCCGCGGAGCTGTTTGCCTATGATTTGAAGGCCTATGGCATGGCGCGCCTGGTCGGCACGGCCACAGCGGGCAACGGCGCGGTGCAGGAAACATTCAAGCTCAAAGAAGCCGGCGGCGCGGTGCTGCTGACCACCGGCACCGTCCTGCCCTACGACAACAACCCAAAATGGTGCGGCGAAGGGGCGGCCAAGGGTGTGCAGCCCGACCTGGCCGTCGGCAACCCCGACATGCAGCTCGAAAGCGCTAGGAATATGTTGCTTAGCAATTAGACTTAAGATGGTAGATTTTAGACGTTAGCCGCGCGCGATTCGAACGGTATTCAGGTAGGGACGTGACGCCTTCAGCCCCCTGCGGTTAAACTTTAGGCTAACCGCATCTTCCTTTGCACAAAATACACCGGCCGCAGCCCCAGGGCTTCGGCCTTTCGTTTTGTCTCCGGCAGCGCAGCGTAGAGGTCCTGCGTCCGGTGCGCGTCGGAGCCCAGCGTGACATACGCGCCGCCCGCCGCCTTATATTGCCGCAGCAGGGCCGCGCCGGGCATGGTTTCAAGACAGCCTTTGCGCAGCGAGGAGGTGTTGATCTCCAGCAACAGGCCGCGCTTATGCATCTCGGCAAAAATGGCGCTCAGTCGCGCCGGTTCAAAGAGCGAGACGTCCTTCATGTACCGTTTGGGGAAATCGAGGTGCGCCACGGCGTCAAACCCGCCGCATTGCACCATTTGCAGTACTTCTGCCCAATAGGCATCATAAATCTGTTCCGCAGGCATATCCAGCCGCGCGATCTCTGAGGCGAACAGATCACCGATCCAGGCGTGGACGCTGCCGAGGATGAAATCGTAAGGCCGCTTCTGCGCCTCTTCCAGTTCGTGCAAATGCCGGTGCGGCTCCGATATCTCCAACCCCGCCAGAATTTGCATCTGTTCTGCGTAGCGCTCACGCATACGTTCCAGTTCGGCAAAATAGGCTTCCGGATTGTAATATTCCTGTTCGCCGGGACCAAAATCCAGATGCTCGGTGAAACAGACCGCATCCAACCCCAGCGCTGCCGCGCGTTGGCACGCGTCCTGCATGCTTTGGTGCCCGTCCGGAGAAAACAGTGTATGCACGTGGCAGTCACATTTTGTGGGCGCTGTTCCGGTCATGCGCATATCCCCCCGGCAAAAAATCCTCAAGTATATTATACCGCCATATAGGTGGATTGTCAACTGCCCCAGATGCTTGCTTATTCCGCCGAAAGCGCCGGTAACTGCTTGGTTGCCCCCTGCACAGGATCAGGCAGCTTTTGTCTCCTTGATTTTTCTCTTGTTTTCAGTGGCTGCGGCACAGCCGTTAAAATCTCTTTGTGGCGACAGGCCCGGCTCTGGGTATACCAGGGCAAGATAAAAAACGCGGGCGCTATCAGCAGGCAAAGCGCCAGCCAAGGAAGAAAGCTCAGTTCAAATCGCAGCAGCGCCGCACCGTGCCCGTCCATCCGCGCGGCGCTCAGGCGCAGGGCGTTGCGCAGCTTGCAGCGTGGCTGCTTGGCTAAAATCGCCGGTACCAGCGCGTAGCGCCGCACCGTCGGCAGGTAAAAAGCCAGCCCCAGCAGCAGCAGCGCCGCGCCGCCCGCGACCGCGCTGAGAAACAGCGTAAGATCTAAGACGCCCATCCGCGCCTGCCAAAGCGTGCCGACCAGCAGAAACCCGCCGGGCAGCAGATAAAGCGCCGCCCAAAGCAGCTTGCGCAGCTGCAGCGCCAGCATGAACCGGGTGGCCTTCAGCGCCCAACGGGGCTGAAGCCAAAACAGCACACGTTTGCCGCTGCGCTTGCGGCCGTCCGCACCGCCGAAGTACCATGCCTCGCGCCCCAGACGCAGCGGCGAGCAAAACAGCGCCGCCAGCGGGATCAGCAGCGCCATGCCCCCCACCTTCGCCCAGCGCAGCGCAGACGTCCCCGTCGCGCCTGCGGCAGTCTCAGCAAATGAAGGCAGGGCTGAGACCGCCCGTTCCGTCGCCGCGTCGATCAGACGCGGCAAAAGACCCGCCGCAGCCGCCAGCAAAAAGCCTACAAGAAGCAGCGCCGACGCAGGAATGAGGTGTCCGCGCAGCAGTTGGCGCGCCCGGAGCCGGGTTGCGCGGTTGCGCCTGTGGGCGCTCTCGGGTTTTTCGTCGGCGGGACCCTCGCTGTGCTGATCCTGCATGCATTTCTTTTTCATATAGGTTATCACCCCGTCATGGAATCATAACCTTAGTATGCCCCGCCCGCAGTGAGCTAATCGCGCCTGCTGCGACCGGCTCACCGCAGGTGCCGTGCGCCGTCTATGTGCAGCGCCCGGGCCTGCGTGTAACTGTAAGTATCCAATGGGCGATCCAGTGAATCGTCGGTGTGGGCGGCGACAGTGATGTTATGCGCGTCCGCAGGGGTTCCCGCCGTGAGCACCAGCAGTGCGTGGGAAAAATCGTCCTTCCCCGCAAATTTAAGCTGGATGACGTCGCCCGGCTTCACCTCGCTCAGCGGTATCTCGTGGCCAAAGGGGCCGACGCCCTTGTTCGTGGTCAGGAACACCCAAAAAAATGGTACGCCGCTCCAGGCGGGGGCGCGCTCGTCAAGCGAATGGTAATACCAGCCGGTGTCGGGCGTCTCATTCATCGGGGCGCCTCCGGCGAACAGGATTTGGCTGATGAAATTGGTGCAGTCGCCGCCCATATCGGAAAAATCAGCGTAGGCGGGGTTGCGGCCATAGGCCCATTCCCATGCATAGGCAATGGCGGCTGCGTTGTCGTAGGTGTTGACGTTCATTTCAAGCTCCCTTTATGTAAATTTTAAGAACTGTTTTCATATTATGCAAAAGGTACGCGCGGTGCGCCCCGCGCAAAATCCCCCTTGCCGAAATGCATAATCTATGCTACAATAGCGTCAAACGGGTCGTTTGCCGCATTGGGAAAAACCGTGCCGGTTTTTCAGAATCGAGCCTTGATCTACGCTAGTATAGCGTCATCAAAAATTCGCACAGGAGGGCCAAGCCATGAGCCGCGCCGATGCGCTTTTTAAGAAAAACTGCCGCAAAATCCTCGAAGAAGGGGTCTGGGATACCGAAGCCAAGGTACGCCCCCGCTGGGAGGACGACGGAAGCCCAGCCCACACCATCAAAATTTTCGCCATGGTCAACCGCTACGACCTGACGGCGGAATTCCCCCTTGTCACCCTGCGCAGACCTTTTCTCAAGACCTGCGTGGACGAGCTGCTCTGGATATGGCAAAAAAAATCCAACAACATTCATGAGCTGGGCAGCCATGTCTGGGATCAATGGGCCGACGAGACGGGCAGCATCGGCAAGGCCTACGGCTATCAGCTGGGCGTGAAGCACCGCTACCCCGAAGGGGAGTTCGATCAGGTTGACCGTGTGCTGTTTGACTTGAAGCACAACCCCGCCAGCCGCAGGATTATGACAAATCTTTATGTCCATCAGGATCTGAGCGAAATGCGGCTCTACCCCTGCGCGTATTCAATGACTTTTAACGTTAGCGAAGGGAGGCTCAACGGCATCCTCAACCAGCGATCGCAGGATATGCTGATGGCCAACCACTGGAACGTCGCGCAGTACGCCGTGCTTCTGCACATGTTGGCGCAGGTTTCGGGCCTTCTTCCGGGCGAGCTGGTGCATGTTGTGGCCGACGCACATATCTATGACCGGCATATCCCCATCATCGAGCGCCTTTTGGAGCGCGAACCCTTTGACGCGCCGATCTTCCGTCTCGACCCGGTTGTCGCGGATTTTTACGCCTTTACCAAAGACAGCGTTTCCCTGGAAAACTATCGCTGGCACCCGCTGGAAGAAAAAATCCCGGTAGCCATCTAATACAAGAGGCAAGCAGCAAAAGGCAAGAGGCAAGATCGGGAGACCTCCCGTCTTGCCTCTTGCCTTTTTCGTCTTGCTATTATACTATTCCTCGACTATAAAGTAGACAAAAATCAAGATGAATCGTTTGGTGTATGCGATGAATCGCAGATCTTTTGTCCATACTTTAAGGAGAGAATAGTATTAGCACAGCCTTCCCTTTTCGGCCAACGTCAGGTTCTCGTAGCCGTCTTCGGTGATGAGCACCATGTCCTCAATTCGCACGCCGCAGCGCCCGGGGAGGTAGATGCCCGGCTCCACGGTAACAATATCGCCGGGAGCGAGGATTTCCTTGCTTTTGGGCGCAAGTGAGGGTGCCTCATGGATCTCGAGTCCGACGCCGTGCCCGACGCCGTGGCGGAAGTACGCGCCATAGCCGGCGGCCTCAATGACCCGCCGCGCCG
The DNA here is from genome assembly GCA_031549985.1 of Oscillospiraceae bacterium. GTDB lineage: Bacteria > Bacillota > Clostridia > Oscillospirales > Acutalibacteraceae > WRMQ01. Next base: position 6,505 of record JAVBOZ010000149.1, on the reverse strand, counting down.
CCGCGTCAGCTTCTTCGCAGGCAAGCCCCGGGCGGATACAGGCCAGCGCGGCCTCCTGCGCCCGCAGCACGACCTCGTATATTGTGCGCTCCTCCTGCCCTGGTTCGCCCAGCGCGACGGTGCGGGTCATGTCGCTGTGCCAGCCGTCAACCGTCGCACCGAAATCCATGGTCACAAGGTCGCCCGGACGCAACGCGCGATCGCCGGGTACGCCGTGGGGCTTCGAACCGTTCTCGCCCGCCACGACAATCGTCTCAAAAGAAAGCGCCTGCGCGCCTGCGCGCAGCATGCGTTGACCCAGTGCCAGCGCAAGCTCCCGTTCGGTGATGCCAACGCGCAAATCCTCCGCCAGCGTGGCGGCGAATGCGGCTTCGGCGATGCGCTGCGCCCGGCGGACGCAATCGGCCTGCGCGGGTTTTTTCGCGCGGCGCAGGCGAACCAGTTCGGCGTCCAGCCATGGTTTATTTCCTTCCAGACGGACGCCTGGAAGCCACCTGCGATATTTCGCTGCCTGCGCCAAGGTCATTTTTCCGGCCTCCGGCAGCAGGCGGCGAATATTGTTCCGCCTGCACAACCTGCGCAGCTGTTCCGGGGCGGCGCTTAATTCTTCCACCGGGCAGACGGTGACCGCCGCCCGCGCCGCCTCAAAATAGCGGCTGTCTGTGAGAAAGACAACCTCCCCGCGGCTCAAGAAGAGTGTGCCCGCAGAAGAGAAAAACCCGGTCAGAAACCGTCGGCTCACCGGGGCGGTGATAAGCGCCGCCGTGCGGCTTGGCAGGGCGCGCGCCAATTCTTCCAAAGCAGTCATCGCTGTGCTCCCTTCGCGTAATCAGTTGATGAGGGCCGCCGCCGCAGCCCTACACGCCGCCCTCTGCGTTCCAGGATCGTTGATCCTCAAAGCGTTGTTTGTTTTGTGTGCGGGACGCCGAGGACAACTGTGACCCGTAGGGGCGGCGTCAGGCCGCCCAGCAACGAAAAAATCAATGCACTCGTCTTTAACAGCATCGCAAAAAAGGCAGGCGGCAACGCATGCCTCCTGCCTTTTCGCTGGCTTGTGGTTAGACCGCGCGGGTGACATTCCCGGAACGCAGGCAGCGCGTGCAGGCATGCACACGCTTCGGAGAGCCGTTGACAATCGCCTTCACGCGCTTGACATTGGGCTTCCAGCTGCGGTTGGAGCGGCGGTGGGAGTGGGAAACCTTGATCCCAAAAGAGACTTCCTTGCCGCAATAATCACACTTCGCCATGGGGACACCTCCTTTATTGCAGGAACAGTAACATAGTCAACATTCAAAGTATATCACAGCTTTCAGGGAAATGCAAGAAAAAGTTTTAGAGGGGTATGGTGGTTTTCATTGGAGCAATCTATTGTATCGCAACAAATTGACAAGCGCGAAAAAGCAACAAAACAATTTCAGTATTCTGTTGCTTTTTTGATATTTCCATGCTATAATACTTACACTTGGCGCGTCGGCCGATGAGAGTGGCGTGCGCTATTGTCGCAATCGGAAAATTTGAAGGAGGAACATCATGAAGACAAAACGAATTCTGAGTGCCCTGTTTGCCCTGTTGACGTTTGTCGTCACGCTCAGCGTTGGCGCTTCCGCCGCATGGACCCCGCCGGATGCCGTGCAAAGCCTCAGTGTCAAGAGCACCGGTTGGGCCTACAAAGAAGTCAGCTGGGCCGTGACCGGTGACGCGGCGGAGTTCTTCGCCGCCGTAACCGCCGGTGAGATTACCTATAATTGGCTGGTCGTCAACGCAAAGGGCGTAACCGTGCCGGTGAAGGCGGAGAATGGTCTGGAAGACCTGCGCGACGATGCCGAAGGCAGCTTGGTGCTCGTCATGACGCCCGGCCAGATCAAAAACTACGGTACGTTTACCGTGACGCTGAACCTCAACGGCGTTGCCAGCCAAAGCGTCAGCGTTAACCTGGTGGACGACACCGACCTGGCGGCGGCCATCGACGCGGCTCTGGCTGAGGCGGCCAATCCGAATGGACGCTACAGTGACGCGTACATCGCAAAACTGAACGCCGCCATCGGCGTTGCCATGGCCTCACAGGGAATGGAGGGCGATACAATAACAGCCGAAGCGGCGGCCGAAGCCGTTTCCGCTCTGTGGGGAATTGTCGCCGAGAAGGAGTACAAGCTCACCGGCGTCGGCTTCCTGGATGATTTCCTGGCTCCCCGGATCGCGGGGTTTTGGGCTTCGTTTGATTCCTTCACCGCGCCCTTGCGCGCCATCAACTGGGGCGTCGTTTGGAAGCTCATCGTCAAAACCATCACCGCGATGTTCACGGTCAATTATTAACGGTTGTGTGCAAGCAACGAATGCGCGGCATGCAATGACGCATACATAACGGCACCGGCGCGGTCAAAAGCCGCGCCGGTGTTTCTATTTCCCTGCTATCTTTCTGCGTCCGAAAAATACCGACGCAGCGCCCACACGTATTGGAATCCGGAAATCATCGTCAACGCCACCGACACCCACACCAGCACCCAGGCGACGGTCACGGGGACATTGTAGACCGGTGCGGGAAGCGCAAAACGCATGAGAATACCGGACTGCCACGAAGAAAACTCCAGCGCGAGCAGCATTGTGATGATGGCGGTGAACTGCGCGACAGTCTTAAGCTTGCCCGCAAAACTGGCGGCCACGACAACGCCGTCCTTGGCAGCGAGCAGGCGCACCGAGGTCACCATAAACTCCCGCGATAGCACGAGCATGACCGCCCAGACGGCGCTTGCGTTGGTGTGCGGGCAGACCATAAAGGCCAAAAAAGCCGCCGTTGTCAGCATCTTATCAGCCAAGGGGTCGAGGAACTTGCCGAAATTGGTGACCAGTCCCTGGCGGCGGGCGATGCGCCCATCGAAAAGGTCCGTCAGCGCCGCCGCGATGAACACGGCCAGCGCACAGGCGTAGTGGTAGGGAAACTCCACCACCGCAAGCAGCAGAAAAATTGGGGACATGACGATGCGCGCCACCGTCAGCCTGTTGGGGGTATTCAAAAACCTGCACCTCCTTCGCGCGGGATGTAATGCTAAAAAATCCGAACCTTCAAGCCGGCGAAATGCGTAATACAAAGCAAAAGAAGGACTAGCCCGCCCGCCGCGCACCACAAGAGCGTAATTGCGTTCTTCGCCTTGCCTTCGTCTTTTACCGCCGCATAGATGACCCTATAGAGCAATATGCCCAGCAGCGCGCCCAGTGTATTCAACAGTACGTCGTCGATATCCGCCGCGCCGATCCCCAAGATAAATTGCAAAATTTCAACGCCGACGCTGATTGCGCAGGCCAGCGCTACGCAGGGCAAAATCTTTTTGCGCTTCCTGAACACCTGCAAATACATGCCCAGCGGCACAAACAGGGCGATGTTCCCAACGACGTTCATGAGCGCGATCCAGATATTGAATCGCGTGGCGAAATATTCATATATCGTTTTGAAGGGGATGAAATTATACGCCCGCGTGATTTCGCCCCTGCCTGCGCTAAAAACTTCAAGCATCGAAACCTCTTTGAACAGCAGTGCCTTCGCCAGCAGGCATGCATACAGAACGATGAACAAATAGAACAGAGCCTGTTTGATATAATAATATGCCTTTGACATGCGCTTTACCTCCGCGTTCAATGGATGAACCGCCTGATTTCGTCGGCAATCTGCTCGATTGTTTTGTTGTCGGTGTCGATGACATAGTCGCCTGGGTGAGGCTCCATTTTCAGCCAACGAAACGACACTTCGCTTGTGTCGCCGCGTTTTTGATGGCGTTCTGCCAGCGTCTCCTTAGAGCACGTCAAGGTGAACGCAACGGTCGTATAGTTCTTTGCGGTAATGTCTTTCAATATAGCCGCTCGAATTGCGTCGCCGATCACCACGACAGAGGAAAAGATAACATAATCAAAGTTTGAGTTTAAGTAGGTAGACAGGGCGAAAGACATGGTCTTGTCGCCATTGCGTAAACGTGGATCAGCTATCGAAAATGGATTGACACACCATGCCCAATCGCCATCGAAATACGCACTATTTTCATACGACTCAAAAAGGCGTTCCGCCACGGCGGTCTTGCCAACGCAGGGCGAGCCAGTTATGATAATCAATTTTTGTTTCTTTTCGGGCATTCTTACCTCCACAGGAACGCTTATGAGAATATTGTCTTTCCTGATCTCCGCCAGCCACGAGCGAATTCGATCACACTTCTATCCGTTCACGCATTAGTCCACAATCGTGTCTCAATTGACGATTCCCGGTGTTATCAACGCCACCGTCTCAACATGAATTCGTTCACGATAATTATATCATGCCGTTTCTTTTGTTGCAATGGTCTGATCTGAAATTTCACTCGTGTCTGTATTTGATTAGAGTTTTCGGCTCTTCACCCAGGTTCCCCGCGTTTACTTTTCAGCCCCCTACAGCCTCGGATCCACCGGCTCACTTTCCATAGCAAGCACAGCAAACGCACACTCATGCACGCGGTGTAGCGGCTCCTTGCGCACAAACCGCTCCAGTGACTCCATGCCCAGCGCAAATTCGTTCAACGCCAGCGCTCGCTTCTTGGAAAGCGAGCGCTTTTTTAGCCGCTCCAAATGGTCGCTCAATGTATACTCGGGGCCATAGATGATGCGCAGGTATTCACGGCCACGGCATTTGACGGCGGGTTGCAACACTTCCGCGCCCTTCATGGCAATAAAGTCGTAAGGCTTGACCACCATACCCTCGCCACCCGCGTCGGTCAGTTGCTCCCACCAACGAACGCCTTCGGCGACACTCTCTTCATCCAGCAGATCAACCGACAGATGATTTGTCGCCATAAAAACCGCATCGTTCCCTGTAACATAGCGAGCAATGGTCTGCATATGCCACAGATGATTTTCTTCACACCACGTCTTGCCTTCGGTGGCTAGTAAATGAAAAGGTGCAATCCGATAGTCGTCCAGGCTGTTCACGTCCCAGCAATATCGGCGATACGCTTCGGTGTATAGTTCCAGTGCTTGTTCCCGCGCGGTGTATCTCGTAAGCAATTCCCCAATATCAGTCTTCTGCGCGCTTTGCGCCTCGACCAAAACGTCACGGTCACTCAATGCTTCCTGCGCGCATTTCAGCTCTTGGACGGAAGCCATGAGGCCACTTCGCCCAGCGCGACCCACCGGCGCATACTGTTCCTCCAGCAACGTCCGCGCCTTGGCGGACCACGGCATCAGTTCGGTATCAAGACATACCCAATCGGTGGCAAAATCCGTCCAGAAGCCGGATGCGTCAAGCGCGGCGCGCAGGCGCTCCAACAGCGCGCGCTCGGTGGCGTCGTCTTCAAAAAATCGCCGCCCCGTTCGGGTATAGATAATTCCCGTGCTTCCGTCGCATATGCCGAAACGCGTCTTGGAGACCCGCTCGTCACGGCAAACGACGATGACGGCACGCGAGCCCATATGCTTTTGCTCACAAACAACCTTGGTTACACCGCGCGACTTGTAATAGTTGAACGCCTCCAGCGGATGCTCCAAATAATCCGGCAGCCTGCTTGTCTCACAAGGCGACATCGTCGGCGGCAGATAGATCAGCCAGTGTGGATCGGCGGCGAAGCGGCTCATGACCTCCAGCGCGGCTGCGGAATTCTCCGCGTTGACGGTTATGGATCGCCGCAAACGAGTCGTGAGATGGCGCTTGCCCAGCACATCGTCTATGTTCAGCATGTCATCCTGCGCCGAATCAAGTACGGCTTCTCCTTCGGGCAAGAAAGGCTTTGCGGGCTGATAATAGGTTCGCAGCGCATCGACTTGTACAATATACCGCTCGGGATACCGGTAAGCGGTCAGCTTCCCGCCGAAAACGCAGCCCGTATCAATGCAGATGGCGTTGTTCGTTTCCTGCACCTCAGGCACGGGGGTATGTCCATAAACCACCGTTGCCTTTCCCCGATACTCGTTGGCCCAGGGCAAGCGCACCGGCAGACCGTACTCGTCCGTCTCGCCTGTGGTGTCGCCGTATAAACAAAAATCGCGCACGCGTCCCGAACCCCTACCTTGGTATTTCTCCTTGAGTCCGGCGTGAGCCACCACCAGTTTTCCGTCATTGAAAACGTAGTGGCTGATCAGGCCATCGACAAACCTTCGCGCCGTGTGAACAAAGTCCGAGGGCTGCTGCTGCAATTGCTCCACCGTCGTATCCAGCCCGTGGGTAAGAGAGGCTTTGGCCCCTTTCAGGTGTTTTGCCAGTTTCGCGTCATGATTCCCCGCGACGCAGAAGGCCGCGCCTGCATCGACCATGTTCATGACCAGCCGCAACACCTCGACATTCTTAGGTCCGCGATCACAAAGATCCCCCAAGAACACCGCCGTTCGCCCTTCCGGGGGCGTTGCCATAAAGGCATGTTCATCCACGTCATATCCCAGTTGTGTCAACAATGCGCACAGTTCGTCAAAGCAACCATGTACATCGCCGATGATATCAAAGGGGCCTTTGATGTCCCGCTTGTTATTCCATAGAGGTTTGCGGACGATCTCAGCAGCC
>JAVBOZ010000073.1:0-5655 GCA_031549985.1 Oscillospiraceae bacterium | reverse complement strand
GTATGTCGTTGCGGTGCTCGGGTGGTTCTTGCCCAGTGCGGCTTCTTTGATTTCTAGCGCCTTGAAGTACCACTCAAGCGCCTTGTCGTAATCGCCTTGGCTGTCGTAAACAACCGCGATGTTGTTGTAGGTTGCGGCGGTATCCGGGTGATTTTTGCCCAGCACTGCTTCGCGGATGTTCAAGGCCTTGAAGTACCACTCCAGCGCCTTGCCGTAATCGCCTTGGCTGTCGTAAACAACCGCCAAGTTGTTGTAGGTTGCGGCGGTATCCGGGTGATTTTTGCCCTGCATTGCTTCGTAGATTTTCAAGGCCTTGAAGTACCACTCCTGTGCCTTGTCGTATTCGCCTTGGCTATAGTAAACACTCGCGATGTTGTTGTAGGTTGCGGCGGTATCCGGGTGGTTTTTGCCCAGCACGGTTTCGCGGATGTTCAAGGCCTTGAAGTACCACTCCAGCGCCTTGCCATATTCGCCTTGTTTGCGGTATACTTCACCTATGTTGTTGTAGATCATGGCAAGATCGGTTTGTTCGCCCTTGGGGGTATAAATGGCTTCCGCCTCCATATAGCAGTCAATGGCCTTTTGATACTCTGCAAGATCGGTATACGCGATGCCAGCGCTGTTGAGTGCCCGGGCGCGGTCAAGGTGCTGCGGGCCAAAGTCCGGCTGGTTTTTATATTCTTCCGCAGATTGCGCATAGAATTCCGCTGCCTTGCGGTAATTCAACTGCCCATAATAGACCTTCCCCATTTGATAAGAATGGTTTGGCTGGTCGGGGTGAATGAAGGCGGCGCCACTTTGATTAATGGTCATGTTCTGTGCCTGATACTGTGGAGCGGCAAAAGCATGCCCATTGCCACTCGCAACGGCTTGCGGGGCGTGGTTGTCGCCTTGCGTTATTATGCCTTTGTTGTCGCCGTGGCTTTGGAGGCCATGGTTGTCTTCGTGTTTCTCTGTGGCAGGCGGCGTTTTTTTGCTGTGCCGATAAGCGAGAAAAGCAATCAGCGCACTCAAGCCACCCAAAATAACGGTCCCGACGACAAACTCCAAGATATCCAGCCACGATTCCTTCATTTCCGCACCTCTTTACTTTGCTGATACATTGATTATATGCCAAAGATTCACAAAAAGCAAGCATATTCTTCCCAAATTGCGGCGCACCGCGTTCTTGACAAGGTGCCGGTCTTTGTGATACCATGAATCCAGAATATTGGGGGAGGGAAAAGTTTTGAAACCGTTACGTTTTGCGCTCGCGGCAGTCGTCGCGCTTGCCATGTTGTTGGGCACTGCCGTGCCCGCTTTCGCGGCCGACACCGCCGAGGGGCCGCCCCCCGCCTTCGAGCAATTCCTTTACGACACGGGGGATTTTGCGCTCAAGTCCGCAATCAACATTTTGGCGGCCTTTATGCCGACAAAGCTGCCGTCGGAATACAGCCAAAGCCCCGACTTTTACCCCGGCACGGAGCGGTTCATCGACGAACCGGAGGGCGCGAAGCGGTGGTCGCTGGGTTATGCGCGGGCGTCGCTGATCCCCGAAGGCTACTTCAATGCGGCGGGGGAATACATCGGCGGCAACGATGTCTATGTGGGTGGCGGGCTGTCGTTCCTGGAGCGCAAAACACCCACGAAGCTGCTGGATGACCAGTGTATCCGTGCCACCGCGCTTAGCGACGGCAGCGGGCGGGGTTCGGTGATTCTCGCCAGCGTCGACGGCTACGCCCTCAGCTCCACGGATGTGCGGGCGATCCGGGCGCTGCTGCGGGATTTTGCCGCCGAAAAGAACATCGCCAGCATCAACATCGGCGCGTTGCATCAGCACAGCGCCATCGATACCTTGGGCATGAACGGCCCCATCCTCAATGCCCTGTTTCTCAACCCTCTTGCCAATCTGACCGGCTGGTATGCGCCCTATACAGGCAAAAACCGCGCGTTTATTGAGAATTTGCACAAAACCGTGGCCGAAACCATCCGCGCCGCCGTGGCCGATATGCGGCCCGGTACCCTATATTACGGAACGGCGGACGCCTCCCCCTATGTACGCGATAAGCGCCCGCCGCAGGTATATGATCCGCTGCTGCACCGCTTTCGTTTTCACCCCGACGACGGTTCCAAGGAGACCTGGCTGGTGAATTTCGCCGCGCACTGCACGGGGCTCGGGGCCAATGGCCGTGAAATCAGCGGCGATTACCCCTATTATATGGAAGAGGAGATCGGCGGCCGCGCGAATTTCCAGATGATCCAGGGTGCGCAGATGGCCATCACCTATGAGGCCAGCCCCTTCTGGTTTGAGGGTGCCAGCTATTACGACATGATTGTGCCCTATGGGCATAAGCTCGGCCAGCTGCTGGTTGGCATCGGCGCGGGTGACGCCGAAGTCGCGCCCATCCTCAATGTGCGGCATAAAGAATACCGCATGCCGGTGGATAATCCACTGCACCTTTTGGCCTTTCGCCTTGGGATGATCGAGTTTACCTGCGTCAGGCGCTGCGCGGTGGGGCCCGCGATGGATTTGGTGACGGAGACGGGCTACATGGAGTTGGGCGAAGACCTGGCGGTCGCGCTTGCGCCGGGCGAGATTGATCCCTGCCTTGCTATGGGCGGTGGGTTGGATGCGTCGCTGGCCTGGACGGGCGAAGATTTCGCGTTTACGCCCATGCAAGATCAAACGCGCGGCGGCAGGGAACTGCTGGTGTTCGGCATCATGAACGACCACTCCGGGTATTATATTTTGCCGAACGATATCCAAAACTTCGTCCTGTTTGGCAATGAGGAGATCAACGCCGCCAGCGACCAGGCCGCAAAGATGCTGTTGAAGACGTTTGGCGAGATTACCGGGGAAATCGGGAACGAATAGGCACAATCAAAAACAGCAACGGTTCGGATGGATTTCCGAACCGTTGCCTCTATTTTACCCTCAACGCATCAAACCGAGGTTAGCCAAAATACCTTTGCAGCAGGGCGGCGAAGGCCTTGCCGTGCCGCGCCTCGTCCCGCGCCATCTCATGCACTGTGTCGTGAATTGCGTCGAGATTTGCCAACTTCGCGCGCTTGGCCAGATCGGTCTTCCCGGCGGTCGCGCCGTTTTCGGCGGCGACGCGCAGGGTCAGGTTTTCTTTCGTGCTTTCGGAGACCACTTCGCCCAGCAGTTCGGCGAAACGGGCGGCGTGGTCGGCCTCCTCTAAGGCCGCCTGCTGGTAGTACATGCCGATTTCAGGGTAGCCTTCGCGGTGCGCCGCGCGGCTCATCGCAAGGTACATGCCGACTTCCGTGCATTCGCCGGCAAAATTAGCGCGCAAATCCGCCAAAATATCTTCGCTGACGCCCTGTGCCACGCCGACCACGTGCTCCGAAGCCCAGACAAGTTCGCTTTCGACCTGCTCCCTGAATTTTTCGCGAGGGGCCTTGCATTGGGGACAGCGCTCGGGGGCCTCCGTGCCGACATGGACATAACCGCAAACAGAACAGACATAGGTTTTCATGATAATGCTTCCTTTCATATATTTATTGTTTTGTGCTTATCTGATCGCCGGAACGGCTTTTCAGTTGGGGTTGCTTTTTGGCGCGCAATGCATGCAGAGGCCGTTGAACTGGAGGTTAGGCTCCAGCAGCTGCCCCGAAAAACCGCTTTGCGCCTGCTTGCGCAGCTCTTCAAGCAGGCCGGGGGGTAGGTCGAGGTCGAGCATCCGCCCGCAATGCACACAAAGGACATGGCCGTGAGGCTGAGGGGTGGCATCGAAATGTTCCGCGTTGCGCCCGGGGAGCCGCTGCGCCAGGCCCGCCTGACAAAGCTGCCCCAAATTGCGATAGACTGTGCCCAGGCTCAGCGCGGGCCAGCGCTCTTTCAGTGAAAAATACATTTGCTCCGCGGTCGGATGATCTTTGCGCCCCTGCAATTCCTGTAGGATGGCTTCTCGCTGCCTGCTCACGCGCGTCGGTAGCACGATGGAAAGCACCTCAAATCAATAACAATAACTATTACTGATAGTATACCAGGAAAAACCGCCCTGTCAAGTGAAATTAAGTCACAAATTATTCAGTGATCTTGGTCTTTTTATAATCATAAAGAATTTCATCCAGCGGCACCTGTGCAACGGTATTGAACAGATTGGTTGCCGCCATGATGCCCGCGAAGCTGAACAGCAGGACGATTTGCTCATCGTCATAGCGCTCCCGCAGGGCGGCGTAGATGCCCGGGTCGATGTTGTGTGGATCTTCCGAGATGGAGAAGCCGAGATCCATCAACAGTTCCTCTTGCGCGTTGAGGTTGGGCTGATCGGGGTCATCGCCGGAATCGATGAGGATTTTGCGGAAATAGGTGGAGCAGACCAGGCATCGGTTGCCCGCCGAAATTGCGTGTGCATAGAGGATTACCGCTCGCTCGGGCAGAAATTCTTTTAAGAGATCTGCCAGCGGATACCACTCCATATAGACGTCAAAGGCCTTCAGATTGTGCAGCAAGGTGCGTTTCATGTTGGTGATGCGCCCATGTTGGTTGAGCTGGCCGTCATAGCGCGCGCGAACCTCCGGCGACGCCGTCTCATATTCTGTCATCGGGATGTAGGGCATATTGATTCCACCTTCCTCTTTCGGTAATACATTAGGTATTATATTAACACGCGGCGCGTAAAAAAGCAAGCACTGTGCAAGCGCGGGCCGCGCGTTCCACTAAACGCGCGGCCACGTGTACAAAAAGCGAAAAAAGGGCAAAAAAAAGGGCAAAAAAAGGCTTGACAAGTGAGGCGGGAAGTGATAGAATAATCAAGCTGTCCGGCGAGCGACGGCCCCAGGATAAGGAAGGGGAAGGAAAGCTTTCACCCCTTAAAGTGGAGAACGAGCGCGGCAGACGGCAAGGGCTTGCGAAGACCAGCAGAAAATCCGATAGGAATTTCGAAAGGGCTTGCGTAGCAAGACCATGGCACCTTGAAAATTAAACAACGATTCAAGTTCAGAACTAACGAACGGCTTCGGCCGTGAGGAAGCAATGAACACCCTTAAGATTCTTGAGTTTCATGGTTCGGCTACGGCCGGGCGATGGAAACCAGTATTCTGGAAACAGAACACAAAACAGTGCCAGCAATGGCGAGAGCTAACAAGCTCGAAAAATGATTGGAACGATTTCGGTCGTAACAATACAATTTTCAGAGAGTTTGATCCTGGCTCAGGACGAACGCTGGCGGCGTGCCTAACACATGCAAGTCGAACGGATCTAGATGTTAGACAGTAGATTTTAGACATTAGACGTGAGGGCGCGGACGAGATCATGGCAGGAAAAGAAGATGGCGTCCGGGCAAAGAGTCTAAAAGCTAAAGTCTAGCGTCTAACATCTAGGTTAGTGGCGGACGGGTGAGTAACGCGTGAGCAACCTGCCTCAGAGTGGGGGATAACGTTTGGAAACAGACGCTAATACCGCATAAAGTAGCTAATTCGCATGGATTTGGTTACCAAAGATTTATCGCTTTGAGATGGGCTCGCGTCCGATTAGGTAGTTGGTGAGGTAACGGCTCACCAAGCCCGCGATCGGTAGCCGGACTGAGAGGTTGAACGGCCACATTGGGACTGAGACACGGCCCAGACTCCTACGGGAGGCAGCAGTGAGGGATATTGCACAATGGGCGAAAGCCTGATGCAGCAACGCCGCGTGAGGGAAGACGGTTT
>JAVBOZ010000052.1:0-13652 GCA_031549985.1 Oscillospiraceae bacterium | reverse complement strand
GGGCATCGGCATCATCAACGCCCGGCGCATCTTCGGCAAGGGGGCGGAGAAGTTAACCGAAAAGATCAACATGTTGATCAAGCTTGAGCCCTCTGACAATGAAAAGGATTATGACCGCATGTGGTTGGATGAGGAATACGTCGAGATTCTGGGCATCCGCGTGCCGGTGGACGTGGTGCCGGTCAAGCCCGGGCGCAACCTTTCAATTATCGTGGAGGCCGCAGCGATGAACAACCGCCAGAAGATGATGGGCTACAACGCCGCGCGTGAATTGCTTCACAGCCTGGGCATGGAAGACGATGTTGTTCCCGAGCAACGGGAACTTGATATATGGCACGAAGGGTGAGCTTACGCAAGCCCATATGTAGGGGCGACCGTCCCCGGTCGCCCGCCGCGAAAAATTCGCAGGACGTTGTGCCGCCCATACGCCAAGCGCCTGCAAAGGAGTTTAACTTATGCCACGCAGTGTTTTAAGCATACTCGTCGACAACCACGCCGGGGTTCTGGCGCGGATTTCCTCCCTGTTTGGGCGTCGGGGATTCAACATCGATTCCCTCAGCGTCTCGGCCACGAACAATCCGGCGCTTTCGCGCGTCACAATCGTCGTCAGTGGGGACGAGACAGAGCTGGATCAAATCATCCACCAAACGGAAAAGCTGGCGGAGACCCGGGCAATCTTCCGCGTGGAACCCGGTATGGGGGTCTTGCGGGAGCTGCTGCTGGTCAAAGCGGCGGCGGATGAGACAACAAGGCCCGCCCTGCGCGAAATTGCCACTGTGTATAAAGCCAAGATCATCGACCTTTCGCCGGGCAGCATGATCTTTGAATTGACGGGCGAGCCGGAGAAAATCGACGCCTTCCTCGAGATGCTGGCCGCCTATCCCCTTCTTGAAATGTGCCGGACGGGGATCACGGCCCTGCAGCGGGGCGAACCGAGCTACCGGCTGAAGGGGTGCGTATTGCCGGAGTGACTGGCTTGAGCGGAAAAGACGGACAATGTGCAATCCACATAACGAAAATACTGAGTTCTATATTGGAGGTGCTTATGGAAAACTTTATACCTGCCCTGCGCTTCATCGCACTGAGCGATGTGCATTATAACGACGAACATACGGTGGAGCGCGAGCGAATGGCGCAGGCGCTGCGAACGGGCAACCGCGTCGCGCAGGAACACCCGGCATACAAGCGCCTTGACGCTCTGGCAGTCGTGGGTGACTTCGCCAACCGGGGCACCGAAGCGCAGTTCCAGGCCTTTCGCCAGACGCTGGACGAAGGACTGCGGCCGGGCACGGCGACCTTGATTTCGGTTGCCAGCCATGAATTTCACGGCGACCACGTGGAGGAAGCATACGAAAAGCTGGAGCGCTTTTTTCACCAGCCCCCGGATATTCATACCGTGATCAACGGGTTTCATTTCATCTCCGTCTCGCCCTCGCACGGCACTGGCTTTAACCGGCAAAAGCTCGATTGGATGAAGGCGGAACTTGCCACAGCGGCGGCGGACGACCCCCGCAAGCCAATCTTCTTTTTCCAACACCCGCATATTCAGGATACCGTTGCCGGGAGCATCAACTGGGGCGAAAACGATTTGACGCCAATTTTGATGAATTACCCGCAGGTGATCGATTTTTCGGGGCACTCGCACGCGCCCATCAACGATCCCCGCTCGATTCACCAGGAGCACTTCACCAGCCTGGGCTGCGGGACGCTTTCTTATTTTGAACTGGATGAATACGACAAGTACTACGGAACGGTGCCGCCGGGCGACGAAGCCGCGGCGCAGATGCTCATCGTTGAGGCCGACGTGCAAAACCGTGTGCGTATCACCCCGTGGAACCTGCTGACAGATAAGGCGTTCCCCCTGCAATGGGAGGTTGAGCGGCCCTCAGAGCCGGAGAGCTTTCAATATACCCGTGTGAAGCGCCGTTCCGCCGCGAAACTTCCGGTGTTTCCCGAGGGAGCTTCGCTGCGGTTTGAAGGTAACAGCCTGACCTTTGATCAGGCGGATTACGCCGCCGAGCCGGTGCTGGACTATTTCGTCCGCGTTCGCCGGGCCGAAGACGGCGTGATTGCGGCTTACCGCTCGCTCTGGTCCGAGTTTTATTTTGACCCGATGCCGAAGACGCTCACGCTGCCGCTGGAAGGCCTTGTGCCCGGAACGGAATATACGGTTGAAGTGACCGCGCGCGGGTTTTGGGATAACTACGGCGCGAAACTGACGGGCAGGTTCACCGCCGTATGAGCCTGCCTGCGGATATGATGATCACAAAGCGTTGCGCAGCGCTTGCGCCCATGGCCGGTGCGGCAGACCGCGCGTTTCGGGAACTCTGCCGCGAGGCGGGCGCGGCCTTCGTCTGCAGCGAAATGGTCAGCGCCAAGGGCATCTGCGTCGGTGACCGCAAGAGCGGGGAACTGATGACGCTTTCGGCAGCGGAACAACCTGCGGGCATTCAGCTGTTCGGTAAAGAAGCGGAGTGCTTTCCCCAGGCGGCGCTGGCCGCGCTGGCGCATGAACCGGCTTTTGTGGATATCAATATGGGCTGCCCGGCCCACAAAGTCGCCGGGCACGGCGGCGGCGCGGCGCTGATGAAAGACCCCGCCTTGGCGCAGGCCATTGTCCGCGCGACAGTGGAGGCCTTGCGCGGCACGGGTTCAACGCTGCCGGTCAGCGTGAAGATGCGCACCGGTTGGAACGATGAAGACCGCAACGCCGTGGAGCTCGCCCTGCGCTGCGAAGAAGCGGGCGCGGCCTGGATCACCGTTCACGGGCGTACGCGGCAGCAGATGTATGCCCCCCCGGTGGATTTCGAGACCATCCGCCGGGTCAAAGAGGCGGTGCGCATACCGCTGCTGGGCAACGGCGACGTGATCGATGGCCCATCTGCGGCGGCGATGCTTGCGCAGACCGGCTGCGACGGCCTCTTGGTTGGGCGCGGCGCGCTGGGGCGGCCTTGGGTGTTCCGGCAGATTGCCGCCTATCTGACTGACGGCACCTGCCTGCCCGAACCTGCCGCCGAAGAGCGCGTACGGTGGCTTTTGCGGCATATTCGGCAGCTTTGCGCTTATAAGGGCGAACGGATCGGGATGCGGGAGGCGCGCAAGCACGCGGCCTGGTATACCAAAGGCCTGCGGGGCGCAGCCGGTCTGCGGCGCGAAATGACCTCGCTGCGCAGCATCGGCGAGTTGGAGGTCTTGGCGGCAAAAATCATTGAACTGGAAGAAAAAACGAAGCAGACAGATGACCTTGTGGTTGACAAACTATAAGTTGAGAGAGGCGAAAGCAATGCAACAGCGTTTCAACGGAAAACTGCGGCTATTCCCCATCCTCCTGGCGATTCTGCTCTGCCTGCCCGGCTGCACTCTGCGGCCAGGCAGTACGCCGGTCACGGAAGCATCCCAACCCCATGGCAATGAGGCCCCGGGTGAAGGGGTCGTGCTGCCGCCGCTGGCCGGGGACGCCATGCTCTACCCCACCTACGCGAACAGCGACTCAAGCTATATGGGTTGGGGAACCCCGCGCATGGGATTGATCAACGCCCGGGGCGAGACCGTTGCCCCGATAGTGTATGACCAATTGAGCTACGTGCGCAACGCGGACGAGACAGCCATAACAGGCCTGCTGGCAGGGCGGCTGGACACAAAGGCGCAAGCCTATCAATGGACCTATTATGACCTGAACGGCAAAGTTTTGGCCGAACCGACGCACCGGGGCTGGATGTCACCTTTTCCCGGCGGTCGCTACGCCGAAATCGGACGCAGCTATGAATTTGACGATGAAGCCAAAGATCAGAGCGGCGGCCTTTGGAGCCTGGAAAAGAACCGGCAGTTGCTGGCTCCGCAGCGGTGGCAGTCGATCACACCCATCGGTGAGCACCGTTTCTTCGTGGTGGTTAGGGATTTTAACATCATAGCTATCAATAACGTCAAAGAAGCCTACGTCTTTGATGCACAAAGCGAAAAACGCATTGCCGCGCCCGCCGGGGTCGCGAGCGCGGGCTATTACAACATCGGTTTGAATGAGCCTTTGATCCCCGCAATGAATACCACAGAAAAATGGGGGTATGTCAACCGCGATTTAAAATGGGTGGTACCGCCTGAATTTGATGAGGCAGAAGCGCTTCGCGGACGCGGCTGGGGCATCGTGATACGCTATGACACGGAACGCAGCAGCGTGATCAACGCGCAGGGCAAGAGCATCTACGACTTCGTCGGCAGGCTCACCGCCTACGGAAACTATCTGGTTGCCGAAAATGTCACAGAGGGCACGAACGGCTTGATCCGGGTAAATGACGGCGTGTGCGAAGAGTTGGTGAAACCGGCGGTAGATCAGATGGTCTTCAACATGCGCGGCGACCTGTTTGCCGTTTGCGATAAGACGGCGGGTACCACAGTTTTCCGCGATTTTGCGGCGGAAAAGGACATCGCCCGGCTGAACACCTGTTATGATCGCATCAACTCGCTGACGGACGCGCTGGTGGAGCTTCGGATCGAATCCGGCGACATGAACGGCGGTACGCTGGTGATATATAATCTGGTCGACAAGCGTGAAATCCCCCTGCCGGGCGGGCAGTATGATGCCGTCGAAAGCCTTTGCCCCTGGGCGGTCGCCGCTTCGGATTACGACGAGACGCTGGAACGTCTGGTCATCGACAGCAAAGGCAAGGCTTTGGATGAAAACGGCGCGGGTAAATATAGCTTTACCGGCCTCACCACGCTCTCGTACGGCGGCGTGAGCAACGGGATCGCCGTCTACCCCTGGGTGACGCAGGGTCTTTACGCAGGATATATCGACCAAAACGGCAACTGGCTCTATCGGCAGGCGCGATACCAGTGGCTGGACGATTAACCGGGCATACTATAGTAATCCCGAACGAAAGGACATCAGACCTGTGAAGCAACTGAAACGTTGGGGCCTCTGCCTTTTAGCAGCCCTTGTTTTGGCCGCCCTGCCCGCCTGCGCGGCGAAACAGCCCACCGAATCGGGCGCGGTCTCGCTGCTCTACCTGGATGGCTACGTCTATTTCACCTTTGACGGTGCGCTCTATAGCGAAACCCCTGACTTTGACCGGCAAAACCGGCTGGCCGCAAGCGGAGCTTCCTCGGCTTTTTATTACAATGGCCGCATCGGCTACGCGGACGCGGAAAACGGCAACGCGCTGACTGTGCTTTTGTCCAACGGCGCCAACAAAGAGGTGCTGACCAAGGACGCCTTCGCGCCGCTCGGCACGCAGAGCTCCGTTTACGCCATCGCGGGCGAGGACCGGCGTATCTTCCGCATCGACCGAGATAATGGCGCAAAGGTGGAACTGGACGCAAAGAACTGCGTCTCGTTCGACGTAGCCGGAGATTCCGTATATTTTAGCACCGGCAAGGCGCTGTATCAGTTGGACAGCAAAAAAAAAGCCGCCCCTAAGCGGCTGCATCAAGGCGGAGGCATTGATCTAGTCTTTGCCGGGGGTAAGCTGCGCAGCGACGGTTCAGTGCCCGCGCAAGCGCCGGAATGGATTTATTTTGTGCAGCGCGGCAAGCTCTTTCAGATCAAGCCGGATGGCGGCGAACCGCAGGCCGTCGGGGATGGCCTAAAAGGGACGCAATGGCGCTTGAGCGGCGCGGACGCCTTTTGCGTCAGAGAAGGCAAGCTGATGCGCCAACCCCTCAAGGGCGGCGCGGCAACCGAGTTGGCCGCTGACTGCGTCGCCATCGCGGGCGCAGCTGACGGCTGGGCGTATTTCGCTTCCGAAACGGAAGGCAAACAGCATTTTGAGCGCATACGCCTGGACGGCAGCGCGAAGCGCGATGTGTTGGTATAACGCCGTCCGCACGCATTTTAACAGACGCCAGGCAAGGTTCATTCCGTTGCCTTGCGTCTTGTTCTGTTTGCTATACTCTTTCCGTGTTTTCCAGCTCCAGCCAAAGCGAACGCTCCGGCGGCAGCGCGTCCTCGTCCTCCGGCATTTCGGGGGCCATGGCCGCGACCTCCAGCTTTTGCCCGGCCGACCAAAGCATCGGCGTGATGCGCAGCAAAAACCCGCAGCCGCTTGGGGTGAGCCATTCGTGCATATCCGCCTCAGGCAGACCGAAACGCGCCAGCAGTGCCATGATGATCCCGCCATGGGTAATGACGACCGCATGGTTGGTGCCGGTCTTGAGCAGCCCGCCCACAAGTTTTTCAAATGTGCCGAATATGCGCGCCTGAAAGGCCTCCAACGCTTCGGCGAAGGGCGGCGTAAGCCCCGGTTCGCCGCTGAGCCAGCGGTGGTACACGGGGTGGTTTTCCAGTTCAACCGGCGTTTTATCTTCAAATTCGCCGAAGTAGTATTCGCGCAGGCCGTCCAGCGCGATGGGCTTCGCTTCGGGGTAAAGCAGCGCCGCCGTCTCGCGGCAGCGTGCCAGCGGTGAGGTGAACAGCGCCTGCGCGTGCGGATAGCGCATCGTCTCGCGCATCTCTAACAGCTGTTGCTTGCCTTCTTCGGTCAGAGGGGCATCGGTGTGGCCGATGTATCGCCCATCGCTCTCGCCCTGCGCCAGCCCATGGCGCAAAAGGGTCAGGTAGTATGATTGCATATTGTTTCGTAATCCTTCTTTGTCATTTGGTATTGCGCGCGGCGCTGCTCCGGTTCGCCGTATTCGCATATATAGGTCATCCCGGCTTTTTGCATCACCCGCTCCGAAGCCTTGTTGGCTTTGAAGCAGGAGGCCTCCACCAGGGCCATGCCCCAATCGTCAAAAATGTGGGGCAGCAACGCGCGGAACGCTTCGGTCGCGTACCCCCTGCCCTGGGCCTCCGGCAAAAAGAACCAACCCGCCGAGCCCGTCAGCCCATCCGGCTTAGCCTCTGTGCGGAAGCCAAGGGTGCCCAGAAACGCGCCGTTTGCGCTTTCGATGACGCTGAAGAAATGGATTTCACGCGGGATAACTTTTGCGGACTCAATGGCGTCTTGCAAGTCTGCCCGGCTTTCTTCCAGGCTGTGCGTTTGCAAATAAGGCACAAAACGCATGTTTTTCGTGTTGGTTTTCAGGCGGTGCCAACCCTCCAAATCGCAGAGCAGCGGGTCACGCACTATGAGGCGCGGTGTGCGTATTTCAATCATCCTTCGGCTAATAGCTCCTTATATAACTTGATATACGCCCCGGCGCTCTTGCCCCAGCCGTAGTCACAGGACATCGCGCGGCAAACAAGTTGCTGCCAACCCGCCTCGTCTTTGTAACCTTCTGCCGCGCGGAACATCGTATGCAGCAGTTGATCGGCGTCATAATCGGCGAAGGTGAAGCCGTTGCCTTCGCCGTCGCCGCTGTCGCGCACCGAATCCTTCAGCCCGCCGGTCTCGCGCACGATGGGGACGCAGCCATAGCGCAGCGCGATCATCTGCGAAAGACCGCAGGGTTCGCTCTTGGAGGGCATCAGCAGAATATCCGCCCCCGCGTAAAGCTGCCGCGAGACAGCCGGAATGAAATCGATGATCGCGCCCACGCGACCGGGGTATTCCTTCGCCAGTTCGCGGAAGAAGTTTTCGTACTGCCATTCGCCCGTGCCCAGCACTGCCAGCTGCGCATCGGTTTGATCAAGCAGCGCGCAGAGCTTTGAACGCAGCAGCGCGATGCCTTTGTGTTCCGCCAGACGGCTGATGACGCAGAACAGCGGCTTGCGCGGGGCTTCTTCCAGGCCAAACAGCCGCTGCGCCGCCGCCTTGTCCGCCGCCTTGCCGGCGGGTTCCTCCGCACTGAAAGGGACGGCGATGGCGGGGTCCGTAGCGGGATTATAGCCCTCAGTATCAATCCCGTTGAGAATGCCGTGCAGCTTGAACCGCCGTGGCTTGAGAATGCTGTCCAGACCGTGGCTATACCACGGGTCAAGAATTTGCCCGGCATAGGTGGGGCTGACGGTGGTCACCGCGTCGGCGCATTCGATACCGCCCTTCATCAGGTTGACGCAACCGTCGTGTTCCACCAGCGTACGGTATTGCTTATCCAGGCCAAAGACATCCTCCAAAATATCCATGCCGTATTTGCCCTGGTACTCAATGTTATGAATGGTGAACACCGTTTTGATGCCCTGATAATATTCCGATTGACCATAAAAAGCTGTCTGGAAGACGGGGGTCAGGGCGCTCTGCCAGTCGTTGCAGTGAATGATATCCGGCTTCCAGCCGCCAAGGTGCGGCAAAATCTCAAGCACCGCGCGGGCAAAGAACGCGAAGCGCTCTCCGTCGTCATAATAGCCGTAAATTTGCTTGCCGCGCTTGAAGTAATACTGGTTATCCAACAGGTAATAGATCACATCGTTGCTGCGGGCCTCAAAGATACCGCAATACTGCCGCCGCCAGGCGACCGGCACGACGATGTGCGTCAGGAACTTCATGGATTCCCGCAGCTCCGGCGCGATGCAGTCGTAAAGAGGCATGACCACGCGCGCACCGATCAGCCTGCGGCGCAGCGCGGCGGGCAGGGAACCCATCACCTCAGCCAAGCCGCCGCTGGATTTGAAGGGCAGCGCTTCACTGGCAGCAAACAGAACTTTCATGGAGGTACCTCCCGTGAAGTAAGATGTGCGTTTCGTCTTCGCAAGCGCCTAAACAACAATCCTCTTGCCCAGATAAATCGGATAATTCGCCGCACCGACCAGCGTCTTGCCCGGCTTGATCACCACGCCCTTGTCGGCAATCACGTTTTCAAGCCGCACGCCCGCGCTGATGTAGGTCCCCTGCATTAGGATGCAGTTGCGCACCCTCGCGCCCGCCTCAACGCGCACCCCTCGGAACAGTACGCTGTTTTCGGCCTCGCCTTCCAACTGGCAGCCATTGGTCACAAGGCAATTTTCGATGCCGGAGTGCAGGCCGTAAATCGTCGGCATGTCGTCTTGCACCTTGGTCAGCACAGGCCGCTGCGCGTCAAACAGCGCACGGCGAACCTCGGGCCGCAGCAGCGCCATGGACGCGTCATAGTACCCCTGCAGGGAGTCGATCACCTGCGCATATTCTGTGATTTCAGCCGCATGAATGCGCAAAATCTGAACATGTGATTGCAGCAAATCCCGCTCAAAATCGACGCGGCCCAACTGCATGGCCTCTCGCAACAGGCGCTCAAGCAGCGCCTTGCGCATCACGAAGATGTTGAGGGAATATAAACAATCTTCTGCCGCTGCCCGGCCCATCGCGATTTCCGTGACGCGCAAGGTGGGGTCGGTCTGCAAGCGCATACACTCCAGCCGGGGCGCATTGCCTCGCTTCGCGGCCAGGGTAATATCCGCCCCGCTGGCCTGATGCGCTCTAAAGAGCCGCTGGTAATCCAAATTGCAGACGGTGTTGCAATCACTCATGATCACGTATTCTTCCTTGGAGTTCGCCAGAAAATCCAGCGCACCGCAAAGGCCCTCCATGCGGGTCTGGTTGCCCGCGATTCCGCCGCCCGAAAATGGCGGCAGCAGCACCATGCCTTCATGCTTGCGCGCAAGATCCCACGGCCTGCCCTGGGCAAGGTGATCCATCAAGGAACGGTAGTTCTGCTTGGTGATGACGCCGACCTTGGTGATGCCGCTGTTGACCATGCTGGAAAGCGGAAAGTCGATCATCCGGTAGCGCCCGCCGAAGGGCACCGAACCCATCGTGCGCAGGTTCGTCAGTTCCGGCAGCGTCTCGTCATAAGAATTGGAGAACAGGATGCCTAAGATGTTGTTGGCCCTCATGCTTATGATCCATCCTTTTCAAGTTTTTGCGTAGCACAAAACTTATGGTTTGAAAAATAGCTGGGCGCAATTTTTCAAACTTCCAGCCCTTTCACGTCGTTTTCAACCATCGCGCTTGGGGCGACTACCGCGCCGCGCCCGACACGCAGATCCGAACCGACCACAGCGACGCCCCAACGCTCCAGCTGACCGCAGTCCTCCGGGCGGGCACCCACGGCGGCGTCTTCCTCAATGACGGAGTTCTCAGCCACGATGGCGTATTGCACCGACGCGCCGCGCTTCACCGTCACGCCGGGCATCAGGATCGAGTCACGTACGACCGCACCCTCTTCCACCGTCACCTGCGGGAAGAGGATGGAGAAATCTACAGTACCAGCGACCTCGCAACCTGCGGAAATCATGGCGTTTTGCACCAAAGCGCCCCCGGCGATGAAATGAGGCGGCGAAGCCGGGTTGCGCGAATAAATTTTCCAGTCGGGGTCGCTCAGGTCAATGTCGACCTTGGGGTTGAGCAAATCCATGTTGGCTTCCCAAAGGCTGTCGATGGTGCCGACATCCTTCCAATAGCCCTCGAATGGGTAGGCGTACATACCCTCCCCCGCCGCGTGCATGGCGGGGATTACATCTTTACCAAAATCGTTTGTCGAACCCGCGTTCGCCTCATCCGCGACGAGATACGCCCGCAGTTTTTCCCAGGTAAAGACATAAACGCCCATGGAGGCTTGGTTGCTCCGGGGATTCTTTGGCTTTTCCTCAAACTCTGTAATGCGGTTTTCCTCATCCGTCAGCATCAGGCCAAAACGGCTGGCCTCCTCCCAGGGCACTTCCAACATGGCGATCGTGCAGTCCGCGCCCCTGGCCTTATGAAAGTCCAGCATTTTTGCGTAGTCCATCTTATAGATATGGTCGCCAGAAAGGATCAGTACATACTCCGGCTGGTAACGGTCGATAAAATGAATATTCTGATAGATGGCGTTGGCTGTGCCCTTGAACCACTGGCTTCCCTTGATCTGTTGGTAGGGCGAAAGCACATGTACGCCGCCGTTCATCCGGTCAAGATCCCAGGGCTGGCCGTTACCGATGTAGTCGGTCAACTCAAGCGGCTGATACTGCGTCAATACCCCTACGGTGTCAACGCCGGAATTGACGCAGTTGGAAAGGGGGAAATCAATGATGCGGTACTTGCCGCCATAGGGCACGGCGGGCTTGGCAAGGTACTTGGTCAGTACGCCCAACCGGCTCCCCTGCCCCCCTGCCAAAAGCATCGCGATGCATTCTTGCTTTTGCATATTTATGTTCCATCCTTTTCAAGTTTTGCGCAGCACAAAACTTATAGTTTGATAAATAGCTGAGCGTGATTTTTTAAACTTTCCTCCTGTTACATTACCTGGACACGGCACGCCGTGTCCCTACGTTGCCTCGGTTTTTTACCTGGACACGGCACGCCATGTCCCTACGCACCTTCATAATAGAATCGGTCATGCTTCCAATTTGCCGGATTGTTCTCAATGTATTCGGCAATGCGTAGATAGTCGGCACGGTTGCGAACAATGTGCTCAAAGTATCCCTTTTGCCAAGCAAAAGCCTCGTTTCCATTTTGGCGTATCTGCCTGGTGATTGCGGCTTTGCACGACCGAACAAAAGTTGGAATGGAACCGGCGACAGGACAGGCGAATTGTTCCGCCCGTGCCGTAGGGACACGGCGCGCCGTGTCCAGGCTAGGATGTTCAATGATTTCTACTATCCCATGAACGTGATTTTGCATCACAACATATTCATGTAAGCGCATATTGTTTCGGTGCTGCTGCGTCGCCAGCAACTCGTGCAAAGCAAGTTCGCCCCATAGGCTCAACCGCACAGCACCATTAATAATGTCTCCAAAAGCGCAATCACGGTTCTGTGTGCAAACAGTCAAAAAATACATCCCTTTTCGTGTGTAGTCATATTTTAAACGAATTGAGCGGCGCTGATGAATGTCCGGATTATAATAAGCCCCAGCCAAGCGCTCACCGCCTCTCCAAAAACACCGCACTCAAGCCGGGCAGTGTTATTTCCAGCGATTGATCGAACCCGTGCGCAGCCTTTGGCCGGGTCTTGTATGCCTTTCCGTCCGTCAGCCCTGCGCCGCCGAATTGCTCCGCGTCGGTGCTGAACACCACGGCATATTCCCCCGCCTCCGGCGCGCCGATGCGGTAGCCCTCCCGCGTGACCGGTGTGAAATTGCAGACGCAAAGCAGCGCCCGCCCGGCTCTGCCGATCCGCTCGAAGGCGATGACGGAATTGACGTTGTCGTCCCCGGCGATCCAGCGAAAGCCCTCCCAGCCGTCTTCAACCTCCCAAAGGGGGGCGTTCGCTTTATAAAAAAGGTTCAGCGCGCGTACGCAGGCCCGCAGCTGCCGGTGCGCCGGGTATTCCAGCAGCAACCAGTCCAGCTCACGCTCGTAATTCCACTCGATGAACTGACCGAACTCCTGCCCCATAAAAAGCAGCTTCGTGCCGGGGTGCGCCATCATATAACCCAAACACGCCCGCAGGCCCGCGAACTTCTCGGCGTAATCACCGGGCATCTTGCTCAGCAGCGAGCATTTTCCGTGCACCACCTCGTCGTGGCTCAGGGGAAGGATGAAGTTTTCGGAAAAGGCGTAGCAGAGCGAAAAAGTCAGGCAGTTGTGGTTCTCCTTGCGGTAGATGCCGTCCATGGAAAAATAGCGCAGGCAATCATTCATCCAGCCCATGTTCCATTTGAAGTTGAACCCCAGGCCGCCGACCTCGGGGGGCTTTGTGACCATCGGCCAAGCGGTGCTTTCCTCCGCAGCGATAATGACGCCGGGAAAATCCGTCAGTATGGAACGATTGAGCCGCCGCAGGAATTCGACAGCCTCCAAGTTTTCCTTGCCGCCCTTGCGGTTGGGGAGCCATTCGCCGCTCTTACGTCCATAATCCAGATAAAGCATGGAGGCCACGGCGTCCACCCGGAGGCCATCGGCGTGGTATTGCTCCAGCCAGAACGCAGCGCTGGAAATCAGGAAGGAACAGACCTCCGGCCTGCCGTAATCGAACACCAAGGTGCCCCATTGCTTATGTTCGCCCCTTTGAGGGTCGGGGTGCTCGTAAAGCGGCCCGCCGTCAAAGCGCGCCAGCCCGTGGCTATCGCGCGGGAAATGAGCCGGTACCCAATCCAGCAGCACGCCCAGCCCTGCTTGATGGGCGCAGTCGATGAAATACATCAATTCCTTCGGTTCGCCGTAACGGGAGGTCGCGGCAAAATAGCCCGTCACCTGATACCCCCAAGAGCCGTCGAAGGGGTATTCAGTCACAGGCATCAGTTCCAGATGGGTATAGCCCATCTCCGCCGCGTAGGGTATCAACTCTTCCGCCAGCTTGCGATAGGAGAACGGCTCCCCGTCCGGGAATTTGCGCCAGGAGCCGAGGTGCACTTCATAGATATTCACTGGGGCTGCGTATGGATTCCAGCGAGCGCGGCGCTCCATCCAATCGGCGTCACTCCAGGCGTAAACACCCTCCAACGGATAATATTTCGACGCCGTGCCGGGCGCGGATTCGGCATGAAAGGCGTATGGGTCGTCCTTGAGGCGCTGCCTGCCGTCCGGCCCGGTGACACAAAACTTATAGGCTGCGAAGGGCAGCACTTCGGGTACCGTGCCCTCCCAGACGCCCTCCGGGTTCAGGCGGCGCATGGGGTTGGCCCGGCGATCCCAGTCATTGAAATCGCCCACGACGCTGACCGCCCGGGCGTTCGGTGCCCAGCAACGGAACGCCGCGCCGCTTCCGTCCTCCGCCCTGTGTGCGCCCAGGAAGCGATAAGCCCGAGCGTTGCTTCCCTGATGAAAGAGATACAGCGGAAGCTCCAAATTTTCCATGCCTCCACCCCCTTCCCTGTGACCTGATATGTACATTATACCAAAAAGTATGGAATGATACAAGAGAAAACGCGCAAATTGTGCGGGAG
>JAVBOZ010000103.1:0-10526 GCA_031549985.1 Oscillospiraceae bacterium | reverse complement strand
GAGCGTAACGGCGGAAATCAGCAATAGTGTCATCCGCGACGCGCGTGGCGGTTGCCGCAGCAACGCGGTCAACCTGGACGCGGCGCGGTATTGCCGTACGCCGCTCATCGATCCTGAAAGCCCGGAGTTTACGCGCGGCGTCGGGGATATTCGCAACGTGACAATAGAGGGAATGGCAATCACGCCGGATCGCGAATACCCGCTGATCAACCCCGAAACCAACGCCGTCCGCTTCGAAATCCATGACTTCAGACGCGAACCCAGCGACAACGCGGGCGAGACGCTTCTGCTGCGATATCTTTCGCCTTCGCGCGTCAGGCTCTTTGGCCTTTCGGAGCCGCAGCTGGCGCAGGTACTGGCCGACTCAAAGTTGATGCAATGCGAGGTCATTCCCCACGCTGATGGTACCTGTGGTATTGACGCCGTCACCGATTATCATGATACGCTTGTGCTGCGCGCTGGCGGTTTTGCCTTTTTCGCGATTGATCGGCTTGACTACCCCAGCCCGGAGGGATGTTGATGCGAAAGTGGCTTTGCAATGCCCGGTTGATTCTGCCTGACAGGATCGCGCAGGGTTGCCTGCTGATTGAGGACGACGTGATTGTTGGCGTACTGGAACAACCGTGGCCGGGAGACGACGCGGCGGAGCGGATCGATCTTTTCGGGGCATATCTTGCGCCGGGCTTTGTGGAAATTCACAGCCATGGCGCGGGCGGGCATGACTTTATGGACGGCACGGCGGAGGCATTTTTACGCGCCGCCGAAACCCACCTCCGGCATGGGGTTACGACGCTGTTCCCCACCTCCGTTGCTGCGAGCCGCGATGCCCTGATCCGCTTTCTGGGCGCTTTTCGACAGGCGAAGATACTGAATCATGGCGGCGCGAACATGCCGGGCGTGCACCTCGAGGGGCCGTATCTGAACGCTGAGATGCGCGGTGCCATCGACCCGCGCTATATTCGCGACCCCGACCCGGCGGAATACGGGGCGCTGCTGGAATTCGCGGGCAGCGACATCAGGCGATGGACGGCGGCCCCCGAGCTTCCCGGGGCGCTCGCGTTCGGTGACGCGTTGGCGGGGCAGGGGATTTTGGCCTCCGCCGGGCACACCTGCGCCGATTACGCGCAGATGAAGCTGGCCTACGGCCACGGGTATACGCACTTTACGCACCTATATTCCGCCATGTCCACCATCACGCGACGCAACGGGTTCCGTGTTACCGGGGCGCTGGAAAGCGCGTTCATTTTGGAGGACGCCACGGTGGAGGTGATCGCCGACGGCTGCCATCTGCCGGTTGAATTGCTGGCCTGGGTGTGCAGGGCCAAGGGGCCTGAGCGCGTCTGCCTGACGGGCGACGCCATACGCGGCGCGGGTACAGACGCTGCGGAGTCAGTGCTTGGTCCGCTGGGCGACGGCATCCCGGTGGTGATTGAGGATGGCGTCGCCAAGCTGCGCGACCGGAGCGCATTCGCCGGGAGCGTCGCCATGGCCGACCGCCTGCTGCGCACCGCGCATAAAGATGCGGGCATTCCGCTGCATGAGGCGGTGCGTATGATGACCCTTACGCCCGCCCGGGTGATGGGTTTGGACGCGGAAATCGGCAGCATCGCAACGGGAAAGCGAGCCGACTTGGTTGTATTTGACGAGGAAATTCAGGTCAAAAAGGTGATGCGCGCGGGAAATTTTCTGCTTTGACGTGAAAGAGGGTTGACGCGCTGTGGACGCTAAACGCAATAATAACAGGAGCAAAGCGCTAATGGCAGCGCCTTGCTCCTGTTGATTTGTTCTGTGACTTGCTTGCTACAGCGCGATCAGTTTGCCGTCGACTACTTCCACGAACTGCGGATACAACCCCTTAGTCTGAACGCTTGGCTGCTGCTTCATCGAAAGCAGTTTGAACAGGAACGCGGACTGTTCATCACCCAGGTAGCAGCCGACATGCGGCGTGTTCTTGAAGAACCAGGTATATTCGGGCAGCACACAGGTGGAGGCGTCAACAATGCGATCCTTCGAAAGGTGGTTGTGCCCGCAGGCGGTTTTGGCCTGTTTATAGCCCTTCGGAAGGGTTTCGTTTGCGTCTGCCAGATACGCGCCGCCGCTGGAATTATAACACTCGACCAGGCCGTCGCCCATCTTGAGCGAACTTTCGTAAACCGGAAAGCCACTTCCGTTATAGTGGGTGAACACAAAGACCTTGGTGCCGCTCTTCAGAGTGTCCTTAAGGATTTTTTCGCGCTTCATATTGACGTTTTCATGCATATAGTCGATGCGCTTGATCAGCTTTTTATGCTTGACCGGGTCGAGCAGGTCTTTCTTGCATGCTTCATAGTCCTCAGGCTGCACAAGCGCCCAGAAGCCCGGCATGGTGACAAAGATATCCGTCATCAATTCATCAAAAACTTTATCGATGATAGAGGAAAGAAGGTCGTTCACAAAAAGGGTGAATACATCGATCATCCCCCGGCGATCCAACTCTTCAATGATCGGGAGGGCGATGCCCTTGATTTCCTCGGGCAGGTAATGGGGGATCGTGCCCGTGAACAGGTCCTTATATATGACGATGCGCTTGGAGAACGCGTCGCTGGCGGCCAGCGCGCCGTAAAAAGTAGAGGACAAGAAAGCGACCGTATTGATATCCTTGCTGCCGTATTCGGCGAGATACGCCATGGTCTGAATGCCGCCCATGCTGCAGGGCACGAGGTTTACTTTGGAATGCCCGGTTTCGGCCTTGACCTTTTGGATCAGAGCGTTCAGCTCCTTGGCGTGTTCAATGGGGTCGAGCCGGAAGCTGTAGTTATAGAAATAGACATGCGACGCACCCAGACGCTCGACGCCCTCACGCAGGATCGAAAATTCGCTGATCCTTTCCGGCCCCAGCATATCGGGGCATTCCTTTGCCGAGCCTGAGAACTGCGGCACTGTCACGTCATATTTCGAACTGCCGTCCGCATTGCAGGCCATCGGCTCCAGCAAATCCCTTGCCACCGGGATCAGCAGGTCGGCGAGGTAGTCGTAGTCGGCCTGCGGCTTTGTGGTGAGGACGGTCTTCAGCGCCTTGCTGACAAGGCTTTTGGCGTCGAAGACCGGCGGCCAGACCTGTCTTTCAGTCGGTTTGCCCTTGTCGATTACCGTTGGGAATGTGTTCATCCCGCTGACAACCACGAGCGGATAGTTGCCACAGGTGCAGTTCTTTGCGGCGAACGCAGGCGTCGCGCAGGTGAACAGGATCACCAGGACAATCAATAACGAAAACATTTTTTTCATGTCGAAATCCTCACAATATTCTTTGAGTTCTCAGGCAATTGCGTTGACGGCGGGCAACCGGGGCAAGTGCCTGTCTGCAAAGGCAAACAGGGCCTTCATGTATCCTTCGTAGTCAAGGATTGCACATTCGCCGTGGACGGCCCCTCTCACAGGGTAAAACTGCTTTTCCGCCGCAGCCGCCGCGTCATAGAGCAATTGCCCGTGCTCGAACGGCACAAAATCATCATCGTCCCCCTGAAAAATCAAGACCGGCAGCGACATCCGCTTCACTTGTTCAATGGTGGAGGCCTCCCCGGGGGTATAGCCCACCTTTCGTTTCATCATGCGGCTCACCGTCCTGGTGAGCGGGCCCGCGGGGAAGCGCAGGGTCTGCAAAACGAAATGGATTTCGTCACGCACTACCGCGTAGGCGCAGTCCGATACGACGCATTTTACCTGCGGCGGCAGCGGTTCACCTGCTGCGTTGAGCACCGCTGTGCCGCCCATGGAGACACCCGCCAGCATGATTTCGGCCTGCGGATCGTAGGCAAGTAACTGATCCGTCCAATCGAGCAGGTCTTCTTTATCCTGCCAACCCATACCGCGATACCGGCCCTCACTTTCGCCGTGAGCGCGGGCGTCGATCAGCAGGACGGAAAAGCCCTGATCCATCAGAGGCTTGGTGAAAACAAAGAAGTCGCGCGCCTGCATTCCGTGCCCGTGGCAATAGATCACATAGCGGCGGGAAGGCGTCTCGTTTTTGAAGAACCAGCCGTTGAGCAGCAGGCCGTCACGGCTGCGCAGATTCCAGCGCTCCGGCGTGTTTTTCTCGCACCAAGCGCGGCTTTCCCCCATTTCCTTCATCACATGATCCGGTATATTTTTAAACATCTTTAAAATATCAGTCGTCGGCAACGCCAGCTTCATGAACGCCTTGCCAAGGCGGCCTTTCCCATCCAACATCGCCAAAAACGCCATGTGCGCCATCCCGGAATATACCAGCGCCGCCAGCGACGCGAGACCCGCCGCGCCTGCGGCAACCCGAATCCAAACGCGTTCCATATGCATCTCCTCCAATTGCTTCAACACTTCAATAAAACAGTTGCGAATCATCAAGGCACAGCGTTTAAACGATCGGCACCATCATTACCTCAAACTCTAGCGGCTCATGGCAGTCGAAACGGAATTCATCCAGGGCGTCCGGCCCGCAGGCGCTGGTGCCGGTGCCGCGCATAAAGCCGTCGATGGAAAGGAAGCACAGGTCTTCCTTCTTCAGTTCCTCCTGGTGCTTTGCGGCCGCAAGCGCGGCCTGGGAATAGTCGTGCGCGCTAAAGGAGAAGCGCTTGGGCGCGTTGGTGAAACGCAGGCCGATGCCGTTCGTGTTTGTGACGTTCAGCCAGCGCGTCTGGCAGTGGTTGCCGTTGTCCTGCGGCTTGATATAAGGCTCGTGGGTGTCAGCGGTAGTGGTCGCAAAGACGCCCACACTGGCCTGTTCCTTGAAATCTAGCAGATTCTCTTTTTCGCCCAGCCCATAGTAGCGCAGGTTCCGCAAATCGCCGCGCAGCGGCAGGGTCAGGCCGAAGCGGGGCAGCTCGCCCAGCGTAAAGGCCTCCGTCGGCTCCAGGCGGGCCTTGAGCTTCGCCGCGCCGCCGGGCAAAATCACCGTGGCCACCGTGGCCGTAAAGACAGTCTCTTCCTTGGCGATGACGTCATAGACCGCCGTGATCGTGACGCCCTCACCGTCCTGCTCCGCTTTCAGGCTTTCGTGCCGGAACGTCATCTCAAGCAGCCCCGTTTCCTTCAGGGACCAGTTGACCCAGTTGTCGTTATCCAGCAGGGCGCGCAGGAGGTTCGGCTGCAGCGCTCGCCCGGCGAGGATTTGCTCGCCCGCCACGCTCAGGTAGCGAAGCGCGCCGGTCTTGCGGTGGAAGGTGTAGACAGCATCGCCGGCTTCGACGATGACGGTGCTCTTTTCGCGGCGGAGCACAGGTGCCTCACCGGCGGGGAGCGCTTCGGGCAGGTAAAGTTCGCGCAGAGCCAATTGCTCAAAGGCGATTTCCTCGCCCGCGCCGTCGAGATAGCGCAGAAGCAGATGGTATTCAGCGTCTTTCGCAAGCGCAGGCAGGGGGAGCGAAACCTCTTCGGTTGCTTCCGCCGGAATGTCCAGCTCGAAACGGCCTTCAGAGTTGCGCAGTCCATTTTCGAGCAGCGCCCATTCAACGGCGCAGCGGGCATTCGCGAAACGGTTGGTGTTGCGCAAGCGGAACCGGTTGCCCTCAAGCGCTTCAGCGCGCAGGGGACGATAGATGTTCTTCATGGCGTAAGCGCCGGTATGCGGCCTGCGGTCGGGGAACATCAGGCCGTCGACGCAGAAGTTACTGTCGTGCTTGCGTTCGCCGTGGTCACCGCCGTATGTCCAGCGCAGGGGCGCGTCTTCGCCGTGGTCGACCGCGTGATCCGCCCATTCCCAGACGCAGCCGCCCATCAGGTTTTCGTAGCGGTAGAGAATCTCCCAATACTCCTCCATGCCCCCGGGGCCGACGCCCATGGCGTGGACGTATTCGCAGAGGAAGAAGGGTTTGGTTAGAAACTCCTCGCCCTGTTCGCCCTTGCCGATGGCCTCAAGCTTCGCGTGATTGGTATACATCTCGGAATACACGTCGTAGGCGTGCACCGGCGTGCGGCAGACGCCCTCATAATGCACCGGGATTTCGGGGTGTACGGCGTGGAGGAAGGCATAGCAGGCATCTTGGCAGTGATGGCCGCCCGCCTCGTTACCCAGGCTCCACATCGTGACGCAGGCGTGGTTGCGGTCGCGGAAAAGCATCCGCTTCACCCGGTCGAGGAAGCGGGGAATCCACTTTTTATCGCCGCTGATCAGATTGATCTGGCGGTGCGGATCCATTTCGCAGCCGTGGGTCTCAATATCCGTCTCGTCCACCACGTAAAAGCCCATTTCGTCGGCCAGCATCAGCAGATGCGGGTCGGGCGGGTAATGGGAGGTTCGGATGGCGTTAACGTTGAACTGCTTCATCAATTCGAGGTCGCGCCGATAGTCGTCATAGGTCATGCAATAGCCGTTTTGCGGGTGGGTGTCGTGGTGATTTACACCCTTGAATTTGATCAGTCTGTCATTGAACCGGAAGAGGTTACCCGTGATTTCGACCCGCTTGAAGCCGACGGGAATGCGCACTGCCTGCGCGATGGCGCCGTCTTTTTTTAAGCGGACCCAGGCGGTGTAAAGCACGGGCTCTTCGGCGTTCCATTCCTTTACGCAGAGTTTATCCAGCGCAAAGGTCATGCGCTCTTTGACCGGGAGCGAGACTGTCTGTTCAAGGCCGTCGATGCTGAATTCCAGGCTCCAGCCGCCCAATTCGCCCAGCACTTCGGCCGTCATCTGTATGCGGTATTCGCCATCAGCCGTACGCGCGGTGCGCAAGAAAATATCATTTAGGTAGGTCTTCGGCAGTTCATAGAGCAGCACGTCGCGGAAGATCCCGTTCTCACGGAACATGTCCTGACAT
The DNA here is from genome assembly GCA_031549985.1 of Oscillospiraceae bacterium. Lineage (GTDB taxonomy): Bacteria > Bacillota > Clostridia > Oscillospirales > Acutalibacteraceae > WRMQ01. The sequence continues at coordinate 3,759 of JAVBOZ010000103.1, read as the reverse complement.
TCCAGAAAGGTGCCGGTGCACCATTTATGCACCACCGCAACCAGTTCGTTTTCGCCGGGCACCATCACAGCGCTGAGGTCAAATTCGGCCGTGTTGTGGCTGCCCTCGCTGTAACCGATGTGGTAGCCGTTGCAATAGAGGTCAAGGCAGGAGGCAACACCCAAAAAAGAGACAATGAAGGTGCGCTCGCGGCATTGATCCACCGAAAAGGTTTTGCGATAGACGCCCGCTGAGATCTTTTCGGGCAATTCCGGCGGAGCCTCTTCAAATTCATAGGGGCAGTTGAGATAGACAGGCGGCTCATAGCCGGTTCGCTGCCAGGTGGAAGGTACCCGCACCGTATCAAACGCAATGGCTCCCGTATCCAGTTCCCGGGGGAGGTCGGCAGAATCTGCATAATAGCGGAAATCCCAATTGCCCGAAAGCACCCGCACGAGGTCAGAGGCATAGCGCTGCTCCCGCTCAGGGGTCGCACGCAGGCGCTTTTCATCTGAATAGGGAATGAAATAAGCCCTTGGCGCGCGTTTATTCTGCTCGTAAATTTCAAAGTCGCGGTAGTTGCTGCGCTGAATACGGTATTTCATGGTGAACCTCCTCAAGTTGATTCTATCTTTTCCAACTTTGCGTAGTTGGCCATCAGTTTTTTCGCGCCATGCGTTTCAAACGTGACTTCCAGCAGGGTATCGTTCCCCACGGCCTTGGCGGATTTGACGACGCCGTCGCCAAAGCTCTTATGCCGCACAGTGTCGCCGGGCTGAAAGATGGCGGCGACGCGGGGCGGGGGAGAAAATACGCTTTCCCTGGCGCGCACAGGCGCCTTTGCGGGGGCTGCGGGCGAAACGGATGTTTTCGGTGCCGTGGTGCGCGGCGCATCCGTCCAGGCACGGACATATGCCGGTGCCTTGGCTGCCGATGCGTTCGGCACCCCGGTCTCCCGCAAGAAGCGGCTGGGCGGGTTATATGTGGTGCTGCCATAGAGCAGGCGGGAACGCGCGGTGGTAAAGCAGCACTGTTCCTTTGCCCGCGTGATGCCCACGTAGGCAAGACGCCGCTCCTCTTCCATATCGGCCTCGGTGCCGTAAAGCACTGTCTGGTAGCCGGGGAATACCCTTTCCTCCCAGGCAGGGAGAAAAACGCAGGGGAATTCAAGGCCCTTGGCGGAGTGCAGGGTCATCAGCACGGCGGCGTCCGCCCCGGCGTTGAATTGGTCGATATCCGAAAGCAGGGCGATTTCCTCCAAGAAACCCGAGAGTGTCGGCGCGGGGTCTTCTTCTTCGTAGCGCAGCAGGTTGGAGGAAAGCTCCCGCAGGTTTTCCATGCGGTCTTCATAGCTGTCCGGCTCCAGCGCCAGCGCGGCGGCGTAACCGCTTTGCCCCAGCAGTTGCTCAAGCAGTTCTGACAGCGTCATCTGTTCTATCTGCCGCCGTAGGCCCTGAAGCATATTGACAAAAGGCCGAATCTTTTTTGCGGCCCGCGAGAGCAGTGGATATTCCTCCGCCCGCAGCAGCGTTTCATAAAGCGTGATGCCCTCGCGCGCGGCCAAATCGGCGGCAGCCTGCACGGTGGTCTCGCCGATCCCGCGCCGGGGTTCGTTGATGATGCGCCGCAGGCGGATCTCATCGGCGGGGTTGACCAGAACGGTGAGATAGGCCAACATGTCCTTGATTTCTTTACGGTCATAAAAGCGGTGGCCGCCGACGATGCGGTAGGGAACGCCCGTGCGAACAAAGGCGCTCTCAAGGGTATTTGAAAGGGCATTGACGCGGTAGAGCACGGCGTTAGCCCCGTAGGGAATCCCCTTAGCGGCGTTGGCCTGAATCGCTTCGGCGATGAACCGGGCTTCTTCCCGCTCGTCGTCGAGGCATTCCCAGCCGATGGCGTCGCCTTCAACGTTGCCCGTCCAGAGCGTCTTGCCCTTGCGGCTGCGGTTGTTGGCGATTACCGCGTTGGCGGCGTCAAGAATCGCCTGTGTGGAACGGTAGTTCTGTTCCAGGCGGATCACCCGCGCCTTCGGGTAACGCTGTTCAAAGTTAAGAATATTTTCGACCACCGCGCCGCGAAACTTGTAAATGCTTTGGTCGTCGTCCCCGACGACGCAGAGGTTGTGCCATTCTTCTGCAAGCAGCTCCACAAGGCGGTCCTGCGCGCCGTTGGTATCCTGATACTCATCGACGAGAATATAGCGAAACCGGCGCTGGTACTGCGTACGCACCTGCGCGTTTTCCTCCAGCAATCGAACGGTATGAACGATGATGTCATCGAAATCCATGGCGTTCGCCGAAAGCAATATTTGCTGGTATTTGGCATATGCTTTGGCGATCTGCTGTTTTCGAGCATCGCCCCCCGCCTGGCTGGCGTATTCCTTCGGGCCGATCAGCTGATCTTTTGCCCGCCCGATGGCGCTCAAAATTTGCTTGCCCGGCAAGAATTTTTCATCAATATTCAATTGCCGCTGCGCTTCCTTCATTACGCGGCGGCTGTCATCAGTGTCATAAATGGCAAAATGGGCATCAAAGCCGGGCAGGCCGCCTTCGTGCCGCCGCAGCAGTTTGGAGCAGATGGAATGGAATGTGCCCGCCCAGAGATCATTGGCGTCCGGGCCGAGCATCGCGCGCAGGCGCTCCTTCATTTCCCCGGCCGCCTTGTTGGTGAAGGTGATGGACAGGATGTTCCACGGCTGCGGCGCGTTGTAGCGCAGGAGGAAATCGGCCTGTGCAGCGGCGTCTTCGTCGCCGGAGGCCGCCGCACGCAGGAGCGGCAAATCACGTTCGGCAAGCAGCGGACACTCGAATTCTTCGCTTGCCCACGCGTTACCGTGACGAATGATATTGGCGATGCGGTTGACCAAGACGGTTGTCTTTCCGCTGCCCGCTCCGGCCAATACAAGCAACGGCCCCTCCACGCAAAAGACGGCCTGACGCTGCATCTCATTCATGCGGGCAAATTCGCGCTCCAGGCATTGCTTGCGCAGAGCAATGCATTCGGCAAGGAGGATGTCGTTCCCCCCGCTTACTATGTTCATGCACCCTCCTCCGCGTCGCCCTTCGCCATTGCGCTGGCGGTGGAGAGCCGCTGCGCAAGGGCGCGGTCAGCCGCGCTGAGGTATTTGCTCTGATTGACGCCGATCACCTTTTCTTTTTGCTGGCGCAGCGCTTCGTAGATATCCAGGCTTTCAAGCTTTCCGTTCTTCTGGATTACGACAAGGTTTTGCCTGCCTTCGCTGAGCAGGCGCGCGGCATAATCGCCCATCTGGGCGGCCAAAATGCGGTCGCGCGCGGAGGGGATGCCGCCTCTTTGCGGGTAGCCGAGAATCTGCGCCCGCGTCTCGACGCCCGTGGCCTTTTCAATGGCGGCGGCCATAGCTTCCGCCCCGCCGGGGTAACGGGTCTGCTTGAAGGCATCCTTTTTGCCGGTGATGCCTTCGGCTACAAAGACAAGGAAGTGCGTTTGCCCGGCATCTTTTGCCGCGTGAACGCGTTCGGCCAGATAGCGGTCAAGCCGCGCGACCTCCGCCGGGTTGGGAATGAAGCGCAAGACATTCTTGCCGTCCTTTTCGCTCCATATCTTTTCTTCCAGAAAGCTCGTTTCCTCCAGCAGCAACACTGCGGTTGCCCCGCAGCCAATACCGCCGTAAAGTGTCAAATCGCCCGCTCCGTTGCCCATCACTTCGATCACCATGCAGCGGTCATGCGAATAGGCCGTATCCGCGATGGCGTCCACCATATTGATCACGGTGTTCAGTGCGGTATCGTAGCCGAC
>JAVBOZ010000074.1:0-10630 GCA_031549985.1 Oscillospiraceae bacterium | reverse complement strand
CGGAACGCCTGACGCGCCGGGGGCACTGTTCCCTGCGGAATTTGCGCTATTTTATTAACTGCGCGATTTCATCCACCGTCTTGCCCGCCAGAGTGCTGAAGCAGTTCCAGTCCTCCGTCAGCGGCGTGATGGTACCGTCGGCGTTGATCTTTGCCGCGCGGTTGGATTCCAGGCTCCGCGTAACTGCCTGCGCTTCGTCTTCGTATTCGTTGACGAACATCAGGTATTGCGCGCCGGTCTGCAACAGCTTTTCTTCCCCGCTATAAACAGTCAGAACACACGTGCCCGGCAGTTCGCCTTCAAGAATTTTTCCCACCCGAACCTCTTGCAGATAGGTCATCGTCTCGGGCTGTTCAACGGCTTCACCGATCACGGTGACGACCGCAAGGGGCATGCCCTCTTTGAGCACGCGGGCGAAGCGGGGGGCCGATTTGAGCAGCGGCTCATTCAGCAGCAGTTGGTTGACGTCCTCCTGCAGGGCCGCGTACGGTTTGCCGTCATAGGCTGCGAAGGCCTCAATGCTCGAATGCGAAAACAGTTTGCCCTGCTCGTCGACCTCAAAGAGCACCTCAAGGTCAAACATCACGCTATATTGGCCCTCGTATTGTGCCAGCGGCAGCAGATAAACGCCGCCCTTGCGCAACAGGTTGGTCTGCTGCTCCAAGGTGCAGCCACCGAGGAGGTTTTGGGTAAGCGTGATCTTCGCCGGAGCCTGTGCGTCCGTCTGATAGAGCCATTCGATGACCTCCAGCGTGGCCTCCTGCCTCCCTGCGCCCGCAAAATCGTCCTGCGCCGCGGCGATTGCCTTTGTGCCGGTCACGCGGGCGATGACAAAACCGCCGAGCTCCTGCTCAAAAAAGTCGCGGACACCAAAGATCGCGATGCGCATATCCATGCTGCTCGCGTCGCCGGGCATATCACTCAGCAATGCCTGCTTCACGGGAAGGCCCGCGATTTTGCCTGATTGCGGCGCGGTCGGGGCCGCGCCCCTGTTCAACTGTCGATAGACCAGAACCCCGGCGGTTCCACCAATCACAAGCAGCAGGCTGGCGGCAATGGGCAATACGCGCTTTACCAGAAAGTTGCTTTTCGGCGCGGCTTGCGCGGCCTCCATTTTTTCGCCCAGTTCAGCCCTTACGGCATCTGAAGGCACCATCTGCTCCTTCATGCGGCGAAAGCGCTTCTTATTCATCAAAATCGTCTCCCTTCCATTTTTCGCGCAGCAACGCCCGCCCGCGCGTCAACTGCATACGTACCGTGCCGGGGCGGCGGCCAAGCGCGCGGGCGATGCGCTCAACCGAAAGGTCCTCCAAATAAAATAGGTGCAGCACCGTGCGGTAAGGCTCCGCCAAGGCGCAAAGCGTGTCATAGACCGCGCCGTCTTCTGGCGTTTCAAAGGCAAAGACCTCTTCGGGCAGTTCTTCCAGCGACTCACCGGCGCGGCTGCGGCTGCGCAGCGCTTTTCGGGTGCAGTTGAGCGCGGTGTTGATCAGCCAGGCCTTTCGGTGTTCCTCCTCGCGGAAAACCGGGTGCTTGCGCACATAGGCCAGAAACACCTCCTGAAAGATATCATCCGCGTCCTCGCGGCTGCGCGTGCGCGTCAGGGCGATACCATAGACCGTGCTCTGGTATGTTTGAATGATGGCTTCCATGTCTTCCGTACGCAAAGACTGACCGCCCCCTTTCATTTATAACTGCCCGCTACGGCCCAAAAAGCCACAGCCTCAGCGATTTATTTTTAAAAAGTTCGCACAGAAAACCAATTGACATTTGCCCTAAACTATTCTACAATATTAAATGTATTATTGGAAGCTTTTTCAAAATAAAATTTGCGTATCGGGGGTATGCCACATGAAAAACATCACGATCACTTACATCGGCGGCGGATCAAAGGACTGGGCGCACAAGTATTTTTCCGACCTTTTGACCCAGGATCTGCTGGAAGGCGAACTGCGGCTCTATGACATTGACCTGCCTGCGGCGGAGCGCAACCGGCGGTATTTCGCCTCCCTTATCAAGGGCAACGCGGATAAAATCAAGAGCCGCTGGAACTGCACGGTAGTCAGCGACATTGACAAGGCGCTGCAGGGCGCGGATTTCGTCATCATCTCCATCCTTCCCTATAGCCTGAGAAACATGTATGTCGACGTACATTACCCCGAAAAATACGGCATCTGGCAATCCGTCGGCGATTCGACAGGCGCGGGCGGTTACTCCCGCGCTCTGCGCACCACCCCCTCTTATGTTCACTTTGCGAAAAAAATCCGGGAAAACTGTCCCGACGCCTGGGTGATCAATTACACCAACCCCATGTCGATCTGCATGAACACGCTCTACCGCGAATTTCCGGAGATCAAGGCCTTCGGCTGCTGCCACGAGGTCTTCGGTACGCAAAAGCTTCTCTGCCGCATCGCGGGCATGTACCTCGCGCTTTCGGACGCGGGCAGGTGCGCTTTTATGGCCTCCGACCTCAAGACCGTTCAGGCGGAACTGGCCGCCAAAGGCAAGGATTTCAACGACATCAAAAACTTCGGCGAGTTTGGCCGCCACGATATTGAGACCAATGTGCAGGGCGTCAACCATTTTACGTGGATCAATAGGGCCGAATATAAGGGCATGGATCTGCTGGCCATCTATGGCGCGTATATCAAGATGTTCCGTCAGAACAACGTCGCACGTTGCGCAAAGCGCGTACCGGCCGTAAAGAAACGCTTCCGCAACGAACAGAATGTCAAATATACCCTCTTCGAACGCTACGGCGCAGCGGCGGCGGCGGGCGACCGGCATCTGGCTGAATTTGTGCCCGATCTGTTCCTGACCACCAAGCATGTGCTGCAATACGGCTTCGAGCTGACGCCCGTCGCGGGCAGGATGCTGTATAATACAATTAAAAAGGTCAAAACGATGCTGGCCGATACACCGCTGAGCAACCCAAAAATCAAGGGGTCAGGCGAAGAGGGAATCCGACAGATTACCTCGCTGTGCGGCATGGGCGATCTTGTCACCAATGTCAATCTGCCTAACAAGGGGCAGCTCAAAAACGTTGTGATGGGTACCGCCGTCGAGACGAACGCTGCGTTTTCGCTGGATAGCGTCGTTGCGCTGGACGCGGGCGAGATGCCACCCGAGGCCGCCGCGCTGGTCAACGTGCACGCCCAAAACCAGAAGGATTTCGTCGAGGCCTATTTCAACCAGGACAAAAACGCTCTGGAGCGGGTCTTTTGCCGCGATCCGCAGGTTGCGCGAATCGGCATGGAACTGGGCAAGCGCCTGTTCGCCGAAATGCGCCGGAAAAATCGCAAATGTTTGGAAGCCTTCATAAAATAGGCTCCAGCAAGATTCTATCCGAGAAAAAGCAGCAAATGAAGCGTCTGGAAGGAGATCGCCAATGCCCAACCCAAAGGAAAAGCGAATTTTCACCGTTGCCACAGCGCACCTGGATACCTCATGGCTTTGGACACTCGAGACGACAATTGAACATCTGATTCCAAATACCCTCCGCCGGAATTTTGCTCTCTTCGAAAAATATCCGGAATACAGGTTCAATTTTGAGGGTTCTTACCGCTACGAACTGATGGAGGAATACTACCCGGAGGACTTCGCGCGGCTGAAGAAATACATCGCGCAGGGCCGCTGGGTGCCCACGGGCAGCAGCTATGAAAACGGCGACGTCAACATGCCTTCGCCCGAGGCGCTGTTCCGGAGCATCCTGCTGGGCAACGATTACTTTGAAAAGCAGTTTGGCGTACGCTGCGTCGATATCTTTCTGCCTGACTGCTTCGGCTTCGGCTATGCCCTGCCCTCGGTCATGGCGCACGCGGGGCTTTATGGCTTCGCCACCTGCAAGCTGACCTGGGGCAGCGCCGTCGGCAGGCCCTTCGACATCGGCAAATGGTACGGCGTGGACGGCAGCTGCGTCTTGGCCAGCATCCGCCCCGGCCCTTACTCCGCCGCACTGGACGGTGCTCGTGGCAATAAGGGTCTGCGCGAAAGGCTGGAAAGCAACGAACGTGACTATAGCATGCCCTTTGCCTATCGGATGTATGGCACGGGCGACATGGGCGGCGCGCCCTCCGCGTATTCGGCAAGTAATGTGGATAAAGAGGTGCGGGGGAACGCCGCTTCCGACATTCAGGTGCTTTCCGCCGCCGCGCGCGATGTCTTCGACGCCATCAAAGAGGAGCTGAGCGACGCGGAGCTTGCAGCCCTCCCCGCCTGGGACGGCGAGTTTTTACTGACCGACCACGGCGTCGGCAGTTATACCTCGCGCACCGTCAGCAACCGCTGGAACCGGCGCTGCGAACAGCTGGCCGATATGGCGGAAAGATCGCTTGTCGCTGCCGAACACCTGGGCGTCGCGGAATATCCGAAAGCAAGACTGACCGAAGCCTGGAAGCGCGCGCTTGCCCACCACTTCCATGATGATATCACCGGCACCTCCTTCGAGGTCTGCTATAAACGGAACTGGAACGACTACGTGCTTTCGATGAACCAGCTGGCGGAGGAATATACCTACGCCAACCGGGCGCTCTCTTCGCTGCTGGATACCTCCTTCGCGGGGGGCACGCCGGTGGTGATCAACAACGCGCTTGCCACTACCCGCGCCGAAGCCGTCAGCGCCGAAGTTATGCTCCCGGCGGGCACCGCGCACGTCAAAGTCATTGACAGCGCCGGAACGCAAACTCCCGCGCAGATAAGCGAGCAAGAGGGCGAGCGCTTTACCGTGACTTTTCTTGCCAACCTGCCGCCGCTTGCCTGGAAGGTCTATGACATCCAAGCCGCCGACGCGCCGGACGGCGCGCAAAGCTTACTTAAAATTACCGAAAACAGCATAGAAAACGAAAACCTCGCGCTGCGCTTTGATAAAGATGGCGACATCATCAGCCTTTTTGACAAACGCCACCGGAGGGAGACGCTGGCAAGGCCGATCCGCATGGTCGTTCTGCCTGATTATTCGCAAAAATGGCCCGCCTGGGAGCTGCGCTATCAAGACGTCATGAGCGCGGAAAAGCGATACCCGACAAACGCAAGCTTCAAAATTGCCGAAGCTGGCCCGGCGCGCGTGACGCTGGAAATCACAAGGACGCTGGGCAGCTCAAGCTTCAGCCAGTGGGTCTCGCTGGACGCGGGCGCGGACTACGCACGGTGCTACAATGAGGTGGACTGGCGCGAGACCAAGAGCCTGCTCAAGGCCGAATTCCCCTTCAGTGTCGCCAACGAAAACGCGGCATACGACCTTGGTCTCGGCGTGCGGCAAAGGGGCACGAATCAGCCCAGCCTCTATGAGGTTCCGCTGCAAAATTGGATGGACATCACCACCCCGGACGGCAGCTATGGCGTGAGCGTCCTCAACGATTCGAAGTCCGGGGCCGATAAGCCCGCCGACAACACCCTGCGCCTGACGCTGATTCACACCCCGGCCTATTCCTACCGATGGGAGTGCTCGCAGCACCTGATGGATCTGGGGCATAACCGCTTCTCCTTCGGCGTTTACCCCCACGCCGGCAATTACGACAACGGCACCGAAGCCGCAGCGGCGGCATTCAACCAGCCTCTCAACGCCTTCGCGACGGAGCCGCATGGCGGCAGCCTGGGTACGGAATACGTCTTCGGTTCGCTGAATCAGAGCGGCGTCATTCTGCGGGCGGTCAAGAAGGCCGAAAACGGGGAAAAGATTGTTGTGCGTTTCAACGAAGGCAACGGCCAGGCCGTCAGGGGCGTACGCTTCGCGCTGCTCGACGGAATTGAGAGCGCCGCCGAAACCCTGGCCGTCGAAACGCCGCTGCGTCCGGCGAAGGTTGAGGGCGGCGAACTGGTCTTCGACATGAAGCCCTTCGAAGTGAAAACCTTTGCGCTGACGCTCAAGAACGCCCATGCGCACACCGCGCCAGGCGCACAGGCACAGATTCCCCTGCCCTGCAACGCCTGCGGCGTCACGGCAAACGGCCATCAGGCATTGACACAGCTGATGGGCGGCGTCTCCGTCCCGGCGGAGCTTTATCCTGACACGATTGTGAGCGGCGGCGTTCGCTTTGCCACGGCGAAAGATGCGAGGAACGGCAAGAACGTCCTGGTTTGCCGGGGCCAGCGCCTCGAGCTGCCGGAGGGCACACAGCGCGCACATCTGTTGATGTGCAGCGTGGGCGGCGACGCAGAGGCTACGTTCAGAGTGGGTGAGCGTCCCTCGAAAATCAAGGTGCAGGATGCCTTTGAGGCCGTCGGTGCCTGGGATTTGATCGGTCAGGGGGAAACGGGCTACATTAAGCGGGCTCCGCTTGCCTGGAACGCCACCCATACCCATGACCGGACGGGCGACGTAGCGGCAAAGCTGTTTTACCTGTTCAGTTATACCTTTGATTTGGACGGTGCGACCTGCGTCACCCTGCCGCAGGATGAGCGGATCGTCGTATTCGCCCTCACTGCGGATTTTGAAAATACAGCATTTCGCGGCATGCCCCTTTACGACGTACAGGAGAAGCGCCCCTTTGATTACACGATCTCTGCCGAAGACATGGTGAAAGCCCGCCCCACGTTGGCGGAGCGGCTGATGGACCGCGTTATATCGCGTGAGAAACTCATCACAGCCAGCCTGCCCATGCTCTCGGCAACGGTTCGGGCCAGCGACGGCTACGCCATCGCGCGGCAGTTCATCAATCAGTTGAAGGGCAAAGTTTAAAAATCACATTCATGCCACTATTTGTGCCTGATTCCGTTTCACGCATGGAATTTCTTCGAAATTCAGAAAGGGATGATTTTCATGAAAGCCACAAAAACATTGATGTTGCTGTTGGTCGCCATGCTGCTGTTTGCGCTTGCCGCCTGCGGCAGGGCGCAGCCCAGCGCGGGCGTTACGACGACGGCGCAGCCCGCTGCCGCAACTGAGAATGAACCTGCCTCCTCCGGCGAAACGCCGAACACAGGCACACAGGCAAGCTCACTGCCATCCGCCGTTTCGGGCGATACAACGCTCAGCGCCGTTTCGGCGTCCTCCGTCCCCCTCACCACGCCGGGCGGCAGCACTGCCACCGGCGCGCAAACAACTGACATGACGAAAAAAGTGCCGCAAACCAAGGCTGAACTGGTAGCCTATTTCAACCAGCTCGCCAACCGTGTGAAGGCCGAAAAGCCGGGCTATACCATGCAGGAACAGATCAGCATCGGCGAACCGAAAAGTTCCAGCGGGGCTTTGGAAGGCGTAGCGAAAGTGGCAATCCCAATGTTTAACCAAGACGCCCCGAAGAATATGCCCTCAGTCTCCAAAGGCGCGGATCACAGCCAGTTTGGCGCGTACGCCCAAAGCTATGGCGCGAAACTGACCCCCGCCATGGTGAAGAATATTTCGCTCACTGATAAGGGAACTCAGTACGTCTTGCGCGTTGAGATGAAGGATGAGGTTCGTCCCGCGCTGCCGAAAGACAATGGGGCCGAACACGACCACGGCAAAGTCTTTAAGGTGTTTTCCTACGAAGCGGTATATGGCACGATCAACGACCTGACCTGGCTTTTCACCATGGAAAAGTTTGCGCCCACCTATCACGGCAGTTATGTGATTTACACCATAGACAAAGCGACTGACCGCGTACGCCACGCGGAATATATGATGCGCGAAACCGCGAATTGCCAGGCCAAGATGAAAATAGGTTCCAGCTTCACGGCGACCTGCGATATTTCGATGAAGGGAATTTACACGATCAACTGAATCAGCCACACAATTGTTAATGGATAAAGGGGGTAGTTCAATGGCAAAGGCATTGCTGGGCATCGACGTCGGCGGCGGCTCCGTGCGGGCCGTGATTCAGGAAATTGAGGGCGGCAAACGCACAGCCGTCAAGCAAAATATGACTTTGAAGGCGCTGTTTACCATCGGGGAATTTGGCTATGGGATGGATACAGAGGTCATCTTCGGCATCATCGCGCAGACCGTGAAGGCCTGCCTCGCGAAAGCTGGCTGCACGGGCGGCGACATTGCGGCGCTGTCAACCTCCGTGCTGCGGCATACCCTCGTCGCGCTGGATAAAGACGGCCAGGTTCTGTTTGCCAGCCCCAACCGCGACGCGCGGGCGGTCGACGCGACCATGCGGCTCAACGACACCTGTGCCGACGAAATCTATCAGCTTTCAGGGCATAGGCCGATGCCCAACCTCACCGCGTGCAAGTTGCTCTGGCTGCGGGAAACCCAGCCGGAGCTTTACGCGAACATCGCACACGCGATCACACTGCAGGACTATCTGAACTATCGCTTCACGGGCAAAATTTTTGCCGAACGCAGCAACGCGGGCGAAACCATGCTCTATGACCTGGCGGCCTCCGCCTGGTCGGACGCCATGATCGCCAAACTGGGGCTTTCGCGCGCGATGTTCCCGGAACTCATTGACGCGGGTTCGAATCTTGGCGGCCTTTGCGCTGAAGCGGCGCAAGCGCTCGGCCTGGATGAATCTGTGCGCGTAGTAATCGGCGCGGGCGATACGCAAAGCGCGTTGCTGGGCATGGGCGTGACCGGTAGCGGCCAATTGGCCGTGGTCGCCGGCACCACCGCGCCGGTTCAGATGATCACTGACCGGCCAATCATCGACGCTAAGGCCCGGCTCTGGACGGGTGTGGCGGGCATCCCCGGCAAGTATGTCCTCGAATCCAACGCAGGCGGCATGGGCATTTCGCTCGAATGGATCGCCGGGTTGCTGTTCGGCGACAAGCCCAACCCCTCCGGCGCGCTGATGGCGGCGGCAACCAAGGCGGGCGCGGGCGCGGGCGGCATGCTTTCCACGGTGGGTGCGCAAATTTTTAACAACTCCGTGCTAAGCCTGCCGATTGAACAGACCCTGTTTTCCACGACGAATTATGTGCCCGACGCGGCGGCGGATCACAACAAAGCCGCAAGGGCCGTCATCGAGGGTATGGCCTTTGCCCTGCGCGGCAACATCGCGCAAATCGAGGAGGTTTCCGGCCTCGCAGCGCGCGAGATCAAGCTCGGCGGCGGCATGGCGCGCGACGCCATATTTGCCGAGGTGGTCAGTGAAGTGAGCGCCCGCGCGGTGGTTGTCCCTGAGGTTGTGGACGCTTCGGCCATGGGCGCGGTGGTCTTCGCCGCCGTGGGCACCGGTGTCTGCGCGAGCTACGAAGAGGCGGCTGCCAAGTTTGTGCGGCTACGTGCGCCGGTCAGCGCGGTAAACGAAACCTACGAGCGCATCTATGACGAATGGTCTGATATGTACCGCGCTTCCAGCGAAAAACTGATGCAACTGGGCGCACTGATTAACGAGCTCCGGCAGGACGATACGGGTGGCAGCGCGAGCGGCAGTGTCGCGCAGACCCCGCTGCGCATCTACGCCGACGCGGACCTTTCGCCCGACGCCGTGCAAATGCTGCGCGAATTCGGCAGCGTAACATATAAGAGCTACCGCGACGGCGAGATGCTCGAGGGCGACGACATGATCGCGACCCTTAAGGACTACGACGTCTTCATCACCGAAGTGGATATCGTGGACGCTGCGATCGTCAAAGAATTGCCGAACCTGCGCATGATCGGCGTCTGCCGGGGCAACCCGACGAACATCGACGTCGACGCCTGTTCGGCTGCGGGCATTCCGGTGGTTTACACCCCCGGCAGAAACTCTGAGGCCGTTGCCGATATGGCGGTGGCGTTTATCCTGAACATCGCGCGGATGATCCCCGAATCCGCCGCAGTCCTCAAGGAGGAGGGCGCAGCGGGCGACATGGGGCGGCAGGGCGCGGCGTATTTCCGCTACCAGGGCCTTGAGCTCTGGCGGGCGAACATCGGCATAGTCGGCGGCGGTGCGATCGGAAAAAAGGTCGCCAAACGCCTGCTGGGGTTCGACGCCAACCTATTTGTCTATGACCCCTACCTCAGCAATGAGGACGCGACGCTGATGGGTGCGCAAAAGGTGGAGCTTGACGAACTGCTGGCCCTGAGCGATATCGTCACGCTGCACGCGCCTGTCACGCCCGAAACCACCCAAATGATCGACGCGGCGGCTTTTGCGAAAATGAAGGACGGCGTGCTGATCGTCAATACGGCGCGGGCGGCGCTGATGGATTACGGCGCGCTGCTTGCGGCGCTGCAAAGCGGCAAGGTGAAGGGCGCGGCGCTCGACGTCTTCCCCGAAGAACCCCCCGCCTCTGACGACCCGCTGGTACTGCTGCCCAACGTGCTTTCCACCCCGCATACGGCGGGCAATACCAAGCAGGTGGGCATTCACCAGGGCTTGATTATGGTCGAAAATATCAAAAAGCTGATGGCGGGTGAGCTTTCCTCCGATGTCGTAAACCGCCGGGCGTTCAAGAGCTTTTCGTTCACTGGCGAGAAGAAATTCGACACCGACGCGCTTGAGCAGATGCAGGATAAGGTCGTCGGCGTCAATGACCTGCACACCAAGAGCGCCGCACAGAGCGCGGCAAGCCCGGCCGCCAAAACCGTCGCCGCTCCGGCTGCCCCGGCGGGCGGTTACGCGCAATATATGGCGCTTATTGAGGAATTCCTCGCCAACCTCTCGAACGACGCGGAGGTCAAAGCCAAGACGGCGGGCAAGGATATTTCCTTCCAGATCACCTTCAAAGAAAACGAAGAAAGCTGTTACATGTACTTCAACAAGGGCAGCGTTGAGGCGGGCCT
>JAVBOZ010000121.1:0-6442 GCA_031549985.1 Oscillospiraceae bacterium | reverse complement strand
CTTCCTCATTTCTCCTGTCGTTTTTTTGCAATTCTGAATTTAAAACATTAAATTGTGTGCAACGACACTATAACAAATTTTTGTACAAAAAGGAAGCGTTTTTTTCCGCAAAATTAGACAAACAATTTGAGTTGGATTTTGTTCATAATACACAACAAGCTAAAGTATTACAGTGTCATCATGATAAAATGTGTCATAAGTTGGGAATATATGTTGATAAAATGCCCTATTCTGCCAATAGATAAAAACTGGAAATTTCGGCAAGTTTTGGGCTTATTTTACCTTCAAATGCAGGCTTTTTCCAACCTTTTTGGGTACTGCAACGCTGTCAATAGCCAAGCTTTTGCGCTGCAAACAGCAGTAGCGCTGCGAGAGCAAACATCATTAAGAACAGCTTCCATGCCCAGCGCAGGAATTTGCCGTAGGACACATTGACCAAGCCGATGGCGATGATCATCACCCCGCTGGTGGGGTAAAGGATATTGCAGATGCCGTCGGCCAGGGTGAAATCGAGCACCACGGACTGCCGCGTGACATCCAGCATATCCGCCAACGGAAGGATGATGGGCATGATCAGGAAGGCTTTGGCGGTGCCTGAGCCGATGAAGAATTCCAGCGCGACCACGAGCGCGAACAGCGCCAGCAGAACCGGGTAAGGCTCCAACCCCCGGACATTTTCGTAGGCCGTATGCAGAATCGTGTCGATGATCATGCCTTTTTTGAGCAGGAAGGTGATGGCCATGACGAAGATCAGCAGCGGGGCGATGGGGGCGACGGCCTTAACGCCCTGCCAAAAGGCTGCGGCCAATTCTCTGCCGCGCATACCCGCCTTGCGCCCTGCCAGGATGCCGCCCAGCGTAAAGAGAATGGCCATGCTCGCCATGGGGAGATAGCCCGCGATGTTTTTGATGCTTTCAGGCACGAAATCCAGCGCTTGCGCCAAAAGGCTCAGCGCCGCGCTGACCAATACGCCCGAAATACAGGTGACGAAGACTTTCGCGGCCTGCCGCAGTTCCGGCCGTTCAGCCAGATTGTTGTCCTGAGTGCCCGCGAAGCGCTTACGCAGCTCCAGGTCGCTGGTGTATGTTATCGAAGCCTCCGGGCGGCGTTCAACCCGCCGCGCGTGCAGGTAGAGGAACAGCAGCAGAGCGCTGTAGAATACCGCGAACACCACCAGGCGATATCCAAGGCCTGAAAAGATGGGCAGCTCAGCCATGCTCTGCACCACCACGACGTTGAAGGGGTTGAACGTTGCGGCGGAATACCCCATCGCTACGGCAACCAAACTGATGCCAAGCCCAGTGAGGGAATCCCAGCCCAGCGCCAGGGCGATGGCCGCCGCGATGGGCACAAGGGTCAGGCTCTCCTCGAGAATACCGACCACGGAGCCGAGCGCCATGAAGACCAGGGTGATCAGCGCCAGCAGTATGTATTTTCGCTGGGCAAAGCGTTTGACGATGATCGACATGATCGTGGAAATAACCGAGCTTTTTTCGAGCACGAGGAAGGTGCCGCCCACCAGCGTGATGAACAGCAGGATGGCGATGCCCGTCATCGCGTCGCTGGAAAGGAAGACTTCAAACGGCGCGGTGAAGACGCGCCAAAAGGGGAGTTTTTCGTCAGTGAGGCGCTCATAGGTACCATTGATGATGATGCCGTTGGCGTCCGTTTGGTATGCGCCGCGCGGCACAACCTGCGTCAGAACGCCCGCCAGAATGAGAATGCCGAACAGAGCGGCGGTGATGAAGATGACTGTTTTTTTGTTGATCTTTAGTACGGACTGCGAATCGGAAGCTTGGTCTTTTTTTTCAGGCATTACAATTGATTCCCCTTTATTATCGTTCAAACTTGCATGTCTACAGCATCTGTTCAATTTCATCCAATCGCGCGGCCAGTGAGAATTCCTTGCCTCTGCGCAACGCGGCGGCCCGCAACTCCTCCACCCGGGCAGGAACCGATAAAAGTGTGCGCAGTCCCGCGTAAATGCCCTCCTCCGTGTTTTCCGTCAGTAGGCCGCAGGGCTGGTCGCCCAGCACCTCCCTCATGCCGGCGCAGTCTGTGCTGCAAATGGGCTTGCCCAGAACGAGCGCTTCGGTTGCCGCCGTGCTGAAACCTTCCGCATAGGAGGCGCAGACATAAAGGTCGGTGCCACGCAGGGCGGGGTAGGGGTTCGGCAGGTAACCCGCCAAACGGACACAATCGCCCAGCTTGCCATCTTCAATGATTGTTTCCAGCTCGCCGCGCATCGGGCCTTCGCCCAGTATAAGCAACGAAAAAGCGTGGCCCTCCGCCCGCAGCCGAGCGCAGGCGCGCAGCAGCCGATCGACGCCCTTTGCCTTCACCAACCGGGCGATGCAGAGCATTCGCAAACGGCCACCAACCTCCGAAAAAGCCGCATTCCAAGGATCGGCGGATTCGTTCGCACGGCGGCGTATGCTCTCGGTATCGACGGGGTTATATTGCACCGCAAGATTGGGCAGCGGCCCAAACTTATTCTCAAACGCAGCCCGTACGCCGCTGGAGACGCACAGCACTCGGTCGAAGCGCCGGTAGGCTTCCTCCTGTTCCACACGGCTATTGAAAAGAAAATCCGCGTGGGGGTCGCCGATGGGGTCAATGTGTACCCAGGCCAGTTTGCGGCAACGCTTGCCTGCGCGCGAGATGAGCCGGGTGGCCAGGCCTTCGGCGAAAGCTGCTTCGGTGTCATACCGACCGCGAATGAACAGCAAATGCGCCATGCGAGGCGGCAGCCGCCGCAGCAAATGATAGCGTACGCGATACCAAAGCCCGCGCAGCCCGGCGGATTCGGCCGCCGCGCGGGTAAAGAGGCAACGCAGCCGTACGCCGGAGCGCGCTGCGGCATCCCAATGCGCACCGCCTTCGCTGACGACCAGAAGCGTGACGTCAAAGCGGCTGCGGTCGATATGCCCGCAGAGGTCAACCAAAATTTTTTCGGCGCCGCCCTGCCCGAGGGATTCTATAAAGAAAAGCACCCGGCGCATGCGCCGCCCCCTTTTTTGAAGTATTCTGTATATCTTGCGCAAATCCCGGCGCCGCCATGCAACGCCGGGATGCCGTTCGTCAAGATGAATTTACGCTTTGCCCGCGCAGCCGAGCACAGTCTCGATCTTGTGCTCCACGATGGCCTGAATGGCGTCCCGGGCGGGCTTGAGGTATTGCCGGGGGTCAAAGTGAGAGGGATTCTCAGCCAGATGCTTGCGCAACGCGGCGGTCATGGCCAGGCGCAGGTCGGAGTCGATGTTAATCTTGCATACGGCCATGCGGGCGGCCTGGCGGAGCATCTCTTCCGGGATGCCGATGGCGTCTTCCATCGCGCCGCCGTATTGGTTGATCTGCGCCACAAACTCCTGCGGCACCGAGCTTGCGCCATGCAGGACGATCGGGAAGCCGGGCAGGCGCCGCGCAACCTCTTCAAGGATGTCGAAGCGCAGCTGCGGCTTGGTGCCGGGTTTGAATTTAAATGCGCCGTGGCTGGTGCCGAGGGCGATGGCAAGGGAATCCACACCCGTACGGGTGACAAAATCCTCGACCTGCTCGGGCTTGGTATAGGAGGCATCTTCGGCGGAGACGTTGACGTCGTCCTCGACGCCCGCGAGCTGGCCCAGCTCGCCTTCAACCACGACGCCGCGGGCGTGGGCGTATTCGACGACCTTGCGGGTCTCGGCAACGTTTTCCTCATAAGGGAGGTGTGAGCCGTCGATCATCACCGAACTGAACCCGCCGTCGATGCAACTCTTGCAGGTCTCGAAATCCGGGCCGAGATCCAGATGCAGCGCGATGGGCAGGCCGGTGGTTTCAAGGGCTGCCTCAACAAGCTTGACCAGGTAGGTGTGATTGGCGTAGGCGCGCGCGCCCTTTGAGACCTGCAGGATCAGCGGTGCGTTGAGCTTCTGCGCTGCCTGCACGATGCCCTGAATGATTTCCATGTTGTTGACGTTGAACGAGCCGATGGCGTAACCGCCCGCGTACGCGTCCGCGAACATTTTTTGCGTTGTAACCAATGGCATAGGGGTGCCTCCTGTTTTCTCAGTTTGACGTAATAAGACGCATTACATAATTATTATACAACAAATACGTGGAAAATGCAAGGATAATCTGGGCAATGGCAGGGCGAGCATTTTTACTGTTACGGCGATGCAGATCAAACGCAAACCGCCCCCGCAACCAAAGGCTGCGGGGGCGGCTGTCATTTTTTACGAGGGCGGCGCGGCAAGCTCCGGCAAGCTTTTATTCCTGCCGCAGCGCGATCCCGCCGGAAAAACTATAATAGAACGACCTTGGCATTGGGCTCACGCCGCTATAGCGCGCCATGCCCGCAACCAATATGCGCGTTCCGGCCGCCAGCGGCACATTCAGATCCGTCAGCGAAGCGGCAAGGACACCGCCCTGGGAATCGCCAAAGCCAGAGTCGGGCACAACCTGCGTTTCGGCCAAGGGTTTAAACGTGTTGCTTGCCGAAGGGGCCGCGAAAAGCTGCACCAGGGGCAGGCATGCCTTGGGTTCCTGAAATTTGCACGCGGTCTGCGTCACTGCGGTGAAATAGATGCTTTCAAGCACCGCGTCGAAGGGAACGGTGAAGGCCGGCTGGCTCTGCGCTTCCAGCGTAATGCTGCCGTCGGCCCCAAAGGCCTGCACGGGCGGTACGCCCCAGGAAGTGATGAGCATAGCGTTGGCGGAGTTCCCCATTTCGTCGGTGTGCAGGGCAGGGGCGTTCTGCGTGGCGAAGGGAAGGATGACCGCTGTTCCGTTGCTCTCTTCCGAACTTTCCCGCGCTTGGCGAACGAATTCGATACCTTCAGCGTTTTCAATAAAGCTTACGGCGTTTGCGGCATCCCCGCAATGGTGCTTCTTTTTGCATTTGCATACGCAGGTGGGTTCGCAGAGGCAGCCGCAAGTGCCGAGGCCTAGGTCACCGAACATCTGGCCGGGAGGAGGTGTCATCGTCCCGACGACCATATTGGTTACCCCATCAAGAATCGCGTTGCCGCCGTAGATCAGGTTATCCCTTGAACTGATCCTGATCGGGAGGTTGAGGTTCTCGATGGTGTCTACCAGCGCCAGGGTATCACCGTTATAGACACCGACTTGCGTGCTGGAGCCAAGGTGGTGATAGATGAGATTTGTTGTGGTGTTGATGCCGATCTCGCCGCCGAAAGTTGGACCGGTGCCCAACAAGATGAGGTTGAGCAGCACGCCGGTGGCCAGGTTGAAGCTCGCCAGGAATTTTTGATTGGAGAGCTTAAACCTTCCACTTTCATACAGACGGCCGCTGCAGGGGTCGAGCTGCAGGCCAAAAATATCGGAGGTGCCGAACGGGACGGGGAAATTGCCCGTAACCAAATCGGTGTTCCCGTTGATGACCGTGATCTTTTTGGTCCCTGTTACCACATAGACGTTGTTTGCGCAAGCGTCAATGCGGATAGCGCCGGCCTCCCCCTCGAGGGGAATCGTCGAAAGCAGCGCGGGCGGGTTGTTGCGGAAAACTTGGATATTGGAACCGGCACGCGCATACACCTTCCCGTTGATCGGGTTGACGTTGAGGCCTGAGACATTGTTGTTCAGGTGCGCAATCAGTGCGCCGGTGTTGATATTCAAGAAATCCAACCCAAACATGCCCCGGCTCACGGCCAGTACGCCATGAATTGGGTCAGCCGCGATGCTGTGTGCATTGTTTACCGCGAACGTCTTCACGACCTGATGCGACGCGGGATCGACAACAAGCACCGATCCGGGCGAAGGCATATCAAGGTTTTGGAACGACGTATAATACGCGTTGGGCGCAGCGTTGCAGTTGAACGCGGGCGCGCCTTCAACGCCTGCAGGGCCAGTGGGGCCGGTTGGGCCGATTGGGCCTTCGGGGCCGGTTGGGCCAGTGTCGCCGGTAGCGCCAGTTGGGCCGATGGGGCCTTCGGGGCCGGTTGGGCCAGTGTCACCGGTAGCGCCGGTTGGGCCAGTCGCACCTGTGTCGCCAGTAGCGCCAGTTGGACCGATGGGGCCTTCGGGGCCAGTCGCGCCAGTCGCACCCGTGTCGCCAGTAGCGCCAGTTGGACCGATGGGGCCTTCGGGGCCGGTTGGGCCAGTGTCACCAGTAGCGCCGGTTGGGCCAGTCGCACCTGTGTTGCCAGTAGCGCCAGTTGGACCGATGGGGCCTTCGGGGCCAGTCGCGCCAGTAGCGCCCGTGGCGCCGGTAGCGCCAGTCGCTCCAGTTGGGCCGGTTGGGCCTGCGGGGCCAGTTGGGCCGGTGTCGCCAGTCGCGCCAGTCGCACCAGTTGGGCCGATGGGGCCTTCGGGGCCGGCTGGGCCAGTGTCACCAGTAGCGCCAGTAGCGCCTGTCGCGCCTGTGTCGCCGGTAGCGCCAGTTGCGCCAGCCGCACCTGTGTCGCCAGTAGCGCCAGTGGGGCCGGATGGGCCCGTTGGACCG
>JAVBOZ010000049.1:0-9592 GCA_031549985.1 Oscillospiraceae bacterium | reverse complement strand
GGCTGTTTTAGACGTTGGTATTGATGCGTAATTGCGGGCGAACACTGTTCGCCCCTACGGTTTGGCCGTTGCGTGCTTTTGTAGGGGAGCACAGTGTGCTCCCGTTGCCTCCTGTATCAATACGGTTGTCGAAAAGAGCCTTAAATAGACACCAGACGTTAGGCGCGAAGAGAGGACGCCGTCCCCTAAACCAACGCGCCGTCAGCGCGTCTTATAGGCCCTTCAGTTCGCAGCTGAAGCGATAAAGATTCGTCTGTAGGGCATCCTGAACCATAGCGGCTTCGCTGCCGATGGACTTTTTCGCGGCTTTAAAAGCGTCCTCAATCTGTTCCTGGGTAGGAATGGCCTCCGGTTCCAGACTGTTGACGCAGCGAACCGCGGTTTCCAGCATCAGCGAGGGCAGCGACGCCTGCCAGACGGCGATTTTGCCGCGCGTGCCGAATTTATCCGCCAGCTTTGCGCTCTGTTCAAGGGCATAGGCGTCATCGGTCGCGTGGTTTTTCATTTCAACGCCCAGCGCGGCGGGGATGCCCTCCAGAGGGGTGCCGCCGCTCAGGCCGGGGATGATGGCCTTTTTTTGCAGCAACGCCACCGCCAGGTATTCGTTGGCGAACCGGTCGGTGGAATACATGGCGAATTTTCCGTCCGGCACAGCCTGCGCCGCCTGGCTCGCGCATTGGACAACGTCGGCCTGCGCCGCCTCCATGCCGTCGATCAGGCTGTCGCGCACGATCGGGTCACTGAAGCGCAGCCCCTGCGCTTGACATTCTGCGGCCAGCGCAGTGTGCAGGTTCTTGGCGCTGTCGGCAATTTTGGTGCGGGGGGTCGTCAAGAAGTAAAAGGCTTTGGCGCCCATCGCCTTGGACTGGGCGACAAGGGATTTCGCCAGGGCGTTGCAGTCAAAATCCAGCACCAGCGCGGCGGTGCGGGCAAAGCCCGCCGCCCGCCCTTCCGGCAGGCAGACCGCTACGCGCACCGCCGGGTGATTTGTATGGAACCAGTTGGCTGCGTCGCTCGCGCCGGCAAAGCCGGGCGCAAAGACGGCGGCGTGAATCGCCCCTTTTTTGGCCTGCTCTTCATAGACCAGCTGCACCTTTTCAAGAAAGGCCTCCGTATCGGTCAGTTCCTCGCCGCTCATGCGCTGCACGATCAGCGCATATGGATCCTCAAACAGCGCTCCGGTTGCCCGCGCCTGGGCGATTTCGGTGGGCAGAACGTCATCCGGCGCGACGAAAACCAGAATCTGACCCTTGGAGGCCAGCTTGGCTCCTTTCTTTCCGCAGGCGGTCGGTCCCGCCAGCAGCAGCACGGCGGCCAGCAGCAGTGCTACGGCACGCAAACACTTTTTTTGCATATTGATGTCTCCCTTCCCCTGCGGTGACTAGTCGATCGTAACTTCACGATGGGTCTGGCTGGAACGGTAAATCGCGTCCATGATCTTGGAGGTGGCGATGGCGTTGTCGATGTTGGCCTGGTTGGGCTGCCGCGTCTGTACGCTTTCGACAAAGCTGTCGATCTCGGTCTGGTAAAAATCCCGGGTGGGGTAGGAGGGCTTGATCTCCAGCAGCGCGCCGTCTTCGGCTGTGTAATAGACGAAATCGCCGCAGTATTTCAGCCGGATGCCGCCCTTGTCGCCCATAAAGTCAATGAAAGTATCGGACTGCCCGATGTTTTGCGCCCACGCGCCCAGGAAAGAAATAGAGGGGCCGCTGGTGCGCACCAGCCCGGTGACAGAATCATCAACGTCAAAGGTGCCCTCATTTTCTTTTTCACGGCTGGCCCACATCGAAAGGTAGGTATATTCCGCGATGTTTTTGCCGAGCTTGCAGAAAGCCTCGCCGCTGGCGGTCAGGGGTTTGGGTTCGCCGCAGCAATAAAGAATCAGGTCGAGGTAATGCACGCCCCAGTCGATCAGCGCCCCGCCGCCGGAAACGGCCTTGGTGGTGAAATCGCCGCCAATTCCGGGGATCGAGCGGTGCGCGCGGAAGCTGGCATATACGTGATAAACTTCGCCCAACTTGCCTGCGGCGATCATATCCTTCACGCGGTTGACGGCGTCGCCGAAGCGGTTGACCACGCCGATGCTCAACAGCTGCCCTGTCTCGCGGGCGGCGCGCTGCATTTCAAGAGCTTCGCTGAGAATGCGGGCCGCCGGCTTTTCGCAGAGCACATCCTTACCCGCGCGAAGAAAGTCGATGGAAATCGGGGCGTGAAAGTCGTTATGCGTACAGACGGAGACCGCGTCCAAATCGGGGTCGTTCAGAAATTCACGGTAATCCTTGCAGGCAGTACCGCAGCCGTATTTTTCAACGGCGGCTTCGGCGCGTTCGGGTAGAATATCGCAGAAGTATTTCAGTTCAACGTTGGGGTTCTTGGCGTAGTTCGGGATGTGCGCCGCATTGGCAATGTTGCCGCAGCCGACGACGGCCACGCGGACTTTTTTGCCTGCCTGGGATTCGGGCATAGTTACATCGCACCTTTCTTGATTATCCATGCCATGCGCATGGTAGTCCAGATACTATTTTAACAGTTTCAGGGGGAAATGTAAAGGGGTAATTTCGGCGAAGGACTGTGGGCTTTTCCGCCCGCAAAATGAAGTTTTCTCTTGCCAAGCCCTTTGGGCTGTGTTATACTTCAAAAAGAAAAAGAAAGCAAGGAGACCCCGGCCATGCCCTTTCCCAAGGATCACATCCGCAATTTTTCGATCATCGCGCACATCGACCACGGCAAATCCACCCTTGCCGACCGCCTGCTGGAACTGACCCAGGCCGTCGCCCTGCGTGATATGACCGCCCAGCTGCTGGATAAAATGGATCTGGAGCGGGAGCGGGGCATCACCATCAAGGCTCACGCCGTGACGCTCAACTACCGCGCGGCGAACGGCGAGCTATATGAGATGAACCTGATCGACACTCCCGGCCACGTGGACTTCAATTACGAGGTCAGCCGTTCTCTCGCCGCCTGCGAGGGGGCTCTGTTGGTCGTTGACGCCTCGCAGGGGATTGAGGCGCAGACGCTGGCCAATACCTATCTTGCGTTGGACCACAACCTGGAACTCGTGCCGGTGATCAACAAGATCGACCTGCCCGCCGCCGAGCCGGAGCGCATCGCGGCGGAGGTGGAGGAAGTCATCGGTCTGGATTGCTCCAAAGCGCCGCGGGTCAGCGCAAAGACCGGCCTGAACGTCGAACAGGTGCTGGAGCGCATCGTGGAAGACATTCCACCGCCGGAAGGCGACGACGCCCTGCCTTTGCGCGCACTTATTTTTGATTCTTTATATGACAGCTACCGGGGCGTGATCGTCTATGTTCGGGTCAAGGAGGGTTCGATCCGGGCGGGCGAGACGATGCGAATGATGGCCACCGGCGCGGAGTTCAACGTCGTAGAGGTCGGCCGCCTGCGCGCCGCCGGGATGGAACCGGCTGAGGTGCTCACCGCCGGGGAAGTCGGGTACATTGCTGCCTCCATCAAGACGGTCAAGGACGCCCGCGTGGGCGACACGGTGACCAAGCTTGAGAACCTTTCGGAAGAACCGCTGCCCGGTTATCGCCCGGCGCTGCCGATGGTATTCTGCGGCGTCTACCCCGCCGATGGCGCGAACTACGAAGCGCTGCGCGAAAGCCTTGAAAAGTTACAGCTCAATGATGCCGCCCTTTCCTATGAACCGGAGACCTCCGGCGCGCTGGGCTTTGGCTTTCGCTGCGGATTCCTGGGGCTGCTCCACCTTGAAATCGTGCAGGAGCGCCTGGAGCGGGAATATGATCTTGACCTTGTGACGACGGTGCCCAGCGTCATCTATCACTTTCAACTTAACGACGGCAGTACGCTGGAGATCGACAACCCGACCCATTACCCCGATCCCATGAAGATCACCGCCAGCGAAGAGCCATTCACCAACGCACATATTTACAGCCCTACCGAATACGTCGGCACCATCATGGAGCTTTGCCAGGATCGGCGCGGGGTATTCAAGGATATGAGTTATATCGCATCCGACCGGGTCGACATCCATTACGAACTGCCGCTGAATGAGATTATCTACGACTTTTTTGACAGTCTGAAATCCCGTACGCGCGGCTATGCTTCCTTTGACTATGAGTTTTTGGAATACCGCAAGTCGAGCTTGGTCAAGCTGGATGTCCTGCTCAACGGGGATATCGTCGACGCGCTCTCGTTCATCGTTCATGTTGACAAATCACAGGCCCGGGCGCGTAAAATCGCGGAAAAACTCAAGGAGCATATTCCAAGGCAGATGTTCGAGATTCCCGTACAGGTGGCGGTGGGCGCGAAGGTCGTCGCCCGCGAAACCGTCAAGGCCATGCGCAAAGACGTGCTGGCAAAGTGCTATGGCGGCGACATCACCCGCAAGAAGAAGCTGCTGGAAAAGCAGAAAGAAGGCAAGAAGCGCATGCGCCAGTTCGGCAGCGTCGAGGTGCCGCAGGAGGCATTTATGGCTGTGCTGAAGCTGGATGAATAGGAGGGCGAATGCAGACCATCCGTATCTTCTTCGAAAAGCGCGGGCGCGCGAAATATATATCCCACCTGGATTTGATGCGCTGCTGGAGTCGGGCCGTGCGCCGGGCGGATATCCCGCTGTGGTATACCGAGGGCTTTCACCCGCACCCCTATCTTAACTTTCCGCGCCCGCTGCCGCTGGGGCAGGAGGGCCTGCGCGAACCGCTGCTTCTCCGGCTTGAACGCGAGATGCCCTTCGACGCGCTGCGCGAGGGGCTGAACGCCGTGCTGCCGGAGGGGCTGCGCATATCGGAGGCGGGGGAGGCCTGGGGCGACCCGGCGGAGATCACGGCGGCGGCGTATGCGATCTCCCTCGGATTTGCCGAAGAGGACGAAGCTGGCACTTGGGTCGCGCGGGCGGAAGCTTTGTTGACGGCGGGCGGCCTCAAGGCAAAGCGCATGGGCAAACAGGGTCACCGAAAAGTGGAAAAAGAAGTGGATGTTTCTGCGCTGACGAGCAGTTGGACGCTTGAACGCCCAGGGGAGGGACGTGTGCTGTTGCGGTGCACACTTGTTTGCGGCAGCGAAATAAACTTGAATCCCGCGCTGCTCTGCGAAGCGCTGTTTGCTGCGGCGGGTGAACCGCCGGAATGGACAATAACCCGCAGTGTGCTTTTACGGGCGGATGGCATGGTTTGGGAATAAGGCTGAAAGTTTTTTGTGCAAACTGCTGAAAATTGTATGCGTTTCGTAGAAAACTGGAAATATGCTTGACGTTTTCTGGGGAAAGAATTATATTTATTATGGGACTGATTTATGATCGGTCGCAATGCTGTATCTACATGTCGCGTTTGTTTTTGGTTTGAAAAAAGGAGGGTAATTTGTATGAAACACGCACATCGCGCAAGACGGTGGCTTAGTCTGTTGTTGACGTTGGCAATGCTCTTGCCGGGGCTGGGGATTCTGGGCGGCATTGAAGCCGGGGCCACACTGGAGAAGGTATCCAACGACCCGGTGACGTTCTATGTGCCGGAACTGATCTACCTCACGCCGACGGCTTCGGGAAACATGACCACGTTCCAGTACTACGTTGACCGCGCTTTCGGCACCAACGGCTCAAGGGGCGACCTCACAAAGGTCAATAATCGCACTGCGGGCTGCGTTTACTTTTACCGCAACGGAGCTACGAACATCAACATATCTTGCAGCGGCGCAACAGTGAACGCCGCCCCCGCAAACAGCACCAAGGAACTGAAGTATTCCGTTACATCGGGAACTTATACCGGCGTCTTGGCCGAAAACACGGTCGGCTACGTTGAGTGGACGGTCACTTACATGTACCAGGATGATGGCGCGCCTTCGGCAACGCTGCACACAGCAAAGGCCAAGACGGCCATTTATGCGCCGCTGTGCCGCGAGAATTCCACCGCCGCCACACGTACCAAACCGCGCTACTTATCCTACTTATACAGCGAAGGATGGGCACTTTCCACGAGCTGGGTGACCGGGGTGCATTCTGTCGGTCTCCAAAACAATTTGGATGTTAACGGCGGCTACCCGAATCCTCCGCTGATTTCAAGCACTGTGGACGCAGGCGGTAACTACAAGGACGAAAACGCGTCGCTTGGCACGTTTGGCTCGGGGACCGGTATGGCGGGCTACTGGTCCAGTGACAGCGACTGCGACGTTTGGGGCGGTAAGGCCGCGATGACGGTTGACATCAGCCGTTATAATAACCTCAACCAGATCCCGAACTGGACGATCGGTTACGACCTCAACGGTACGCCGCAGCACAACTGTGACTACGGCGAGCTGGGGCTTTATGTCGACGGCCAGACGGCGGTCTCCAACAACGTCTATCCATGGACTTCGATTGGCAACGGCATAGCGCCCACGCGTTTGTATATCGGCTCGCCCAGTGCGCCGTTGTCGGGCGACTGCACTTATGTGATTTATCACCACACACAAGGCGGCAACGATCACGACCAATACCGCCAGGGGCGCGGCCGCACGACCCTCGCAATTACGGGCGTTGACAAAACCGCGCTGCGCACGGCGATCAATAACGCCGTCGCCACCGGTTCTGAGAACGCGACCGTTGTCAGCGCGCTGGCGACCGCCTATGAACGCCTGGGCAACTTGAAAGAAACCCAGGCCAACGTAAACGCTGCAGCGACCGCATTGAATAACGCGGTAAACAATAACGTGCCTTCAAAAGGCGCACCGGAAGTCTATTTCTATGCGCCGGAGGTCATCTACCTTACACCAAGCAACAAAAGTTCCACAAGCACCAATTCCGCCGACTGGGTGGCTGCGCAGTACTATGTGGGCAATACACAAACCTACTCCGGCGACGGAAGCATTGCGAACGCGAACTTCGGCACGGTGAACAATGGAAAAAGCAGCGGTTGGATCAAGTTCTTTGTGCAGGGCGCGCGCAACGTTGTTATCACGGGCGAGGAACTGGACGGTTCCACGCGTTTGTTTATTCCCACTTGTTCGGCGCGTCAAGTCGCCAATCAGCCGGCGACGAATACGAACAGCGATGTTCCGACAAACATCACAAACGGCTCGAACCACGTCAATTATGACGCGCATATGTATCGCCTTTCGCTCGGCGAACGCATCGGCGACCAGGCGGCGGGCGCGCAGACGACAGCCGCCGTATTCCAGAACCGTAGCCGCACGATTCGCTGGAAGGCCACTTACACGCTGGACGGCGCGAATTACACCGCTTATGCCTACAGCTACGTATATAAGCCGATGGATGATATCTATGGCGCGGCAATGTCCAGTGACGTTTCCAGAAGCGGCGACGCATTCTTCGCCGATATTGCCATGTGGATGGTCGGCGCTCACAGCGTGGCGCGCGAACCTATAACGACCATCGCCCTGCCGGTAAATCCCGCCGGCAACTTACGCATGAATGGCGTGGGTTGGACCAATGCGGAAAATACTTCGCGGAACCAGACCGGCGCACGTTATATCTATGATTACCTTACCTCGGGGCCGTACCACTTCAGAAGCCTGTATACCGAAGGCGCGACAGACGGAAAATCGTCTGCCTACAGTTATTCAACCAATTATATTACTGACAACTCGCGTATAACCAGGTATTTGACCAGAACCAGCAGGTCGACTGGTGGTTCTTTTGCCTTTGCCTTTATGGATGACGGCGTTTCTGCAGGAAATCAGACTACCGGTTGGGTAGGCAGCCCCATCGGGCAGATTTATGTCGACCGTTCGCGGTATACCAGCTTGGTGCAGATCCCCAACTTTTCGGTCAACCAGACATTGACAAACCTCTACGGTGAACAAGGCGCAACAAACGGAGACCATGACCTGAAGATATATCGATCTGTTTACTGGGGCACCACAGCAAAACTGGCGGATCAATTATACGCCGATTGGCAGGCGGGACCTGGCGATGAGTATGGCTATGTTATTAACGGCGTCCCACGTCTTTATACCCGTTCGGCTTATGATTCAGCCCCCATCGCCTCGAATGTGATGGATATAGATCTGACAAACGCGAGTCATTGGCAGACCTGGCGGACGGACTGCTATTTATACTTGAATAACTGGTTTTGGCAGAAGACAAAGAACTCCAGCCCTTGCCAACATCACATGAATGCGGAAGCGAGAACAGACGTCCGGCTGATTGATAAGACCAGCCTGCGCAGCCAGTTATATGCCGAAATCAAGAAGAGCATACAGGAAAGCCATACTGATCCGGCAGACTGGGCGACCTACCAAGCGAAGATCAATGATCTGGCCACGGCGCTTTGCAAGCCGGATTACCAATTGACCAACGACACCACGGCAGTGAGCGCCACGGCCGGCGGGGTGACGACGCTAATCGATGCTACGGTTGCCGCAAGCGCCGCCGTTGACAACGTCAGCACAAACTCCCTTCACACCGCTTATAACTACCACTATAGCTCCAACGGCAGTCAGTTGCTTGAGACCGAAGAGCTGGATTATAAGTACGGCGACGTAGTGATCGGCACACGCAATGTTTATGACGGGTATATATACGAAGGTGCAACTTACCCTGCCGGTGGCTATCACTATGGCCCCGGGTTCTCGGGTTACAGCAGCGCCATAACTTCTTCCGTCGTCGCGCGTGGCGATCAGCTGGCTTGGAAGTTTTACTACAAACCCATTACCTACAACATCGTTTACAATGCCAACACAGGTTCCGGCACCCCTCCGGCAAGTCATGCGAGCGTAAAGTATGACCAGAAGGTAACGCTGAACGGCCAAGGCGCGTTGAGCAAGACGGGTTATAAATTCGCGGGCTGGAACACGCAGGCCAACGGCCTCGGCCAGGGTTACAACGCCGGGGATCAGGTCTGGAAACTGACAACCACGCAAGGCGCGACGGTTACGCTCTATGCCGACTGGGAACCGATCACGTATACCGTTCGCTATTCTGTGCCGAACAAGACAAGCGGTACGGTTCCGGCGGACGATACCGTGCAGTATGACATGGATATTTCATTGGCCGACAATAGTGACTTCGCACGCACGGGCTATACATTTGGCGGCTGGAAGCAGCTTAACGGCACAGGCGCTGGCACGACGCGCGCTGCGGGCGCGACCGTGAGCAACCTGACCGCTACGGACGGCACGGTCGTCACCATGGAGGCGCAGTGGACGGCGATCACGTACACGATCACGTATACATCTTCGCGCACCCTGACCAGCGGATCGCTTCCGGCGAATCAGACGGGGGTGGCCTATGACGCGACGGTTGCTCTGGCGGGCAGCGGCGGCTTTGCCTGCACGGGCTATGTATTCGCGGGTTGGAAGCAGCTGGATGGCACGGGCGTGGGCACGGTTCGTGCGGCGGGCGCAAACGTTAGCAACCTGACCGCAACCAATGGCACAACCATCCGCATGGAGGCGCAGTGGACGGCCATCACTTACACAATTACGTACACGACTTCGCAGACCTTAACCAGCGGCGCGCTCCCCGCGAATCAGCCGGGGATCGCCTACAACACAAACGTTTCGCTGGCGACAAACGCAGGCTTCGCGCGCACGGGCTGGACTTTTGCGGGCTGGAAGCAATTGGATGGAACGGGCGCGGGCACGGTTCGCGCAGCGGGCGCGACCGTAAGCAATCTGACCA
>JAVBOZ010000022.1:0-19905 GCA_031549985.1 Oscillospiraceae bacterium | reverse complement strand
TGGCCGATATCTGCGTCGCTTTAGTTTGGACGAGCTTCCGCAATTTTGGAACATAATGCGGGGCGAGATGAGCTTCGTCGGCCCCCGGCCCCTGCTGCCGGAGTATATGGACTATTACTCCGAGGCGCAGCGCCGCCGCCACGACACCCGCCCCGGCCTGACGGGCTGGGCGCAGGTCAATGGCCGAAATGCCTTGGATTGGGAAACGCGCCTGCAATTGGACTGCTGGTATGTGGAGCACCAGAGCTTCGGGCTGGATCTGAAGATTCTTTTCATGACCATCGGCAAATCCCTCAGCGGCGAGGGCGTCAACGCGGACGAAGCGCAGACTGTGGAGCGTTTTAGCGACTACGTTCTGCGGCGGCGCGCGGCGGAGGAGACAGTGGTAGTTACAGCCTATAGCCTGCCTCCTGCGCCGGTGGCCGTGCATGGGAGCCGGGTAATATGAAGACGATTCTCTTTGTCGCAACCGTGTCACGGCATTTTTATTACTTCCACCAGCCCGCGTTTCGGATGCTCCGGGATGCGGGCTGGGGGGTTGATACGGTGGCGGCTCAGGATGCGGGCAAACCACTGCGAGACTGCCGCCATAGTTATGACCTGCCCTTTCAACGCGCGCCCCTGCGGCGGGGGAATCTCAAGGCGTTTTTTGCGCTGCGCAAGATCATCCGGGCCGGGGGCTACGACATCATCCATTGCCATACGCCGGTGGGCGGCCTGGTCGGCAGGCTGGCCGCGCGGGGTTCCGGCGCGAAGGTGTATTATACCGCCCATGGCTTCCACTTCTGCAAGGGTTCCTCCCGTCTGAGCTGGCTGCTGTATTACCCTTTGGAGCGCCTTCTTGCGCGCTGTACCGACTGCCTGATCACCATCAACGATGAAGATTTTGCCCTGGCGCGGGCCCGCCTCCCTGCGAGGGAGGTGCGGCATGTGCACGGCGTAGGTTGCGATACGCGGCGGTTTGCGCCGGTATCACCCCTCGACCGGCAGATCATCCGGGTGCGGCTGGGGTTGCCGCCCGATGCGCTGGCATTGGTCTTCGTTGCCGAACTCAACGCCAACAAAAACCAAGCGCTGCTGCTCCGGGCGATGCCCCCGGTTTTGGAACAATTTCCGCAGACGCGCCTGCTGCTGGTGGGACCGGATCACTACGGCGGACAGCTTCAGGCCCTGGCGAAGGAACTGAAGCTTGAGAACACCGTTTATTTCCTTGGCGAACGCGGCGATGTCCCGCATCTGCTAGCCGCTGCCGATGTCGCCGTTGCGTCCTCCCTGCGTGAGGGTCTGCCCGTCAACGTGATGGAGGCCATGGCCTGCGGCTTGCCTGTGGCGGCCAGCGACAACCGCGGCCACCGGGAATTGGTGGCGCAGGGGGAAACAGGGTTGCTGGTCGATCCAAGCGATCCCGCCGCGATGGCGGAGGCGATCCGCACACTGTTGGCGCAGCCGGAACTGCGCGCGCGATTCGGCGCGGCGGGCCGCGAACGGGTGATGGCCTATTCGGTCGACCGGGTGCTGGAGGAATTGCGCGCAATATACTTGGGAGAATAGAAATATGCAACGCGTACTGCATGTGCTGAATTCCATGAACTGCGGCGGGGCCGAAACCCTGCTGATGAACCTTTACCGCGTCTTGGATACGCGGCGGTTCCAGTTTGATTTTCTTGTCAACGCCCCGGAAGAGATGTATTATGAGCGGGAAATCGAAGAGTGCGGCGGGCGCATGCACCGGATGCCGGCGCTGCGTGAGGTCGGGCCTCTGAATTATCCCAAGGCGCTGGCGGCTTTTTTTGCGGCGTATCCGGAATACCGCGTCGTGCACTCGCATTTGGAGACAACCTCGGGTCTCATCCTGCAAGAGGCCGCGCGCGCGGGTGTGCCCGTTCGCGTCGCGCATAGTCACAATACGCGCTTCACCCGTACAGGACTACTGGCAACACCGGAAAACATGCTCAAGCGCTGGTGCCGTGCGCGGGTCAACCCCAACGCTACCCATCGCCTTGCCTGTTCCGAAGAGGCTGCGCGCTGGCTCTTTGGCGATGCTGCGGCTGAGATTCTGCCCAACGGCATCGACGCGCAGCGCTTCCGCTATTCTTTCGCTGCGCGGCAAAACACGAGGGAGGCTCTGGGTATTCCGGAAGACGCGCGGGTCTTCATTCATGTCGGCCGCTTTCAGGCGCAGAAGAACCACGGATTTCTGTTGGAAGTTTGGCAGCGGCTTGCGCCCCGGCTGCCGCAGGCGCAATTAATCTTGGTTGGCGAAGGCGAACGCAGGGCCGAGATGGAAGCTGTGGCCACCGCAGAACCCGGCGGGGAACGTGTGCATTTCCTCGGCCTGCGCAGCGATATCCCGGAACTGCTCGCGGCGGCGGACGTCTTTTTGCTGCCCTCCCTGTTTGAGGGGCTTCCGCTGACGCTGGTCGAGGCATTGGCGGCGGGTCTGCCGGCCTATGTTTCGGACGCTGTGCCCGTTGACGCCTTTGCGGGCACGGTAAATCGGTTGCCGCTGCGCGTTGCGGATTGGGCGAACGCGCTGTTGGCCGTTGGTGCTCCAGTGGCACAGAAACGGCTGAGCGCACCGGAAAACGTTGCCGCCGCTGGGTATGACATCCGGCAATCCCTACGCAGACTGGAGGAAATCTATGCCTGTAAATGAACAGCCGCAGTTTACCGGCGAGCCGAAGCTCACCGGCGAGCCGCAGCTCACCGTGTTTACCCCCACCTATAATCGCGCCTACATCCTGCCAAAGTGCTATGAATCGATGATGCGCCAGACCTGCCAGGATTTTATTTGGTTGGTGATTGACGACGGTTCGGCTGACCAGACGCCCGCGTTGCTGGAGCGGTGGCAGCGGGAACCGCATGGGTTTCGGCTGGAATACATCCGGCAGGAAAATCAGGGCATGCACGGGGCGCATAACACCGCCTATGCAAACATCACCACGGAGCTGAATACCTGCATCGATTCCGACGACGCTATGCCGGAGGACGCGGTGGAGACCATTTTGCGATTTTGGAATGAATCGGCCCGTGACGACAGCGTCTCAGGCTTTCTGGCGCTGGATTGTTACACCGATGGCAGGATCGTAGGGACAGAATTTCCCGAGGACGTGCGACGTGCACGCTATTATGACTACTATAACAAGTATGGCGTGCGGGGCGATAAGAAGTTCATTTTGCGCACCGATGTCGCGCGGCGCTACCCCTATCCCGTCTTCCCAGGGGAACGCTATATAGGTCTGAACCTGAAATATCTCAAGCTGGATCTTGACTACGAGCTGCTCTGCCTCAACCACCCCGTCTGCGTTGTGGAATATCTGCCGGACGGCTCTTCGCGCAACATGCTGCGGCAATATTGGCGCAGCCCGAGAGGTTTTTTGCACTATCGGCTGGCGCTGATGCGTCTGCCGTTTGCCGGGCCGGGATTTCGGCTGCGTCAGGCGCTGCACATACCGCTGGAGGCGGCATTTTGGGTGCTGCGCCGCATCTTCGCATGACTTGCGTGCAAAATAGGACCACGGAAGGGAAACCGCCTTGCTTTATTTCATCGTCATGTTTCTCGCTTGCTGCGCATACACCTTTCTTTTTCAACGGACAAGCGACGATGGCCGCCGTTCGTTGCTGGGTAATAAAGTCCCCAGCCCAATCGCGCTTCTATTGCCGGTGATCTGGCTTACCTTCATTTCCGGCTTCCGCAGGAATGTGGGGGACACGATCTTCTATCGC
This sequence comes from Oscillospiraceae bacterium, assembly GCA_031549985.1. Classification (GTDB taxonomy): domain Bacteria; phylum Bacillota; class Clostridia; order Oscillospirales; family Acutalibacteraceae; genus WRMQ01. The sequence continues at coordinate 16,179 of JAVBOZ010000022.1, read as the reverse complement.
CACAGCTATATTTTGTACCTTGAAGCCGGAGGAGGCAAGCCTCCCTTTGAGTTGAAGACGAATGTCCTCTTCGGCTGGGCGCATTATTACGCCTCACAGTTCAAGGAACTGGAATATCTCGGCGAACCGCAGTTGGGGCAAGTGCTGATCCTGATGATCAGTATCATGTTTGTTGTTCCCGCGCTGGTGGTGCTATACCGTTACTCCGAGAGTTTTCCGCTTGCGCTGTTCCTGCTATTTACCACAGGAACGTATTGCGCGTCAATGAACGGTATTCGGCAATACGCGGCAACGGGGCTGATGCTTTTGGGTACGCACTTCTTTTTTGAGCCAAACCTGCGCAAGGCGGCTCCCGGATTCATTCCCTTCATTCTACTAGCCAGTATGATGCATTCAAGCGCCCTCGTTATGATCCCTATTTTCTTTGCGGTGCGTTTTAAAGCGTTTTCAAAAGTGACCATGCTGATTTTGCTGGGCGCTGCGGGCGCGGTCTTGTTTTCCGGTATCGTCATGCCCGGCCTGATGGAATCCCTGCAGGGAACGGACTATGCAGTATACTCCAGTTCAAGCTGGCTATCCAGCGAAGGCGGCTCCTCTCTGCTGCGTATGTTAGCGGCTGCGGCACCGCTCTATTTTGCATATCGTTTCCGTTCCCATTTTCAAGAGATGGGGATCATCGGAGATATATTAATCAATACCACCATCCTCATTGTCGCGATCAACATTATGGGCATCTACAACTGGATTTTTGTACGCCTGGCAATTTATCTTGTCATTTACCAGGTCATTTTCCTCGTCAAGGTGTTTTCAATCCTAAAAAAAGAGTATGGCGCGGGCAGCCCGTTTTATTTGGCGGGGATTTTGCTGTTTTGCATATACGCCTACTATATGAACTTTGGCGCGGACCTGTATCGGAATGTATGGCTGCCCAACTTCAAATACCAGCCGCACATATATGGGTAGAAAGAGGTAGCGCGATGATTCCAAAGACGATTCACTATTGCTGGTTTGGTGGCAAGCCGAAGCCAAAGCTGGTGTTGCGCTGCATGGCCAGTTGGAAAAAATTTGCGCCGGATTATGAACTGCGCGAATGGAACGAAAGCACGTTTGACCTTACGGCTTTTCCCTTTGCGAAAGACGCATATGCGGCCGGGAATTATGCCTTTGTCAGCGACATTGCCCGGGCAACGGCGCTGTTTGAACAGGGCGGTGTCTACCTGGATACGGACGCAGAGCTGCTTGGGTCGCTGGATGCTTTTCTCGAAGATATTTGCTTTGCAGGAGTTGAAGCGGGGGCATATATTGGCAGCGCCGTGATTGGCGCGCAGGCCGGTCATCCGCTCTGGAAAGCCTATCTGGATCACTATCGCGGTGTGACGTTCAAGGATTTTAACAGCACCAACGTACAAGTGCTGACCGCGCTGCTGGAAGCGCGGGGCTTGCGCAGGGAGGATGCTTTTCAGCGTCTTGACGGCGTTGCAATTTACCCCTCCCAAGTGTTTTCCCCCCTGGATTACCGCAGCGGTAAATTGGGTCAAACGCCCGAAAGCGTAGCCATCCATCACTATGCGGGCTCCTGGCTGCCCTGGCATGTGCGGCTGCGGCCCAGGATTAAAAAAATTATGCGGAGATTTATATGAATCCAAACGCCACAGGGAAGCCACGCCTGCTGATCATCTGTTTTTGTATGGAAATCGGCGGCATTGAGCGCAGCCTGATTGAACTGCTCCGCGCTCTGGAGAACGGGCGCGCGGAGGTCGATTTGTGCCTTTGTTCCCATACCGGCGAACTGCTGGAGGAGATCCCCCCGGGAATTCACTTGCTGCCGGAAAACTCACGTCTGGCGACGCTCCTGCAGCCGATCCGTCAGGTGTTGTCGCGGCATCCGTTCTGGGCAGGGGCAAGGCTATTGGCAAAAGCCCAGGTACGGCGCGAATTCCCCGTTCCGCCAAACAGTGAAGACGGCGTTGCCTACGCCACTTTGCAGCGTTATTGGCAAAACTCTTCCCGGCTGCTGCCCCGCATAAAAGGGGAGTATTACGCGGTGATCAGCTTCCAGTGGCCACATCATCTGGCCGCGCTGCGCGTCAAAGCCGGGCGCAAGCTGGCCTGGGTGCATACGGATTTCCGCAGGGTTACGGCGAATAAGCGGAAGGATCTGGCGATTTGGCAGCGCTTTGATGGCATTGCCTGCGTCTCGCAGGGTGTGTTGGAAGGGTTTTGCGAAGTCTACCCCACGCTGCGAGAGCGCTGTTTCGTGTTTGAAAATCTGCTGGATCCCGCCGCGCTGCGCGAGCGGGCGGAAGCCTTCGGGCCGGAGGATATGCCCCGGCCGCAGAGCGGTTACCGCCTGCTGACGGTGGGGCGTTACTGCCACGCCAAGGCGTTTGACAACGCAATACGTATCGCGAAAGAACTGGCGGCGCTGGGTATACGTTTTTGCTGGTACGCCATCGGCTATGGCGCGGATGAAGAAGCGCTGCTGCGCTTGGCCGCCGAATTGGAGGTAGGTGAGTATTTCGTTTTTTTGGGTAAGCGCGAGAACCCCGCGCCCTATATTGCCGCCTGCGACCTCTACCTTCAGCCTTCGCGCTATGAAGGCAAGGCCGTCACGGTGATGGAGGCGCTGAGCCTTGGGGTGCCTGTGGCGGTCACCGCATTCCCGACCGCTGCGGCGCAGGTGAAGGACGGGCATAACGCGCGCATTCTCCCGACGGAACCGAGCGAGGCTGCACGGGGCATCGCGGCTTTGCTGGCTGACCCGGCGGAGCGCCGCCGCCTGGCCGCGAACGCCGTGGCGGAAGACTTCAGCGGATATGGGCAATTGGCTGTGCTTTATGAAAGGCTGTTTCAAGGTTGACAATTGATTTCGAAAGGAGTAGCCATGCGGAATCGAAAGCCACGTGTCCTGTTTATTATGCCCGCGCTTCCGGGCGGCGGTGCCGAAAAAAGCCTGGTCACGCTTTTAAGGGTGCTGGGGGAACACCATGGCGCGGGCTGCGACTTTGATGTTGATCTGCTTCTTTTCGAAGCGAAGGGCCTCTTTTTGCCGCAGATCCCTCCTTGGGTGCGGGTGCGCTCCTTTAGCAGGCGCTATGCAGCTTTCACCGGAAGCTGGAAGAAGGCGCTGCCCTATTTTTTGCTGCGATGCCGACCCGACATTTTGATCGCGCGGTACCGCTACGCCAAAGCCTGGGATACCCCGGCGGAGCTGCGGGATCCGTTGGTCTGGCGCGCGCTCCTGTGTGCTCTGCCGCGCCTGCGTGGTAAGTATGCCGCCGCTGTCGCCTATCTTGAGGGCAATGCGACGTTTTACTGCGCCGAAAAGGTTTGCGCGGCCCATAAGGTCACATTTTTTCATAACGACTGCCGCAATTTCACCGTGCAGCGCGCCCTGGATGAGCGTTACCTTCCGGCGTTTGACGCCATTGTCAGTGTCTCTGAAGGCTGCTGCGACGCGCTGCGTGAAGTCTTTCCGACTTTGTCTGATCGCGTTCACTGCGTAGAGAATATTGTCTCTCCAGGTCTGCTGCGGCAGTTGTCGGCAATGGAAGCCCCGCCCTGGGCACCTTCTTCGAGGCCGACGCTGCTGACCATTGGCAGGCTGACGGAGCAAAAGGGCATTGACCTTGCCATTCAGGCCTGCGGGATTTTGAAACGGGTTGGCGTCGCCCTGCGTTGGTTCATCATCGGCATGGGGGAGTTGGAAGCGCCGGTGCGGGCGATGATAGCCGAAGAAGGCGTGGAGGACATGTTCATTCTTTTGGGTGAGCGGGCGAATCCGTATCCCGCGTTCGCGGCCTGCGATATTTACGTGCAGCCCTCCCGCTATGAGGGCAAGTGCATCGCGCTGGAAGAGGCCAAGGCTCTGGCCAAACCGATTATCGTCACGCGTTTCAGAACTGTGCGGGACCAGATTGAAGACGGTAAATCGGGCCTGCTGGCGGAGATTGACGCGCAAAGCCTTGCGCAGACGATTCTTCGGCTGTTGCAGGACGACGCGCTGCGAATGAAGCTATCCGAAAACCTCCAAAACGTTTCCAACAACGAAGGTGAGGCAAAAAAAATTATGGCGCTGCTGCGCCTACCAGACGGAAGGAATGATTGCCATGAAGACGAAGAAACCTAAGGTTTTATTTACAATACCTACCCTTGCGGGAGGGGGGGCAGAGAAAAGCTTGGTAACACTTTTGCAAGTGCTGGGCGAACACCATGGCGGCGGACGCGATTTTGATGTGGATTTGCTTTTGTTTGATAGCAATGGTTTGTTTTTACCTCAAGTGCCTTCTTGGGTACGTGTTCTTTTTCAGGGGAAGCGCTGGATGGCTTTTCGGGGGCCATGGCTGAAGGCCTGCCTTTATTTATTATTGCACGGTCGCCCTGACCTCCTCCCGGCGCGGTTTCGGTTTCGCAAGTATTGGCGCATTCCAGCGGAGGAGCGCCCGGCACTGTTTTGGAAATCGCTGCGGCGGGTCATGCCCCGGTTGCGGACGGAATATGATGTTGTTGTCGCCTATCTGGAGGGCATTGCGACATATCATTGCGTTGAGAAAGTAAGCGCATCACATAAAATCGCTTTCTTTCATAGCGATTACCGAAACCATGCTGCACGTGATCCGCTGGATGCACAGGCCTACCCGTTTTTCGATATCATCGTTGGCGTCTCCGAAAGCTGTTGCGAGGCGCTGCGGGAGGCCTTCCCTGCGCTGGCGGATCGTGTACGCTGCGTGGAAAATATCGTATCTCCCGGCCTGTTAAAACAGCTGGCGGTTGCGCAGGAAGCGCCTTGGGAATCTTCGCCGTCGCCGACCTTATTGACCATTGCCCGGCTATCTGAGGCGAAAGGCATTGACATTGCCATTCAGGCCTGCGGAATTTTGAAACGGGCTGGCGTCGCCCTGCGTTGGTTCGTCATCGGCAAGGGGGAGCTGGAAGCGCCGCTGCGGGCGATGATAGCCCAAGAAGGCGTGGAGGACAGGTTCTTTCTTTTGGGTGAGCGGGCGAACCCGTATCCCGCGTTGGCGGCCTGCGATATTTACGTGCAGCCTTCCCGTTATGAGGGCAAATGTATCGCTATAGAAGAGGCCAAGGGCTTGGCAAAGCCGATTGTCACTACACGATACGCAACCGTGCGCACTCAGATCGATGAAGGAAAGACAGGCCTGTTGGCGGAAATTGACGCGCAAAGCCTTGCGCAGGCCATACATCGGCTTTTGGAAGACGGTGCCCTGCGGGCCATGTTTTCAGAAAATCTGCAGAACACCCTTGGCAATGTGGAGGAAGCCAGGAAATTTATGGAACTGATGGATTTATTTCCGGCTAATTAAAGGATTTATTGCTTGCAATGCGACAAAATATTTGGTAGTATATATTAATGCAAGTTTTTTTAATCGCCAACCGAAACGAAAAGCAAATTGACGAATAGGGGGTTCACCATGGCAAAGTGTGTGGACTGCGGGAAAGAGCTTCCCGAGGATGTGAAATACTGCACGATCTGCGGAGCGGATCAGTTTGAGGAAGCTGTGGGGGAGGCGCAGCCGCTTGCGGCGGAGCCTTTGATTGACGAAGAGGAAGTGGTTGTCGCGCCCGTTGCGGAACCTCCCGCAACTGAGGCGGAAACCGCTCGAAATCCCTATGAACTTGCTCCTGAGCCTTCGGGTGAATCCAGTTTTATCGCGTTTAAAAATGTTTCGAAAACCTATGTCATGGGCGAAGTGACCATCAAGGCGGTGGACGGTGCCGATTTCAATATCGAAGAAGGCGAGCTGGCGCTGATCGTCGGTTCCAGCGGCGCGGGCAAGACCACGGTGCTAAACATCCTTGGCGGCATGGATTCCGCTGACGGCGGCAAAGGCGGCGGAGAGGTTTGGGTTGACGGCAAGGAGATCACCCGCTTCAGCGACCGCAAGCTGACCGAATACCGCCGCAATCAGGTGGGCTTTGTCTTCCAGTTCTATAACCTGATCCCCAACCTGACGGCGCTGGAAAATCTTGAAATCGCCACGCAGCTCAGCGAAAACCCTCTTGCGCCGGAGGAAGTGCTGCGTCAGGTCGGCTTGGAGGAGCGCACCAAGAACTTTCCGGCGCAGCTCTCGGGCGGCGAGCAGCAGCGCGTCTCAATTGCCCGCGCGCTGGCGAAGAATCCGCGCCTGCTGCTCTGCGACGAACCCACCGGCGCGCTGGACTACGCCACGGGTAAACAAATCCTTTCGTTGCTGCAAAAGACCTGCCGCGAGACCGGCATGACCGTCATCATCATCACCCACAACACGGCCATTGAGCCCATCGCCGACCGCGTGATCCGGATGCGCAGCGGAAAAATCCATCAGGTAACGCTGAACCGCAACCCGAAAGACGTTGCGGAGTTGGATTGGTAAGAACAATTAGCAATTGCGAATTTCAAGATTGTTAATTGCGTCAGGAGGTAGCTGTGACCAAAGCACTATTTCGGGATGCCCTGCGGTCAATCCGCAAGACGTTTTCCCGTTTCATTTCGATTGTGATCATCGTCGCGCTTGGAGTGGGCTTTTTTGCTGGGCTGAAAGCTGTTTCGCCCAACATGAAGGGCGCCGCTGACGATTTTTTCCGTAAACATAGGCTGGCCAATCTCGTGCTGCATTCCACTGTTGGTTTTGACCAGCAGGATGTGGATGCGGTTTTAGCCATTGACGGTATTGAGACGGCGACGCCCGCCCGTTATGTGGACGGGCTAGTCTATAATGAGAATGGCCAGCTGGCGCAGTCCCTGACCGGCACGGCCTATGTGCTGCGAATCATCGGCTATGACTTCAGCCAACTGACGGGTTCCGGTTCACAGAGGCTGAACCAGCTGACGCTGATAGAGGGAGACTATCCCAAGGCCCCAAATGAATGTGTTGCCAGCGTATACGAAAGCGACGTCAACCTGCAGGACGAGGTGCGTGACCGCTACAAAATCGGGAGCAAAATCACGGTGAAGGGCGACCAGGAAGACCTGCTGGAGACGGTTAAGACCACGGAATACACCGTGGTCGGGCTGGTGCATACCCCTGAGTTTGTTTCGATGGAACTGGGCCCCTCCCAGGCCGGCGGCGGTGAGCTCAGCGGCTATATCTATATACCGGACAGCGCCTTCGTCATCGACTATTACACCATGCTATATATTGGGATTCAAGGCGCGGATACGGCGACCGCCTATTCGGAGGAATACGAAGACGGCATCCGTCAGTGGAAAGATGCGCTTGTAGACGAATATTCGGGACCCATCGTCGCCAGCCGGGCCGAGCGGATGGGCAAGACCATTTCTGATCAGGCCTATGCGGAGCGGAAAAAGATCGGCGATTTCCTGGAGCAGGCCACCAATCTCTTGCCCCTGCTTGATGAACAGGATAAAGCAAAAATGACCGGTCTGCTGGAGCAAATTTATCAGCTGCAGACCTCCGCCGACGATTCACAGGCGGATGTCTCGCGGCAGATCAACGACGGTAAGCAGGAACTTGCGTTAGCGCGGCAGATCTTACCTCTGGGGCAAAAGGCGCTGCGTGAAGGGCCGCAGGCGTATGCACGCAACAAGGCAAAGGAAGAGAAAAAAATCAGCGACGGCGAGGAAAAACTGGCCCGCGGTGCCGCTGAGCTGGAAAAAAACCAGGCGGCTTATAACAGACAGCTAAATGAATATAACAAGGGCCTGGCCGAATATGAAGAGGCCAAGAAGCTTGTTCTGAAGCATCCGGACGCAGAAGGGGAGTACATCGCCGCCAAGAATAAGCTTGAGCAGGCGCGCTCCAGTTACGAGATCGCAACCGCCGCCGTCAAGGCGGGCAGGGCCGCACTCAACGTGGCGAACAAGGCGCTGGCGAGCGAAAATGCCAGCCGCATTGAAAACGCCATGGTTCTTCTGCAAAGCTATTTCCCGCTGGAGCCTGCGGATACGACGGTGGAAGGCCTGCAGCAGCAGGTAAATGAAGCGCAGGAGCAGCTTGACGCGATGGAGTCGGGGCTGGAAGAGTCTCTCGTACAGCTTGAGGATGGCGAACGGCAGCTCAAAGAGGCCGAGCCATTCATGAAGCAGTTGGAGGAGTTCCGCAGAGGCGAACAGGAATTGGTGGACGCTTTCAACAAGCTCAGCGCGGCTGAACAGGATATTGCGAGTGCACGGGCGCGGCTCGACGCAGGGCAGGCGGAACTGGATCAGGGCAAACAAACCCTGAGCGCCGAGCTGGCCAATGCGCAACAACAGCTGGCGGACGGCGAATCCGCCATTCGCACATTGGAAGAGCAGCTGCCGCTTTCTGAGCGCAGGGTGCGCCAGGGCGAAAACGGCCTGGAGGCGCTGCCCAACGCTCAGTGGATCATCACCACGCGTGATGAATTCGCGGGGTACACCAACTACGGCGACACGGCGGACAACATGCAGTCTTTCTCGCTGATTTTTCCGGTGCTGTTCTTCCTGATCGCCGCGCTGGTCAGCCTGACCACCATGACCCGCATGGTGGAAGATGAGCGTTTGCAATTGGGCGTGTTGAAAGCGACCGGCTATTCCGCAGGCGCGATTGCTTTTAAGTATTTCTTTTATGCCGCCACTACCGCCATCCTCGGCAGTGTGCTCGGGCTGGCGTTGGGCTTTACCCTGATTCCATTCGCGATCTTTAAGGCATATACCATTCTGTATCTGGTGCCCTCCATGACCCCGGAATTTTACCCGGGCACTGCCGTTCTCGCGTTTGGCGCGGCCGTGCTTTCCACCGTGGGCGCCGTGATCCTGGCTGTCCTGCGTTCGCTGCGGCTGCGGCCCGCCCAATTGATGCGCCCGAAGGCCCCGAAGGCTGGTAAGCGCGTCTTCCTGGAGCGGATCCGCCCGCTTTGGGGAGCGCTCAACTTCAACGGCAAGGTGACGGTGCGCAACCTGATGCGCAACAAAAAACGCTTTTTTATGACCTTTGCGGGCATCATGAGCTGCACGGCGCTGTTGCTGACCGGCATGGGCATCGGTAACTCCATCGGGACGATGCTTGACCGCCAGTTTGGCGCGAACAGCGTCATGCGCTTTGACGGCCAGGCGATGCTGACCACGCCCATCACAGCCGGAAACACCGAAGCCCTGACCGTTTTTGACCAGCCGGGGCGCATCGACGAGGTGATGCCGATCTTTATGAAGAGCATGTACGCCGGAACCGAGCGCTTTGGGCGGCAGATTGAGGTTACCCTGGTCTCACCGATGCGGCAGGACAATATAGCGCAATTCCTGGCCTTTAACGACGAAAAGACCGGGAAGGTATTGGATTTTAAAGACGGCGGCATCTATATCAACGGCAAGACGGCCGAGCTGATGGACCTCAAACGTAACGACAAGATCACAATCTCCGCAGGCGACATGCGGGCGGAAATACCCATCATTGGCATTGTGCGCAATTACGTATACCATTATGCTTACCTCACCCCTGAGACCTTCGCGGCCTATTTTAACCTGCCGGAGACAAGCTTCAATACGGTCTTGCTGAAACTAAACAGCGCGCTGGATACCAGCGTCGGCGACAAAGCGGCCGTCAATCGCGCCAAGGAAGCCAAGGCGCAGCTTTCGCGCGACCTGACGGACGAGGCGGAAGTCACGGCCGTGGTGTATAACTCCTCCATCATTGATAAGGTCGGTACGATGCTGGCGACGATGCGCCGCGTGGTGGTGGGCGTCTTTGTTCTGGCCTCCGGAGCGTTGGCTTTCGTGGTGCTGTATAACCTGAACAATATCAACATTTACGAGCGCATACGTGAGCTGGCGACCATCAAAGTGCTTGGCTTCCATGATTTTGAAGCCTCCATGTATATCTATCGCGAAAACATCATACTGACGGTTTTGGGCATCGGCGCGGGGCTGCTGCTTGGGATTCCCATCCACAACTTCGTCGTCCGAAAGGCGGAGATCGAGAGCATGATGTTTGTGCGCAGCCTTGCGCCGGAGAACTACATTTTTGCGGTACTGATCACGGTAGTCTTCGCGCTGGGTGTCAATGCGCTCATGCACCGCAGAATCAAGAATATCAGTATGGTTGAATCGCTGAAATCTGTGGAATAGCGCGCCGCAGCGAAGTTTTCCCATTGACATTTTCGCCGCCGTGCGGTATGATAAAGGTACGCAGCGCATATATTGCGAAAGGAGAATGGCTATGTTACTGCCCTTGTTTTTGCCGATTCCGATTTTGATTCCCATCCTTGGCGAATGGATCGAAAAACTCATCGCCGCGATTCAGGCCCTGTTTTGATTGATTGGAGGTACATGTATTCATGGAAAAATACGAATGCCCCTGCGGATACGTCTACGACCCCGTTCTGGGTGACCCCGACAGCGGAATCGCCCCCGGAACCGCGTTCGCCGATATCCCGGAGGATTGGGTGTGCCCCGTCTGCGGGTTGGATAAGGGGAGTTTTGTCGCCGCATAGAGCGGTGTCACAATCGGGATTGACTTGCCGCCGTCAAAAACAGTCGGCGGCAAGAATTTTGCTTCGCTGGCAGAAATGCCTTAAAAAATAGCTTGACAAACGCTCCAAAATACGGTATGATATTTCAGTCAACGGCGCGGGAGCATAGCTCAGCTGGGAGAGCACCTGCCTTACAAGCAGGGGGTCACAGGTTCGAGCCCTGTTGTTCCCACCACGCTTGCCCTGCGAAGAGCGCCTGCGCGGTGACGCGTTTTTCACAAAGTGGCCCGGTAGTTCAGTTGGTTAGAACGCCAGCCTGTCACGCTGGAGGTCGACGGTTCGAGCCCGTTCCGGGTCGCCACTTCTGTCAGTAAGCTGATGTCGGTCAGCGAGCGGCAGTCTTGCCTCTGTAGCTCAGTTGGTAGAGCAGTGGACTGAAAATCCACGTGTCGCTGGTTCGATTCCGGCCGGAGGCACCAAAGTCAGGCGTTAGATGTTTCTGGTATAGGAGCTTACAGAGAAAAAGGATTCTAAAACCACAATGTCTAACGGTTAGACGCGGATGTAGCTCATCTGGTAGAGCGCCACCTTGCCAAGGTGGAGGTAGCGAGTTCGAGCCTCGTCATCCGCTCCAAGCGCTGCGGCGCGGCCGCCCGGCTGTGCCGTGGTTTTTTTATGGCGCCATAGCCAAGTGGTAAGGCAGAGGTCTGCAAAACCTTTACCCCCAGTTCGAGTCTGGGTGGCGCCTCCAGCGGGCAGTGCCCGCAGACAGATCGCGCACCTGCTTATGTGGGTGTGCGAATCTTTTATACCCGCATCATAGCAGCAGCTTTTTCTTAGCATGTGTTTAAGCACCCAAGGGGCGCTCGATGGTTGCACCAATAGGCTGAAAGTCCAGTATTACTGGGCTTTCTTTTTCACCAAATTGATTTCCGTGTTTCGTGCCGCTTCATCTTGACGTGCGACCCAGAATAGGGTAAAATAGAGGTAATAGAAGCGGGAGGTGGCAGGGTGAGAGGAACCCTGGAGCGGCGGGCGCGTCAGAAGCGGTCGTTTGTCAACCTGATCGGCGTATTGCTGCTGATTGTCGCGGCGGCGCTATTGCTGTTGTTGTTCTTTCAAAATACGCCGGAATTACAGGCGTGGTATCAGGAATACCAGTTTCGGTTGCAGGAACTGGAGCTCAAGGTGCTGGAACTGCACGTCATCAGCGTATGGTTGCTGATTGCGGCGGTGTTATTGCTCTATGCATTCAAGAGCGTCGTCTCGCTTTACCCTATCTCCTTCCTTTGCCTGATGACCGCCGCGATCCGGATGCCGCTTACGTTGAGCTTCGCAGTCAACATTTTGGGCATCATCATCCTAGTCTCTCTGCGCTATTTCTGGGGGCGGCGACGGGGCGGCGGAAGTGTTCAGAAGTTGCTCTCGCTCAACCGGAATATCCGCACCTTTTTGGGGAAGGAAGGCAGGGCAAAAGCCTGGCTCCTGTTCGTGTTCAGGGTGACGCCCAGTTTTCCGCTCAACGCGGTCAGTCAGATTTATGGCGGCATGCGGTTTGATTATGTAGACTACACGCTGATTTCGTTGCTGGGGTTTTTGCCGAAGCTGGTTTCATCCATCCTCATCGGCAGCAGTTGGCAGAACCCGCTGTCCAATACGTTCCTGATCCCGCTGGTGATCGTGTTTACCCTTTCGGGGTTTTCGACCATTGGCATCAATCATGCGCTGGCAAGACGCCAGGAAGAGTGATCGCGACAATTGATAATGAAGGTGGAGAAGCCATGATTTCTTACGCAGCGTTGGTTGAGGGTCTGCAAACCGGTAAATTTCGCGGGCAGTTGGGGGCGGTTTACGCCGATGATTCACATAAGCAAGAACGGCGGCTGCGGCGGGCGGCGGCGCTCTTTGCCGATTATTTTGGAACGGACCGCGACGTTGAACTGTTCAGCGCGCCGGGTCGCAGCGAGATCGCGGGCAACCACACCGACCACAACTGCGGCAAGGTGCTTGCGGCAGCAATCAACCTGGACGCCGTGGCCGTCGTTGCCAAGCGGCCCGGCTCGCGCGCCGTCATAAAATCCGAGGGGCACAGCCCGAACGACATTGTTATCAGCGACCTGACGCCAATGCCGGAGGAGATTGGTCGCTCAAGCGCGCTGCTGCGGGGTGTCTGCGCCGGGTTTGTCGAGCGCGGCTACGCCATCGGCGGTTTTGAGGCGGCGACAATCTCGGACGTGCTCAGTGGTTCCGGGCTTTCCTCTTCCGCTGCGTTTGAGGTGCTCATCGGCACCATCCTGAACCATCTTTATAACGACGGAAAAATACCGCCGCTGGTTATTGCGCAAATCGCCCAGTACGCCGAGAATCGCTTCTTTGGCAAGCCCTGCGGCCTGATGGATCAGACCGCCTGCGCGGTCGGCGGCTTTGTGGGCATTGATTTTGCGGATACCGCCAACCCGGTTTTGCGGCAGATCGACTTTGACTTCGCTGCCTGCGGGCACGTGCTCTGCATCACGAATACCGGCGGATCGCATGCCGATCTGACGGAGGATTACGCCCTTGTGCGTCGTGAAATGGAGTGCGTTGCCGGGGCATTGGGAAAGCACGTCCTGCGCGAGACAGAATGCGCCGCCGTGCTGGCGGAAATCCCCGCGCTACGCGAAAAGGTGGGGGACCGCGCCGTTTTGCGGGCGCTGCATTTCTTTGCGGAAAATGATCGGGTGGATTCCCTGACCGACGCACTCGACGCCGGGGATTTTGCGGCCTTTTGCCGGTTGATCAAGGCGAGCGGGCGATCGTCTTTCATGTATAACCAAAACGTCTATACGGGCCGCACCCCGGGCGCACAGCCGGTCAGCCTGGCGTTGGCGCTGAGCGAGGTTCTGCTGAGCGATACGGGGGCCTGGCGCGTACACGGCGGCGGCTTCGCGGGCACGGTGCAGGCCTTTGTGCCGCTGGAAAAAGTGGAAGCCTACCGCGCCGGCATGGACGCTGTCTTTGGCGAAGGCAGCTGCCAGGCGCTGCGCGTGCGCCCACAGGGCGGCGTAAAGCTGCTGGGTTGACACTACAACGGTCCAGGCATATCCAGACCTCCTTTCGCATAAGCATGGCAAAAAGGAGGCGATACGGTTATGGATGATCGCAAGGGAACAACCGCCAAGACGGCGGCGACCCCGGTCATGCCCCACAATGTGGTGATGGAGGACCGGCGGCTGCTGACGGTTTCCGGCGTGGCGGATGTGGATAGTTTTGACGAGCACACGGTGACCGTGTTTACGGACATGGGGGAGCTGACCGTCAGAGGGGACGATCTGCACATCAACCGCCTCAGCGTTGAGGTGGGCGAGCTACTGCTTGAGGGCAAGATCATGGCACTGATCTATCAGGATGACGGGCCGAAGGGCGGCGGAGGCGGGTTCCTGAAGAAGGTGTTCCGCTGATGGAATACCTGCCTGACCTTGCGGATCAGACCAGGCTGTTTTTGTTGGCCCTGGGTTTCGGTTTTGCGCTGGGCATCCTTTACGATTTTTTCCGTATGCTGCGGCTGCTGTTTTCCCGCAAAGGGGGGTGGCTTCCGGCGCAGGATATCCTCTACGCGCTTTGCTGCACCTTGTTGAGCTTTTTCTTCTTTCTTGCGGTCTCCGACGGGTCATTGCGAGGGTTTGGCGTTGCGGGCGAAATCCTGGGCTGGCTAATTTATTATTTTTCGCTTGGCGCGGTGACTGTGCGCTTGACAGAGTGGGTTGTGCGCCGCATGAAGCGATTCGCCGAGGGGCTGCGGCGCGCTTTTAGCCCAATTCAGAGGCTGCTGCGCCGCATATTCACGCCAGTAAGGCGAAAAAGCGCAAAATCCGTGCATATTTTCAAAAAAAATTTACATTTTCGCTTGCAAAAGACGCAGGGGTTGTTGTATAATGGAAAAGGTAAACATTGATATCGTATGTGAAAGGGCAAGAGAGGATTGCTGGCCTTGAACCAATTCTTGATTTCGTTATTGAATAAAATAGAAAGCCTTCTGCGACGGCTTCCCTCCAGAAAGAAACGCGTGTTGAGCATCGCGGTGCTGGTGGGTGTGCCGACGTTTGTGTTGGCCATCGGCTTGAAGGTATTTAGCGGCGTCGAAGCCACATCGCAGGTCAAGGCCGAAAGCGAACACCTACGGCAGCAGATCGCCTTGCAGAAGGCGGAGAACGAGGGCTACGAAACCATTTTGGCTGAAGATGACCAGGCGGCCTTTGAGGCCTATGTCTTACGTACGGCCCGTGAGCGGCTCGGGCTTTCTCTGCCCGGCGATAAAGTATATGTGGACGCTTCCGCTTCCAAAGCGGTGGGATAAGTGCTGAAACAGGGTTCGTTCCATATTCACCTGCGTTGCGTCGTTACTGATTGGCAATCATAGGAGGTTACATCACTCTATGGCGTTTGAAATAGGCGCGCTGTTGGAGGGCAAGGTCACAGGAATCATTGAATACGGCGCTTTCGTTGATCTCGGCGAAGGCAAGACAGGTATGGTTCACATCTCGGAGGTGGCACCCAGCTACGTCACCAATATCCGGGAGCATTTAAGCGTTGGCCAGGAAGTGCGCGTGAAGGTGATGGCAATTTCGCCCGAGGGGAAGGTCAGCCTTTCCATAAAGAAGGCCCTTCCGCCCAAAGAAGCCGGTGCGCCGCCCGCCAGGGCAGGAGCCTCTTCAGGCCCGCCCGCAGCCCGCCCGCAGCGCCGTTCTTCGCCAAATGTGTGGCAGGGGCAACGCTCTTCCGCATCCTCGGGGCCGCAGACCTTCGAGGACATGATGAGCCAGTTTAAGCAGACCAGTGAGGATAAGATTTCGACCCTTCGCCGGGGAGGAGACACCCGCTACGGCGGCGCTACTTCTCGCCGAGGTGGGAAAAAGTAAAGAAATCGGGGCAGAATAGAATAGGGAAATGATCGGGGTGGGAAGGTTTTTTCCACCCTGCTATTTTATTGTCAATACTGAAAAAAATTTTTCTGTGCAACAAAAATAACACATTCCTACGCTTGACAAAACCGTAGAATTATGGTACAATCTAACAAAAGTTGCATGGCACTTATGCTAGTATTTAACAGTTTGGAGGATGCATGACGACAGAGCAAATAATTCACATCGACCGAATGGAACAGGCCGTTCGGTTGTTTGGTAATTTTGATGAAAACATCCGGGTGATCGAAGCGGAGTTTGAAGTTCGAGTGCTCTGCCGGGGGACGGAGGTCAAGGTAACAGGCGATGTTGAAAAGGTTGCGCTGGCTGTTCGCGCGGTCAACGGCCTCCTGACGCTGATCAATAAGGGCGATGAACTCAACGAGCAGTCCGTGCGTTATGTGATTTCAATGGTGCGGGAGGACGACGGTGACGCCGAGGAAAAGCTGGCCGCCATGACCGCCGATTGCGTCTGTATGACCGCGCGGGGAAAGCCCGTGAAACCCAAGACGCTGGGGCAGAAGAAATACGTCGAGGCCATTCGGGATAATACCGTTACCCTGGGCGTGGGGCCTGCGGGTACGGGCAAGACCTATTTGGCTGTCGCCATGGCGGTCACCGCGTTCCGGGCCAAGGAATGCAACCGCATCATCCTGACCCGTCCGGCGGTGGAGGCAGGCGAAAAGCTGGGTTTTTTGCCGGGCGATTTGCAGCAGAAGGTTGATCCCTACCTGCGGCCGCTTTATGACGCGCTGTTCGACATGTTGGGCGCGGAGAGCTATCAGAAGCAACATGAGCGCGGCGCGATTGAGGTGGCGCCGCTGGCTTATATGCGTGGCCGGACGCT
>JAVBOZ010000065.1:0-15816 GCA_031549985.1 Oscillospiraceae bacterium | reverse complement strand
TGAACATCGTGACGATTATGCTCGGCATCAGCGTAGGCGCGACGGCCAGCGGCAGAGAATTCCTGCGCACAAAAACGCTGCTGATCCTTGGTCTGGGGTTGATCGCGTTTATTTTTTCGACTACCGGCGGGTTGCTGTTGGGCAAGCTGATGTATAAGCTCACCAAGGGGCGGGTCAACCCGCTGATCGGCGCGGCTGGGGTCTCGGCGGTGCCGATGGCGGCGCGGGTGGTCCAGCGTGAGGGCGCGAAATACCGCCCCGGCAACTTTCTGCTGATGCACGCCATGGGGCCGAACGTCGCGGGCGTGATCGGTTCGGCGGTGATGGCCGGGTTTTTGCTGAGCATATTCGGAGCCTAAGCTAAATGCGGCGATACCGCCGTTATCGTTTTCGCAAGCAATGTTTCGGCTCGCCGATAGCGGCTCTGCCGCTTGTTAGGTGAGCCCTAAGACCCTCTCAATCACCCCAAAGATGGGGTGATTGTTACGTCGGCGGTGCTCAGCAGTTCCATTTGATTTTTGCGGGGTTTGGCTCGTTCTCCACCGCAATGGCCCGCAGCGCGGCCTCCATCTTGCCGCATTCCTCGGCGGCGATGAGGTCATAGGTTTCCGGCGTCTCGGCGGTGCCCAGGCGGTCATAGGCAATGGCCGCCGCGCCGTAAAACGCCATGCCCAGCGAATGGGTCTGCACGTGAATGCTGACCGCCGCCTGCCCGCAGGCCCGCGCAGCCGCCTGCGCCACCGGATCGCGTTCCGCCTCCCGCGCGGCGTCGTGGCACTCGTTGAGGATGATGTGCTTGACTTCCGGAAACTTGCATTTACCCGCCAGCCAGTCTCTGGCGGCGTCGATGGCCCGGCGCGAGCGCAGGTCGCCCGGGCAGTGTTTTTCGTAAATCGGCAGAATCTCCGCTTCGGCATAATCCAGGCACCACCGGACGATGGTGGCCCTGCTTTGCGTTTCAATCAATCGCATCAGCGAAAGAATATAGGGCGAATCCGCGTGGCCCAACATTTTGCGCAGCTTCAGGTTTTGCTTTGACATAGGTGTTCCTCCTCCCATTTCGCAACATATGCAGCGGCATTCGCGGCGTTTTGTCGGGCAAATGCCCAGGCTTCTGGAAAATACTGCTCCATGAACCGTGCCTTTGGCGTCGCCGCGCCCAAATAGCCGTTCTTGAATATTTTACGCACCATCATTTCGGTGATATCCCGCCGCTGCTGCTCCGTTTTATCTTCATAACGCTTAACGCGCACGGCCTCGGCGGCGATTTCCGGCAAAATTGCCTCATAGGCATTCGGAATAAACTCTGCGGCAGCCACGGCAACAGCGTGGTCTGCCGTGACGATCCAGGGCGAACTGCCCCGCGCAAACGCACCATCTCCTTCGCAGGCATAGAGCCACCCACTCCGTCCGGTGTAAAGTGTGCGCAGCTGGCCGGGGAACTGCTCGTCATAGTCGACTACGCCATCGTCGGCCACGCCGCAGGTGACGTGGTTCACCGCAAGGTCGCGAATATAAAACAGTGCGTAAGCCCGGTTGTTGGTGAGATAAATCACCTTGCCGGGCGGCGGCGCAAGCGTTTGGATGCCCGCTGTAGGGCTGCCGTGATAATAGCGCATTCAACCCTTTCCTTTCCCTTGCAAGGATTTTCCAACAGTTCATCGTCTAATGGATAGAACAATGAAGGAGATGAATCAATGAAGAAACTGCTTGCCCTGCTGTTGACCCTCGTGCTGGCCTTCGCGCTGGCCGCGCCCGCGTTCGCGGAGGAACCCGAACCGCCGTCTGCCGTCAACTGGGATGCGTTCTACATTACCGAACAGCCGCAAAGCCAGATTGTTCCGCATGGCGAGGGCTTTACGCTCAGTGTGAAGGTAAACGCCCCGGAAGGAGTCGAAGTCACTTACCAATGGCGAAACACCCATGGCGACATTGTTGAAGGCGCGACTTCGTCTACCCTGCAACTCGACCCCGACGATCCCCTTTACCCCCAAATGCCCAAAAGCGAGCATTTGTCTGTAGTCCCCTATTATTATCGCCGCGCTGTCTATTTTTGCATAATTACCGCGAACGTAAAAGATGAAAGCGGGAACGTGATTGATTCCGCGAAGATTCACAGCGACTATGCCAACATCAGAATAGAAAATACGGTTTTGGAAAACTTATATAGCGTCACATTGGAACCATTTGTTTATGCGGGCAGGATGGCGCTTGCCACGATGCTTCTTCCTTTTCACTTTATCGTAGCCCCGCTTTATTTTTGGGGTTTTCTTTACGAACGCTTTGAGCAAAACATCAAAGAGTTGTCTGTAACATTTTAGAAAGGCGGTAATCCCCATGAAACGTGCAAAGAAACTGCTTGCCCTGCTGTTGACCCTCGTGCTGGCCTTCGCGCTGGCCGCGCCCGCGTTCGCGGAGGAACCCGAACCGACCGTCAATTGGGATGCGTTCTACATTGTCGAACAGCCCAAGGCCCGCCAGCTCCTCAAGGAGGGCGAAACTGTCACGCTCAGCGTGAAGGTGAATATCCCAGAGGGTGTCACGGTGGAATACAAGTGGTATCAGGACGACTACCTGGCCGTACCGCCCAAAGCCATTGAAGGCGCGACGGGATCCACTTTACAGCTTAGCTTTGATGATTCCGACTCCACATGGAAAAACTATCCCGGCTGCGGATTTTGCTGCGTGATTACCGGTTATGAAAAAGAGGGCGAGCAAATCATCTCCCAGAAAGAACTGCAAAGCGACACCGCCCGTGTTTTGGTCAACAAAACCGTACGGGAGTATCTATGGGAAGAGCCGATCAATAATATGGTGTTTGTGTTTCTATGGACGCCCTATCTGCCGTTCCTTGGCCCGCTTTTCGGCATCGGCCTTTTTTTCGAAAACCTCTATCGAATGATCCGCGTCGCCATTGAGTACTGATTCTTGTCGTGCTTCCATCGCCCTGCGCAGTGATGTGCGGGGCGATTTTTTAAGCGCCTGCGCCACCCTCCCGCGCCGCCTCCATGATCTTGCAACGCTCTTCAAAACTCACCTCGCGGTGAATCTGGTGGAGCAGCCACACATAACCGAAGGGGTCGGCGAACATCGCGTTGCTTGCGCCGAAGGCCTCCATCTCCGTCACCGGCTGAATCTCAACGCAGCCAGCCGACATGGCGTTTTGGTAGGTCGCGGCGATATCCGGCACCAGGACGTTCACCCACATGGGCAGCGGCTGGCCGGGCTGCGGGGCAATCAACTGGTATTCCGGGTTTTCGTC
Organism: Oscillospiraceae bacterium; assembly: GCA_031549985.1. GTDB lineage: Bacteria > Bacillota > Clostridia > Oscillospirales > Acutalibacteraceae > WRMQ01. The sequence continues at coordinate 12,554 of JAVBOZ010000065.1, read as the reverse complement.
CAGCATGTGAAAGCGTGTGCCATACATCGTAAAGACCGCTTCGTTCAGCCCGCGCTCGTAGGCGCTCACCTCCAAGCGCTGCACATCGTCGAAGATGCGCTCATAAAGTGCCAGTGCCTCCAGGCTGTCGTGGACAACAAAGTCAAATTCTACGCCGGTCATAGGGGTGCCCTCCGCTTCTGTTATTTGAAATATCGCAAAATGCACATACCCAAAATCATACGTCTTCCAGCGCCCCCAGTACGGCCTCGTACAGCCGCCCGGGGTTCCGCAAAAACCGCTCGCGAACCAGTTCCACCTGCGCCCGGTCGGCCAGATAAATCGTTACGCTCATCAGCGTATCGCTGCCGCTGCCCTGGCGAAAGGTCATCAGAAAGCCGCCGTCCCGCAGGGGATATACTGAGATTTGGTTGTCCCGCTCCCGCCGCTCCTGCTCCTGAATTTGCTCGGCCCGCAGCAGCGCCCGGTCACGGACCTGACGTGGCAATTCGCCCGCCAAATCCTCCACTGCGTGGCGAAATTGCGCAGGCAGCCGTAGCCGCGTCACGCCCTGCGCCCGCTCCGCCTCCAACTGCCCGTCGGCCAGCAAAGCCTCCAGACCGGCGCGGAACTCAAAATAATTGGCCAGGCCCTCTTCCATAAAACACTGTTCGGCCTGTTGAACACTCAGGGGCTCCGGCAAGCGCAGCGCCAGCCAGCAGAGCAGCAGCCGGATCTGCTCCCGATTATATAGCCCCCCGGGGGCGACGCCTGCGGTTAAAAAATCGGGGTCGGTGATGGGCATAGGTTTACTCCGATTCTAAATTCTAGACTTTAGATATTAGACGTTGTTGGTTGCAAGTACGTCTAATACGATTCCTCGATAAAATAGTAGAACGAGTGAACACACGTACCAGCTTATCTGCGGGCGTGCGTGGTGCCTCAGCCGGGAGTTTTTGCGCCCGGGGTCGTTCGCTCTCCCTCAAAGCGCCCTGCGTAGGGGCGGCGTCAGGCCGCCCGCATGCAACGATGCGATGATGTATGTCGCTGTATTTTGTCTATCGTTTGATAGAGGGGTAGTCTAAAGTCTAACGTTTAAAGTCTTTTATCTTATCCCAGTAAGCCTTGGCGGCCTGTTCACTCTTGTTTTCGCCATATTGGTAATACACAGTGCCTTGCAGGGCGTCGGGCAGGTACTGCTGCGCCACCCAATGGTTGGGGAAGTCGTGGGCGTAGCGGTAAAACTGGCCGGGGCGGTCGCTATCCGCACCGTCGAAATGCTTGTTTTGCAGGCCGCGCGGGATCGCCCCACCCTTGCCCGCACGTACGTCAGCCATGGCCGCAGCAATCGCCCCCACGCCGGAATTCGACTTGGGCGCGGTGGCAACCAGAATCACGGCGTCCGCGAGAGGGATTTGCGCTTCGGGAAGACCGATCATCTGCGCCGCGTCCACCGCCGCCTTGACGATGGGGATGATCTGCGGGTAGGCAAGGCCCACATCCTCGCAGGCGCAGACCATCAGGCGCCGCATGGCGCTGGGCATATCCCCGGCCTCGAGCAAACGCGCCAGATAATGCAGCGCCGCGTCGGGGTCGGAGCCGCGCATGGCCTTTTGAAAGGCGGAGACAATGTCGTAGTGCTCGTCCCCTTCCCGGTCGTAGCGCAAGGCGCTGCGCTGGGTCAGCTCTTTGGCCAGATCGAGCGTGATTTTGCGCGGGCCGTCAGGGGGATTCGCGGCGGGCGCGCTGAGCCAGCAAAGTTCGGCGGCGTTCATCGCCTTGCGCGCGTCGCCTCCACAGGCGGTTGCGATCCATTGGCAGACACCAGGCCCAATCTCGCAGTCCCCGCCCTTTTCGTCCCGCAAAAAAGCAAACGCCCGCTCCACCGCCGGAAGGATATCCTCCGGCGTCAGCGCCTTAAATTCAAAGACCGTGGAACGGCTCAGAATCGCGTTATATACATAGAAGTAGGGGTTCTCCGTCGTGGAGGCGATGAGGGTGATCGCGCCGCTCTCGATGTGTTCCAGCAGGGTCTGCTGCTGCTTTTTGTTGAAGTATTGAATCTCGTCCAGATAGAGCAGCACGCCGTTGGGCGCGAGAAAAGTATCGAGCTTCGCGATGGCCTCCTTGATATCCGCCGTGCCCGCCGTGGTGCCGTTGAGGCGGACGAAATAGCGCTGGGTCTGCTTGGCGATGATGTTGGCGAAGGTGGTCTTCCCAACGCCGGAGGGACCGTAAAAGATCAGGTTGGGCAGTTCGCCCGATTGCACGATGGCGCGCAGCGCCCGCCCTTCACCAAACAGGTGGGGCTGGCCAACCATATCTTCAACGCGCTGCGGCCGCAGGCGCTCGGCCAGAGGTGCGGGCATTGGGAAGTCTCCTTTTGTTTGGGATGGTATTGATGGATCCTCTATAAGTATTCCCGTAGCATTTCGAGCAGCCGATATACTTTGGTACAAGGCTCGGATTGTGCCGGGCTTTTCTGCATATGGAGGCTTTCCAGACACTTGGCGTGGCGTATGGCGTCATCCAGTTTAGGCCTAAGGATTGTAAACATATCCGCCCGGTCTTTTTTATAGTTTCCGCTGCCCAATTCGCTCAGGTGCTCCGTCAGCTTGTCTTGCAAGTTTCTGCGCATCTTGCCGTCCGCTGTTTGGTAATAGCAAAAGTGCAGCAAAAACCAAAGTTCAAAGCACTGGTTTGACCAAAGGGCATGCCACCGCGCCCCAGTTTCTTTGGTTAGGTTGTCACACATCTCCTGTGTTTTGTTAAAGTCTGCGTCTGTGAAGTCATCCTTATCGTACACAACCCATATATCCACATAACGCAGTGGCGCGTTCTGATCAATAAACGCCTTTGCCAGTCCGATCAGTTGCGAGGGCGCGACGGGTTTGCTTTCAACTCGCAGCTCAATTCTCCCGGGCGAGCGCGCGTTTATGGCTTTTTGCAGCGCATCGAAGTATAGCGGCTCCGTATCGGTTCCCTGTGTGATAATCAAGTGGTAGTCCGGCTCGTACAACCGAAAACCGGAGGCGCGCGGACGGTTGTTCCACGCCTTGTCCTGATCGCTCCGTTTCTTCGGCTTATTACTCATTGCGCACCTCCCAAGCTTGAATCGCTTGGAAATGCGGGTCTGCGCCGTAGCGTCCGGCGAAGTATTGCTTATCAAACGCCGCGTTTGGGTTTGCCCGGTTGCCGTTCATGTCCCGGAAGTCGCTGAGGGCATAAAGAATGCTGGATTCGTCCCGATCTTTGCAAGCAAACCAGATTTCGTCTCTTCGAAGAACATCCTTGTTCATGATCGAAGTGTCGTGCGTTGCGAATATCAGTTGCGCGCCGTTCCTGTTGATTTCAGGGTTCTTGAACAGCAGCACAAGTTGGCGAAGCAAGAGGGGGTGAAGCTGGCAGTCAAGCTCGTCAATAACGACCAGCCGGCCTTCATCAAGAGCCATTAGCAGTGGCAAAAGCAATTGCATCAGTTTCTGGGTTCCGTTTGATTCCTCAAAAACAGGCAATTCGCGAACCTTATTGTCAATTTTCCTCTGCGTATATAATTGATTTTTTTCGTCATCCAACCTTAATCCGCTGATCTCTACACCTAGCTTTTGAAGGTTTGACAAAAACAGTTCGCGCGTCGCTTCTTTCTCGGGATAACGAATTCCGTCTAATTCCGCACCGCTAAGTCCAACAAATTCTAAGAACCACTCTGAAAGAGCATGAATCTCTTCAAATTTATAAAACACCGCCAAGAATGACAACAATGGCACCGTCGCGTTCACTTCGCTGACAATTGCCTTTTCTTTTAGTCTATCGCCCAATAGAATTTGCGCGGGCTTTCTCTCAAACAACATTACCGGTTCTGCGTCTTTTTCCTTCATATATAAATCTTCAAAAACAACTGCCCCTTGGAACATATGCAGTGCATATTTGTATTCACGTTTCTGAATGTTGATATACGCCTCATACTCTGTTGGCTGGCTTGTAGATTCGTCGTCAAATGCAAACGCCACTTCCTTGAGCATCTTAATTATATCGGCATTTTCACTATCTTTCTCTCCCTTTAGGAAAATAGGCGTAACCACCAACGACCGCATTGCAAGAAAGGCCAGCAGCGCGTTTGATTTACCGCCGCCATTCGGCCCGAAAAGCGCCGCGACCGGCAGCAGCCCATCATGCAAGCTGTTCCCAAACTCCTTGATGCCTTCCACCGCACGCATATCCAATGTAGCTTCATTTTTATAGGAACGGAAGTTCTTGAACGAAAATCTGCTGAGCATATGCACACCTTCCTCTCTTATACCTTAGATTAACACATAGTATGCGTCAAAGTCAAGGCAAAACACGGACATTCCATAAAATTTTTATGGAATGTCCGCAATATGCATCATTTTTATATGCCAATCGGCCTCAACCCCCCGAATAGTTCGGGGCTTCCTTGGTGATGAACACATCGTGCGGGTGGCTTTCGATCAGGCCTGCGTTGGTGATGCGGACAAAATTGGCCTTCGTCTGCAGCTCCTCAATCGTGCGGCAGCCGGTATAACCCATGCCTGCGCGCAGGCCGCCCACCATCTGGAAGATCGTTTCGGCCAGCGGGCCTTTATAGGGCACCCGGCCTTCGACGCCCTCCGGCACCAGCTTGCGCGCGGCAACACCCGCGCCCGAAGACTGGAAGTAACGGTCGGCCGAACCGTGGGCCTGTTCCATCGCGCCGATGGAACCCATGCCGCGATAGACCTTGAACTGCCTGCCCTGATAAATTTCCGTTGCGCCGGGGGATTCGTCGCAGCCCGCCACGAGGGAGCCTAGCATGACGCAGTCCGCCCCGGCGGCCAGGGCCTTGACGATCTCGCCGGAATATTTGATGCCGCCGTCGGCGATCACCGGAACGCCGTAGGGCGCCGCAGCCACCGCCGCGTCGTAAATGGCGGTGATTTGCGGTACGCCGATGCCCGCGACCACGCGGGTGGTGCAGATGCTCCCCGGGCCCATGCCCACCTTCACTGCGTCCGCTCCGGCGGCGATCAGCGCCTTGGTGCCTTCGCCGGTGGCGACGTTCCCCGCAATGAGGGTGATATCCGGGTAGGCGGCCTTGACCTTTTCAATGGCCGTGAGAATGTTGCGGCTGTGGCCGTGCGCGCTGTCAAGCACAAAGGCGTCCGCCCCATGCCCGGCCAGCGCGGCGGCGCGCTCGAGCACATCGCCCGTCGGCCCCAGCGCTGCTGCGCAGAGCAGGCGCCCGCGCTCGTCCCTCGCCGAATGGGGGTACTGGGTATTTTTTTCAATATCTTTAATGGTAATCAGGCCCTTGAGCCGCCCTTCGTCGTCCACCAGGGGCAGCTTCTCAATCTTGTGTTTCATCAGTATCGCCTTCGCCTCTTCCAGCGTGGTGCCAATGGTGGAGGTAACAAGATTGTCTTTCGTCATCACCTCGGCGATGGCGCAACTGAAGTTCTCCAGAAAACGCATATCCCGGTTTGTGATGATGCCCACAAGGACGCCGTCGCGGCAGATCGGTACGCCGGAAATCCGGTAACGGCGCATCAGCGCGTCCGCCTCCGCCGCCGTGTTTTCGGGCGCGAGAAAGAATGGGTTGACGATGACGCCGTTTTCGGAACGCTTGACCTTGTCCATTTCGTTGGCCTGCTGTTCAATCGACATGTTCTTGTGAATCACGCCGATGCCGCCCTCGCGGGCGATGGCGATGGCCATGCGTGCCTCGGTCACCGTATCCATCGCGGCGGTGAGGATCGGCGTATTCAGTCGCAGCCTGGCGGATAATCGCGTACTGATATCAGCCTCCGCGGGAATAAAGTCGCTCTCCCCCGGGATCAGCAGCACATCGTCAAACGTAAGGCCTTCTTTTGCGAAGCGTTCCCCCTGCAAGCGCATGTGAATCATCCTTTCTCCTCCCAAACTGAAGCGGCAAAACAGCTTTTAAGCATTATAGCACATCGGAGAAAGGAGTGCAAGAAAAAGAAAAAAGAATGCTCCTTTTGCTTGTTGATCTGGCCTGCGACGGCAATCAGGACCATCGCCGAGCCGATTCGCAATGGCTTCAATGGCTTTACGCAGCCTTTTTGTGTTCCTTTTATGATAAGAATGTGAAATATTGTGTCGAATTTGCATCTTTCCCTTGTGAACGCAAGCGGCATGTGGTATACTAACGATGAATCTACCTTTCGCGTTTCATTGCGCGAACGGGAAATTTTGTCATCTATTATGCGTAAAGGATGCATATCCAAAAATGGAGCCTAAGATCACGGAACTTTTGGAGCTCGCGGACGCGACGGAACGCGAGCAGGAATCTGCCCGGCATGAGGCGCTGCTGCAGCTGGCGGATGAGGCGGAACAGGAACAGGAGAGCGCCAACGCGCGGGTGAGCGAAGCCAAGCTTGCGCTGGACCGCGCCAGGCGCAACCGTCGGCGCAAGTATGTTCTGACGGCGGTGGCGGTATTCCTGCTGCTTTCCATTGTAGTTTCGATCGCCGTTGTCTATACGCGGTTGTTGGGGCGCGTAAAACTCGACCCGGGTACCCGCCCTTCAGGTTACACTTCGCCGAACGCTTCGGAAGCCCACGACCCTGACTTCCCGGCGATGTATGATATCACGGATGCGTCTGACCTGGAGGGTTTTCTCCGCCAGTGGTGGTATAACGGCGGGGAGGACAAGATTCGCTATAGCAAGGACGTTTTCAACGTCCTGCTGCTGGGTGAAGACAATCCCGACGGGTCCGAATACGGCCGTTCCGACTCCATCATGCTGGTCTCGGTCAACAAAAAGAACCGCACAGTCTCAATGCTCTCGTTTTTGCGCGACAGTTATTGTTACATGAACGTCAACGGGCAGGAGCATTGGGCCCGCCTGAACGCCGCTTATAACCTTGGTGGCCCCGCCGAAATGATGGAGGCGGTCACACGACTTTACAAGATCCGCGTGGACAAGTATGTCAGCGTCAATTTTTCCGGCTTTAAAAAGCTGATTGATACCTTGGGCGGCGTCACCGTAGATGTCACTGCGCAGGAGGCGCGCTATATCAACCGCACCGCGCCCTCCATGAACCGGAGCTTCCCCTCCGGCGAAGGTGTGCGGCTCAACGGCGCGCAGGCGCTGGTCTATTGCCGCATCCGCAAGCTGGATTCCGACAACGCCCGCACCATGCGGCAGCAAAAGGTGATTCAGGCGATCATCGCCAGCGCGCGCGGCGCTTCACTGGGGCGGGTCTACGACGCTTTGGAAGGCGTCCTGGCGCATGTTTCCACTAACTTTTCGCAGGGAGAGATTACCGCGCTGATCCCCCAGGCGATTGGCTGGCTGCGCTACGGTACGCAGCAGTTCAGTTCCCCCCTGGTTCACGGCTCGAACCGCAGCGCCATCGGCGCGGTCATTCACGGCGCGCAGGTCTGGGTGGTCGATTACCCCTTTGCCGCCCAACAGGTGCAGATGGCGCTATATGGCGAAAGCAACATCAACATCGAGGTCGGCGGGGAACGCAGCGACTATATCATCAATCTTTTCCGCGGCGCGGCCGACAGGGGTACGCTGGAAAGAGACAGCTACAGAGGCGGGACCGCGACCACCGCCGCACCGGCAGAGACTGCGCAGACCGCTCCTTCTTCCGGCGAATCGGAAACGGACGGCGGTGAATGGCTGACCTCAGAATCCTTGGCAGAGCACCAGACGGAACCGGAGTCCGCCACCGTCGGCGAAATCATAACCGACGCGAATATCAGCCCTCCGCCCGACTTGCGCTAAGTGCCTCGACGAGATTTTTTCTTTCAAGGAAAATATGATTTTGGAGCCAACAAAAGAAAGAAGTGTGAAACAAGATGAAAAGAAAAGGCGGCAAACGCCTGCGAACGGTCATTCTGGTCTGCATCCTCGTAGCGGCGCTCGGCGTGACGGCGGCACTCGGCTATTATTATAATCGCCTGCGGATGATCGACCGGCATGAGGGCTATATCTATGGCGAACACTCGGAGGTGGAGGAGGATATTGACATCGGCGTAGAGGTCGGCTATGACAATGTTGACGCCTCTTCCCTTGATGAATTCCTGATCTCCTGGGCGACCAACGACATTCAAAAGCTCTCGAACAAGAATGTGCTGAACATCCTGCTCTGCGGTGTTGACTCCAAAAACGGCAAGGCCACCGGCGGACGTTCGGACGCCATCATCCTGGTCTCGGTCAACAAACGCGCCAAGAAAGTGACGCTGGTCTCCTTCTTTCGCGATAGCTATACCTATATCGACCTGCGGGGTGACCCGAAGAACCCCCGCACGATGATGGATAAGGTCAATTCCGCGTATTCTTTGGGCGGCCCCGCCACCCTGATTGACACGCTGGAGGCCAATTACAAGATCATCATTGACGGCTACGTCAGTGTGGATTTTAAATCCTTCCCCAAGCTGATCAACGCGCTGGGGGGCGTCACGCTGAATGTCACGAAAAGCGAAGCCTCTTATGTCAACCGAACCGCCCCTTCGATGAAACGCAGCTTCCCGGCGGGGGACAATGTAAAACTCAACGGGGCGCAGGCCCTGGTTTATAGCCGCATCCGCCATTTGGGCGGCGGCGACATTGACCGCACCGCCCGCCAGCGCAAGGTGATTCTCGGCATACTGCAAAGCGCGCGCGCGGCCAGCAACGGGCAAGTGCTCAACGCTGCCAATCAGGTGCTCGATGGCGGCTATCTGATGACCAACTTTAGCAACTTGCAGATTACGAATCTGATTTACGAAGCCTTTGCGGGCAACTGGATGGACTATGAGGTTGTCCAATACCATACCCCAACGGTGGAAAGCGCGGACGCTACCGGTATTCCCACCCAAAGCATCAAGGGGAACACCTGGTTTTGGGTGGTGGATTACCCCCGCGCGGCCGAAGAACTGCAACTGCTGCTCTATGACACCACCAGCATTGCCCTGACAGTGGAGGGCGAGGAGCGCAGCGACTACCTGGCCAATCTGTTTAAGGAAGCCAGCGGCAGCCGGGGCGGCAGCAGTTCGGGTGGCAATGGTTCCGGCGGCTATCACACGACAACGCGGCCTTCCGGTGACGGCTGGACGGAGGATGAGACGGCGACCTACGAATCGACCGAGCCGCTTGAAGAAAGCACGGCGGAAGAGACCGAAGGCGGCTTCACCTGGCCGTGGTGGATCCCAACCAGAGCGCAGGAGTCTACGCAGGGGGAACCGCAGACCACCGAAGAGGAGACTGCCACGTCGGCTTCAACGACCCGCGCTCAGTCCCATGAGGCCCCTTCCACAACGGCAAAGCCCGCATCCACAGGGTGAGGGTCACAATATGCGCTTTATAGCGGCTCGGTCTTTTCGGACCGGGCCGCTATAAAAAAACAATATCGAACATCGCCCTGGGCGACAATCAAAGCCGGATTCAAAAAAACGCATAGATAGGAGATCTGCTTATGCCAAAAGCGAATCAAATCCCCGGTTGGTTTCCATTGGATGTGGCGGGTACAATTTACCCCTCCGCACGCACGCGCCATTGGAACAGTAACTTTCGCATTGCATTTGTGCTGAAAAAAGAGGTCGATCTTGACCGCTTACGTAACGCCCTGGCGGATGCGCATAAGCGGTTCCCCTCCTTCTTTGTGGGGGTACGCCACGGGCTGTTTTGGTATTACGTTGAGCGCATGGACAACCTGGACATCATTATGCCGGAGACAACGTATCCATGCCAGTCCATTGATATTTTTGACAAAACGCTTCCCGCCCTGCGTATATACTACGACCGCAGGCGCGTTTCTGTGGAATTTCCTCATTTTGTGACCGACGGCGGGGCTGCGCTGATTTTCACAAAGGCTCTGTTGGCGCGCTATCTTCAACTGGAGGGCGTGGAAATACCGCCCAACAGCGGTTTGCTGGATTTGACGGAATCCCCGCACGCAAGCGAACTGACAGATTCTTTCAGGGAGTTTTACACCAAGAGCAAGTCGAATCCGCCCGCCGATCACCGGGCCTGGCAATACAGTGCGCCCGTGATTGAAAATTATCTCAAGGTCATCCATGCCACCATACCGGTGAAAGATTTGCTTTCCCAGGCAAAAGCGCGCGATCTGACACTTACTGATTACCTTATGGGGGTTTATCTTTACGCTTTTTACCAGACCAGCGCCAAGGCGCGCAGCAGCCGCAAGCCGATCCAAATCTCCGTTCCGATTTCTCTGCGCAACATTTACCCCTCCGATTCCCTGCGGAACTTTTCCCTGTTCGCAAACCTCGGGTTTTGCCCCCGGAGCAAAGAGCATTTCTCGTTTGACGATATCCTTAAGGAAATGAAGGGTAAGCTGGAAGCGGCGAAAGCCAAACAAGAATTGCAAAAAACACTGAGCAGCTATGTGAGAACGATTGACAATATCGCTGTTCGCCTGGCGCCCAACGTGCTCAAGCGAAGGGTAATGCAAGCCGGTTATTTTTTCGCCGGGGAGAACAGACAGACCAGCCCCATGACCAATCTGGGCAAGTTAAACCTGCCGCCCAGTATTGCGGAGCACTGCGAAACCTTCGAAACGATGCTGGGCAGCTCGCCGCTGCTGAAACTCAAGCTAGCGATTGTTTCAGACGACCGATTTATACACTTGTATTTCACAAGCACTTCGCCCAAGACTTACGTGCAGCGGATGTTCATTCGTCAGCTGGTTGCCGAAGGCGCGCGCGTGCGGGTGGAAAGCAACATTCGGGATAATGAAGAAAGGGGAACATTATGAGATGCCCTGACTGTCAAGTGGATTTGAACGAAAATGTATCGCGCTGCCCTCTTTGCGGCAGAACGGCAGAAGACATCGCGCCCGTAATTGAAGGCGTAACCTATCAGGATTATCCAGATTGTGACCCGGCACAGCCAGCACCGACCAAAAAACCGGGCCGCGAAGATGACCGGGAACATCTTCCTTTTATGGAGAAACTGAGAGCGAAATTTCATTTTTGAATTTTTAGAGATGATGGCGGTAAATTCTCAGCGTAGCCTCCGCAGTGGACCGCTACTCTGGGAATTTACCCTTAAAAAACACTTGCGCGAAGGGCGCGTCTGTGATAGAATAGCGATGGTGGTTACACAGGGAGGATTAGCGAAGCGGTCATAACGCGGCGGTCTTGAAAACCGTTTGCCCGCAAGGGCACGGGGGTTCGAATCCCTCATCCTCCGCCACAACGATAACCCTAAATTGATAACGGTAACGTTTTCAGTTTGGGGTTATTTTTTTGCTCGAAAACAGCGATATATCAATGGTTTCAAGAATGGTTTCAAGCTACAAGCCGTGTAAAGATTGTTCGTTGACTGTCGCTTGAAAAAGCCTAAAACGAAAAACAGGCACCATCGTTGCGTTCTTTAAATTCAATTAGGTCTTGGGCGGTGCGGGCATTTTTAAAAATAGCCTTGCGGGAAAGCTCAGTGACCACATCCACCTCGCGCTCCAGTTCGGAAATCTCCGTGGTGATGGCTTTGCTGTCACCCAGGAGGTTTTTTGCTTTTTTACAGGCTGTGGTGAGTTTATCTTTACCTCCGGCCATGCCGTTCCAAACCGCCAGGAACCGTGCCTAGATGTCATCCTCGGTCAGCGCGGGTGTTTTACAGCCGTTACCGGCTTGCCGAGACGGGCGTATTTATCGTTCCGTGTTGGGCTTACCTTCTTCAAAGTCCTTCGGTATCCGCCACTTTACATTTTCCGAGCAAGATCGGCTTTCCTCCTGGGCATATCCGGCGAGGATGGTGAGCATCAACTCCCCCTCGGCTAATAAGCTATGTATGCTCTGCTCCTCCCCTATGCCTATGCGAGGAGGCGTACAGACTTATTTTATCCATCTTTAAATGATATAAATCTTCGTATTTATTCGTTGCTCTTTTGCTTTATTTATGATACAATTTTTGCTAACAACAAGGGAGCGGTGGTATGGGAGTAGCGGATGAGCAATAACAGCTCATTTAGCGCAGAATAGAAATCTATTACGGAAGCAGGGTGATTCCCATGATGCTCACCATTACATACACAGGCGAAAAGACGCAGAATCTAGGCTATCTGCTTTATAAGAACCCATATCGCCCGCAAACTTTTGAGCTCAGCTACGGGAAGGCGCACGTGTTTTATCCCACGGTATCCGATCACCGTACGACTGCCGCGCTACTGTTGGATATTGACCCCATTGATCTGGCGCGCGGGAAAGTCGGTTCCACTGCTGGCGGCCTGTTTGATTATGTCAACGACCGCCCTTATGTTGCGTCCTCCTTTATGAGCACAGCGATTGCCAAGGTGTTCGGTACCGCGTTGACAGGCCGGGCGGACGCGCATCAGGCGCTGTCCGACGCGCAGTTGGATCTGACGGCGGCGGTCACCATGCTGCCCTGCCGGGGCGAGCGTGAGATGCTGGCGCGGATCTTCGAACCTCTGGGATATAAGGTTAAGGAGGAGTCTTTTGTTGCGGATGAGTGCTTTCCGTCGTGGGGAGAGAGCAAATATGTCAATCTGACGCTGCACGGCAAAGTGCGCTTGCGCGATTTGCTGAAGCATTTGTTCGTGCTCATTCCTGTATTCGACCGCCAGAAACACTATTGGGTC
>JAVBOZ010000062.1:0-14775 GCA_031549985.1 Oscillospiraceae bacterium | reverse complement strand
TTTGCTTAGTCTGTTGGCGGGCGCTTTTGCGCTTGGGTTCTTTTTGAAAAAGGAACCGCCGCCGGTGGCACCCCCAGAGCCAACCGTCAGCGGCAACGTCGTCGCGCAGGAAATTTTCGAAATCTCAGAGCTTGCGGTCTTGCGCTACCACTATAGTAATGTCGCACGGTTTGGCGATTCGGCGGAACTCAAGGGCTGGAAAATCCCGTTTTCGACCAAGAGCTTTGTCCTGAAGTATAACGGCGAAATCAAGCTGGGCATCGACGCCTCGGCGGTGACGGTAGCCGTGGACGAAACGAACAAGGAGATTCGCATAACCCTGCCGCCTGTAAAAATCCTTTCCCACGCCATTGATGAACGCACCATCGAAGTGTGGGATCAGACGAAGAACATATTTAACCCGATTTTGGTTGAGGATTACAAGGCAATTGTCGTAAGCCAGAAAAAGGCCGTTGAAAAGGACGGCATCAGCGCGGAGCTGAAAGAAGAAGCCGCTGCGATGGCCAAGAAGCAAATCGGCACACTGGTGCGCAACCTTGCAGACGTCAAAGGCGCATATACCGTTACGTTTGCCGAGGCGGTTCCCAAAAAAATCTTGAGGGGGGTACACAGAAGTGACAACATCCGTTCCTAACAACATCGACGAATATATTGAGACCTGCGATCCAACCGTCCAGCCAATTCTGAGGGAACTGCACGCGTTCATCCAAAAATATGCGCCCGAAGCCACCGAAAAGATCAGCTGGCGCATGCCGTGCTATTACCAAAACGGCGACCTCGTCTATTTCGCGGCGGCAAAAAAGCACATCGGGTTTTACCCCGCCGCCAGCGGCATTGCAAATTTCACGTCGGAATTCGATGAGCTGGGACTGAAATATTCCAAGGGCGCGGTACAGTTTCCGCTGGGCAAACCCCTGCCCTGGGATTTGATCCGGCGCATCGTGGAACTCAGGGTGCGCGAGAACACGCCCGGAGAATGACGCGCGGACTTACCCGAAGGGGAAGACGCCGTTCGACCAAAGCAGTGCCAAAACCGCAATCTGCAGGGCGATGATCACCGGCAGGCAGACCATGAATTTGGCGTGCTTTGTCTTATGCCGGATCGTTAGCATCGTCAGCAGCATCGCTACTGCTCCGCCCAGCGCGGCCACCAGCAGCAACGTATCTTCGCGTACGCGCCATTTATGTTTGCGGGCCGCAGACTTGTCATGCGCGGCAAGAATAACGGCAAGTATGCTGACCGCCGCAAGATAGGCCGCAAAATAAAGCATATTTTCGATCCTCCGTGTTTTTTTGTATATCTATTCTATCATACATACGCGCGTTTGGCGAGAGAAAATAAAAAATCCCGGAGGCGCGATGTCTCCGGGATTCCTATTATGGTTTTTGCTTCAAATCACCGCGCGGTATCTTTTTCGGCCTCGAGACGCAGAGAATGTGTATAGTCACGGCGGCACCAATGCTGCCCAGCAGGAGCGCGAGCCATAGCTTGCCGACGACGAGAGCGGACGCGCTCAGTGTCACCCACAGAAAGCTCAGACTGAGCGCGATGGTACTCTTCTTGAGGCCTGTTCGCTGTTGATAGTTTGTCAAGTGCTCCTGAAAAAACCTGTTTTTTAGCAGCCAGCTGCGGATTCGCGGGTTGCCGGTGAAGCAGGCGGAAGCAACCAAAATAAACGGCGTCGTGGGCAATATCGGAACGAACAGGCCGATTGCTCCGATTATAAGCAGCAGAAACCCCGCTGCGCTCAGCAAATGTTTTTTTATCTTTATCGTTCGCACCCCCCGATAGGGATAATATGCGCGGCTGCGGCGCATATATTACGCCCAAAAAATAAAACTTGCATTTTGCGGGTGGGCCGACTATAATTATAAAATACCCCTGTGAAGGGGCACGATGAACTGAAAGGAGTGTTCTTGGTATGCCGATTCGTATTGACGCCTCATTACCCGCGCGCAGTGTGCTTGAAATGGAGAACATCTTTGTGATGACCCAGGAACGCGCCATGCGCCAGGACATCCGCCCGCTGCGCATCTTGATTCTCAACCTGATGCCCACCAAGGTCGAAACCGAGACCCAGCTGCTTCGCCTCTTGAGCTACAGTCCCATCCAAGTGGATGTCGACCTGCTCCAAATGGCTACGCACACCCCCAAAAACACCGCGCAGGAACATCTGCTTTCGTTTTATCATACCTTCGACGATGTGAAGGGCGAAAAATACGACGGCATGATCATCACCGGCGCGCCGGTTGAACACCTGCCGTTCGAGCAGGTCGATTACTGGCCGGAGCTTTGCGAAATTTTTGATTGGACGCGCCGCCATGTTTATTCTACCTTCCACATCTGCTGGGGGGCGCAGGCCGCGCTCTATTATCATTACGGCGTCCCAAAATATCCCCTCGAAAAAAAGCTTTCCGGGGTCTATACCCACCGCCTGCTGGATCCCATTCATCCGCTGCTGCGCGGGATGGACGATGAATACCCGGCCCCCCACTCCCGATACACAGAGGTACGCCGTCAGGATATTTATAAGGTCAGGGATCTGCAAGTGCTTTCCTATTCCGAGCAGGCGGGCGTACACCTTGTATCCGACCTCAGCTGCCGCAACATTTTCGCCACCGGACATTCGGAATATGACCGCGAAACCCTGGCCAAGGAATACTTCCGCGACCTGGCCAAGGGACTCGAACCGGCAGTGCCGGTCAACTATTTTCCGGATAACGACCCGCGGCGCATCCCGAACATGCGCTGGCGCGGCGCGGGGGCGATTCTTTTCACTAATTGGCTGAATTATTTCGTCTATCAGCGTACGCCCTATGACCTCTCAACGCTGTAACGCCAACAACAAACAAACGGGCCACTTTCCAACGAAAGCAGGCCCGTTTTTTCTTTGGCTCTTTTAAACAACCGCATTGATACACGAGGCAACGGGAGCACACTGGGCTCCCCTACAAAAGCACGCAACGGCCAAACCGTAGGGGCGAACACTGTTCGCCCACAATTACGCATCAATACCAACGTCTAAAACAGCCTTTTCTTTTACGATGTACTTCACATGACTCCGACGCCCTTTGCCACGTTCACGATAAAATCCTGCGCATTGGTGACGATGCCGATGGCGCTCAACGAGCCCCGGTCGGCCAGCTTGTTGGTCGCGAACTCCGAAATATCAATGCTGTAAAGGTAAAGCGGGCGGATCACGCCGTTACGCACACGGAAACAGGGCGTCATGTTGCCGGTGGCGATGGTATGCAGCTGGGTTGCAAGGCAGATCACCGTCGTGGCGTTGCGCACAATGTTGCGCATCGCCGCCTGCCCCTCATAGGCGGAGGCGATGACCTCGGGCAGCGGCCCGTCGTCGCGGATGGAACTGGTCAAAACAAAAGGAATGTGGTGCTTCACCAGCGCATAGATGACTCCATCCGAAATGCTGTGCTCCTCAATGAAGTTCGGAATCGAGCCGCTGCGCCGAACGGCATTGATGGTATCCAAGTGGTTATAATGCCCGTTCTGAACGCTGGTCTGGGTATAGATGTTCTGTCCCAAAGCGGTACGCAGGTACCCGGCCTCCAGATCATGCGTACCCAGAGCGTTGCCCGCAAGCAGCGCGTGGGCGTAACCGTTTTCGCAAAGCTTCTGCATCGCGTTGCGCGCGTCAAAATCAAACGCGAACGCGGGGCCCATCACCCAGACGATGTTGCCGTGCTCCTTTTCATATTCCAAAAGCTGGTAGAGCGTATCATAATCCCGCGAATAAGCGGTCTCGCGCGAGCGCCCCTGCCGGAACACAAACTGTTCGGATGAGGACTCCTCATCCTGCGCCGCAAACCCGGTCGCATGCAGGTAGATGCCCTCGCTGCCGTCTTCGCTGCGACCCAGCAGCACACGGTCGCCCCTGCCGAGATTGCGCATTTCAACCACATCGAGACGATTCCCTTCGCGCAGCACGACACAGCAGTCCATGCGGCTCTCTTCGGCCAACAGCCAGTTGCCGCCCACCTTGAAATATTCAGGGTACATGGAAGTGGAATGGTAGTTATCCGGCGCGACGCCATCCACATCGCAGGCAGCGATGGAGGCATCAGGTGCCTGTTGAAACTTGGGTAGGGCAAAATCGGGGGGGACGTATTTCGGCAGCTTAAAGGGCATGGGGTGAATCCTTTCTCGTAGGGTCGCGCATTACGCGTCCTCAATATCAAATGACCATCCGGTGGGCACGTCTATTATACCCGGTCGGTTTTGGCCTGTCAAGCAAAACCCACAGCGCCGTGCATAAAACCGCACGGCGCTGTGGATGTTGTTTTTGTTTACCAAAAGATCCGCTCAGGCTTTTGCATTAGCCAAGCAGGCCGCTCAACCCTCCGAAGAGCGCCATCAGCGGGGCGAAGAATTCAGAAATGCTTTCCAGCGCCTTTGCCAAAGTTGCCATCGCCTGGGCAAGCTCGGTAAGATTCGCAAGCGAATCTCCGCCGCTCTTTAACAGTTCCATCAGAGCATCCAACATGGGGCAGACCTCCTTTCCACTCAGCCGAGGGCTATGGCTCCGGCCCTCACGCCTTGATTATAGCAGGGGCTGATGCGCACCGCAAGGCCAAAATCATGGAAACCAAGGGAGATTTTCGTCAATAAATACCCCGGCGTCCAGGAATGCCTGTCGTCCGTGCTGCCCTTACCGTTTCAGATAATTCCTCGGGTTGTGCGTCCTGCCGTTGATGATCACTTCAAAGTGCAGGTGCGGGCCGGTCGAGTTGCCGGTACTGCCCACGCGGGCAATCGGCTGCCCCGCCGTAACCCGGTCGCCCGAACTGACGGAAATGGAGCCGCTGTATAGGTGGGCATAGCGTGTTTTAACGCCGTTGCCGTGGTTGATGACGATCTGGTTACCGTAACCGCTGCCGGAATGCATCACGGCCTCGACCGTTCCGTCCTTCGCCGCCACGACCAGTTTGCCGCTGGCGTGTGAGCCTGATATATCCATACCCGTGTGGAAACCGCGGCCCCGCGGCCCGTAAGGTGACGTAATTTGCGAAAGCGATGGCGTCGGCCAGACAAAGCCCTGAGCGGAGGGGTTGATGTTGATCACTTCACCCCTTGAGGTGACCACGCGCGTACTCTTTGTGCCGATCTGGCGGCGTTCGTCCACCGGTTCCCTTGTGCGAATGCGGGCGATTTCTACGCTTTCTGTCGGCGATCCGTTGACGTATGTTACGCGCCTGGTGATCAGCTCTTCGCCGTTGACTCCCTTGGTCGTGGTGCGAATCTCTCCCTTATAAAGGTTGCTCGTGTTCGTATCGATGGTCTGATAGGCCACTTCCGCTGTGCTGGTCTCGGTCTTGGTCACCGTCAGCTGCAAATAACTGACTTCCTTGGCAATGACCACCTTGTCACCCTCGTGGAGATAGTTATCCACATACTGCGGATTCAGGCGTTCGAGCCAGCGATCCGTTGTGTCATGCCGCTTCGCGATGGTATAAAGGGAGTCGTCAACACCGGCGATCTCATAAACTTCGCCTTCTTTTGCGCCCGTCAGAAGCTTATAAAGGCCCTCGGCGTCCATGGTCTTTTGGGTGTTGACGGGATATATGCTCTGCACCAGTTCAATATTTTCAACAAAGCCGACGGTATCGCCTTCGTCGAGCTGCATACGCCTGGCGTGTTCCTGTTTGATGGATTCCAGCGTGCTGCTGGCGTCCGATTCACTCCTGACCACGGCGGAAAGCTCGCCGTTGACATAGACGCCGCAGGCATTGGCCATCTCCTCAGGGTAGTGCTGCCAAATGGCGTCGCGCGCGGTGTTCTCGTCAATCAGCGCGACTTTTGAGACCTCAACGATCTCGTACTTCGCCGCCGCTGCGCCCACCGCGCCCTCTTCGGCGGTGATGTGGCTCAGCGCGGATTCCTGTGCGGCCAGGAAGGCCGCTTCGTTGGCGACGTACATGACCTGCCCGTTATAGGTCACCTTAAGCGCGTAAGTCTTTTCGCTGACCTGGAAGACCACCACCAGCAGCACCGCCAGCGCGCCCAGGGGCATCAATGTGTTGAGTAACGTAAGTAAAACCATCCGGTAGTCGCCGAAAAAGCCCAGCGCGGCCTTTGGAAACGGCTGCTTTGCGTCCTCACCGGCGATTCGCTGCGCCCGGGCATCCTTCGCGGCGTGGAGTGACTCCTGCATGCGCCGGATTGTCACATGATAGACCGCCATCAGCAGAGCGCGGAAAATATACCACAGCGCCAGGAATGGCTGCGCCAACGCGGGCAGCGCCCGCCGCCGAAACAACAGCAACGGCCTTGCGGCGCGCAGACCGAAGAAATAGACGGCGCGTCCGAAATTTCGCACGATTTGCGTATAAGGTATATTATATAACGGAACATCATCCGTCCACAGCGCATCCGCCGCTTCAAGCCATGCTTTTGGGCGACCGCTCACTGCATGCGATGCCGAAGTTTCACGCTTTGTTTCACGCTTTGGCATGGGGGGCTGCTTTTTTTCCGTGTAGGGCACGACCGGCTTCTTTGCGCGTGGCACAAACGGCTGCTTCCACTTTTCCGGGATCAAGGGGGCTTTGGGTGCCTTCGGTTCGGATTTTTTTGCAGTCTTGGGCGGCGCGGGTTTCTTTTGCTCCGCCGCAGGGCGCACCGGACGGCTGACAGGCGGTTTCGCCTGTTTCGGCGACTTCGCAGGCCGTGTTTCTGCGGGCTGCTGATTCTTTGGCTTCTCCAATTTTTCCGGTTTCTTTGGCCCGGGCTGTTTCGGCGGCGGCGCGGGCGTAAGTTCCTGCGATGCCTCCATTACCGGCTTGGATTGTTTGGGCGGCACGGGCTTGGCCCGCTTGGCCATGGCCGCCATCTCTTCCTTCGCTTCCTTCACCTTTTTGGGGTCTGCCTTTTGCGCGGGCCGCGCCGCCGGAATTGGGGCCTTTTTCGGCGGTTCGCTTTTCTTCTGGCGCTGCGGTTTTTTCGGTGGAGCGGACGGCGCTTCCGGTTCTTTGCGCTGCGCTTCCGGCTGTTTCGCTGTAGGCGTGAGAATTTCGTCCGGGCGAATCATTACCGAAGCATATGGTTCCACCGCTGCCGAAGCTTCCGGCGGCAATGGCGGCAGCGGGGGCTGCGCCACAGGTCGCTGCGCGGCAGGCGTCTTCTTCTGCCTCTTTTCAGTTGCTCCCTGCTTCGCAGCCGGCCTCTGTTTGGTGGCCGCTTCCCTCTTGGTCGCTGCCTCCTGTTTGGCCAGCGCTTCCAGAATCAGTGCGAGGGGAATCTCGCCCGTCATCGCCAAATCGACCGCGATGTCTTCTTCGGCCTTATTCATCGGCGTCAGCTTCGGCGCGCTGTCCGGCGTCAACCCCGGCAGCGGCAACGCGCCTTTTTCCCAGGCGGATTGCGTGACATCCTTGATTCTATATACACTGCCCCCAGCTTTGTTGTCTTCAGGTTTATCCGGCTTCTTTCGTTGATCCGGCATAGCGTTTTCTCTCCTCCTCTTCCAAGAATTGTATCTGAATTGTTACTTTTCTCGTTAGCGCTAAGTGTATTATATCACGCCTTTCTTGAAAAAGCAAGGGGTTTTTGGAAATTTGTTTACAATTTGTCATTTATTCCGAAAGCACACCCTCTGCATCCTGCCCCGGTTCACTGCCTCTTGCTTCTTGCTTCTTGCATCTTTTTCAAAAACCTCTTGCTTTTTGCGCGGGGATGGTGTATACTTTAAAAAACAGACGGGAACATTTGTGCTTGAAAGGTGTGGGGATATGGCTACAGATAAGAAAAAGGCGCTGGATACGGCATTGGCGCAGATCGAGAAATCCTACGGCAAGGGTGCCATCATGCGCTTGGGCGAGAACACGGGCATGCAGGTGGCCGCGATTTCCACCGGCTCCATCGCTCTGGACGCCGCAACGGGCATCGGCGGCATGCCGCGCGGGCGAATTGTCGAAATTTATGGCCCGGAATCCTCCGGCAAGACGACGCTGGCGCTGCACGTGGTGGCGCAGGCGCAAAAGGCCGGGGGCGAAGCCGCCTTCATCGACGCGGAGCACGCACTCGACCCGGTTTACGCCGCCAATTTGGGGGTCAACATTGATTCGCTTCTCGTAGCCCAACCGGATAACGGCGAGCAGGCCCTTGAAATTGCCGAGGCGCTGGTGCGCTCCGGTGCGCTGGATGTCGTCGTGGTCGACTCCGTGGCCGCCTTGGTGCCGCGCTCCGAAATTGAAGGCGAGATGGGCGACAGCCACGTCGGCCTGCACGCCAGGCTAATGAGCCAGGCCCTGCGCAAGCTGGCCGGGGCCATCGCCAAATCCAACTCCATCTTAATATTTATCAACCAGTTGCGCGAAAAAGTCGGAGTGATGTACGGAAATCCCGAGGTCACAACCGGCGGGCGCGCGCTGAAGTTTTATGCCTCCATGCGCATGGACGTGCGGAAAATTGAGCAGCTCAAGGGCGCGGGCAACGAGTTCATCGGCTCACGCACCCGGGTAAAGGTCGTCAAAAACAAGGTTGCCCCTCCCTTCAAAGAGGCGGAGTTCGACATTCTTTACGGCAAGGGGATCAGCCGCGATGGCGAGATTCTTGATCTGGCCGTCAAATTAGAGGCCGTCCAGAAGAGCGGCGCGTGGTTTTCATATAAGGAAATGCGTCTGGGCCAGGGACGCGACAACGCCCGCGAATTCCTCTCCACCCATCCGGAGCTCCTGGAAGAGCTTGAAGCCACCCTGCGCGAAAACATGAGCAAGCTTCAGACGGGCATGACCGGCAAAGCGAAGACGCGCACGCGCGCCGAAGCGCCGCCTCCTGCTCCGGCAGCCCCTGCGGCCAGCCTGGATATTTTAGTGGATGACGATGAAGATGTCTGATGCGCCTGACACGCGAAGCGCCGAACAGCAGCTGCTTGAGCGCGCAGGACGCATTCTGGCCCTGCGCGAACACAGTCGTGCGGAGCTGCGCACGAAGCTCGCGCACCCCGCCAAGGGCGAAGCTCCACCGGAGGCGTTGGTTGAAGCCGCGCTTGACCGACTGAGCGAACTTGGCCTGTTGGACGACGGGCGCTACGCGCTTATGGCGGCGGAACAGCTTGCCCGCAAGGGCATGAGCGCTGCAGGCATCCGCCGGGCACTGCTGGCGCGCGGCGTGAACACGGAAGCGGTCGAAGCAGCCCTACCCGCAGAAGAGGGCGATGCCGCGCGGCTGGAAGCTCTGCTGGGTCGACCCGCCAATGCCCGCAAACTGGCTGACGAACACGGGCGGCGTTCGCTTTTCCAGGCACTGCTTCGCCGCGGATACGAACCTGATGATATCCGTCAAGCGATAAAGAACGCGTTGGATGACGGTATACTTTAAAGGAGCTTTTTATGTCCAAAAATTCGAAGAATGTCCTCGCGTTCAACATTCCCTTCAGCGGATTTACCGAAACCACCTTCATCAACTGCTTCACCTCGGTTTTTATGTTTTTGGAGCAAATCGCCATCGGAAAAAGCGATTATGAATGCAGGCAGATGAAGGGCAATACCTGCAATAGCTGCGGTAATTGTGCTAATGGCGGCCTAACGCCCATTGCTTTACAGGAGAAATATTTTTTTCTGTTCGACACCATGTGCGGGCGCAGCGCTCTGCGTTGCCGCTTCGACGGCGAACCGACCGAAATGGATCGAATGATTGGCGAATCCAATTGCTATGACGGCGACACCGACAACAATATTGATTTCTTGTTTGGGTTTGCGAGCTATTCATATCGGAAGATTACTGACGGCACCGTGTTCAACGCTGAAATTATTGCGGCAATTGATGCAGGCAAGCCCGTACTGGCAAAGGTGAAAACAAGACCGGGGGGCTGCCGCGTGGTCATCGGCTATGACGGCGGCAAGCTGGTGGAACCGGATTATATAAACGCGCAAAGACCGCCCAAAAAGGCGTCGAGATACGAAGACTTGACCGCGCTGTATGTCATTGACAAGAAGACTGAGCCGCGCTATTGGTTGAAAGATGGTCTCGATCGAATCCTGAAGGTTATGGAATTCAATCAAGAAGAAAAGCTCTGGGACAAATATATTGAGAAAATGGGGCTTTATACTGCGGACAGCCTGCAAAAGGTTGATATTAATGAAAAGAAGGCGCGCATGAAACGCGTGGCTGATACCATGTGGCACACCTTCAACTGCCACAACTTCGCTGAGGTATTTCGCCAATACCGCGATGGCGGCAACCCTGCGGCTTACGACGCGATCGGCGACATGAAAAAACTGCACACGCCGGGATGCAGAGAGCTCTGGGACACGATCAGCGGCCCCTGCCATGGTTACACCCATGATCTCGCCTGGGCGTTGATCGGGCTGGAAGCCTGCGCGGACTGGACGAAACACGCGGCGGGGTACTTCGGCGAGATGATTGAGCTGACGCTTTCCCAAATCAAAAGCAACGATGCTGCTGCGCTTGATGCGCTCAGGCGCGCATATGCGATTTTATACAACGACGAAAGGTGATCAAAATGGCGACAACGGAAATTCGCGTGGGCTTCATTTCCCTTGGCTGCCCCAAAAACCAGGTCAACGGGGAGCGGATGCTGGCCGCGCTCGCGGCGGAGGGGATGGTTGCCGTTGACCCCCTTGAGGGCGCGGACGCTATGATAATCAACACCTGCGGCTTCATTGACGACGCCAAGCGGGAGGCGATCGAGAACATATTGGAGGCGGTCGAACTCAAGCGAGACGGAATGGTGAAGGCCGTCATCGTCGCGGGCTGCCTTGCCGAAAGCTATCGGGAAGAAATCCTCAAGGAGATTCCGGAAGTGGACGCCGTGCTTGGCCTTGGCGCAAACGGAGACATCGTACGCTATGTGCGCGAGGCACTGGAAGGCGCGAATCCCATGGCTTTTCCCGACATTGGCTGCCTGCCCATGGAGGGCGAACGCCTGCTGACCACCCCGGCGTACTGGGCCTACTTGCAAATTGCCGACGGCTGCTCCAATTGCTGCGCCTATTGCAAAATCCCCTCCATCCGGGGGCCGTTCCGCAGCCGACCGATGGAGGATATCCTGCTTGAGGCAGAGGGTCTTGCGGCGGGCGGCGCGCGCGAACTGATTCTCGTCGCCCAGGATACGACGCGCTATGGCGAGGATCTATACGGCGAGCTGCGGTTGCCCACGCTGCTGCGGGCGCTGGCGGAAATCGAAGGTCTCCGCTGGCTGCGCTTGCTCTATTGCTACCCCGACGCGGTGACGGACGAATTGATTGAGGCCATTGCGGAAGAACCGAAGGTCGTAAAATACATTGATCTGCCCTTGCAGCACGCGGATGACCGCATCCTGCGAGCCATGGGGCGGCGCGGCGGGCAGGCGGAGCTGCGCGCACTGCTGGAACGCCTGCGCAAACGCGTACCCGGCATCACGATTCGCACCACCTTCCTCACGGGCTTCCCCGGTGAGGACGACGCGGCTTTCGAGGCTCTTTCCGCCTTTGTGGAAGAACAGCGCTTTGACCGGTTGGGTGTATTTGCTTTTTCACCGCAGGAGGGCACCCCGGCCTTCGATATGGAAGGCCAAGTGGAGCCCGGGGCGGCGGCGCGTCGAGCGGATATTCTGATGGAGCAGCAAAACAGCATCGCCCTGGAAAACGCGGAGGCAAAAATCGGGCAGACGATAGAGGTGGTGGTCGAGGACTATGACGGCTACACCGACAGCTACACCGGCCGCAGCGCGCAGGACGCCCCGGAAATCGACGGGCTGGTGTATTTCACTTCACCCCTCCAGCTGGAAGACGGCGAATTTGCGAAGGTCAAAATCTTCGGTATGAAGGAATACGACCTTTTGGGCGAAGCCGTGGCCGAGTGAAACGGCGCAATAGGCATTTGTTGCATTTATTATCAGCATCCATGCGAACCTAGACAAAAAAACGCAGCGGCGAACTGCCGCTGCGTCATAAAGAATACCGTTTTTATCTTTACCGCATTAAATGCACCATGATGGCCTTTTGGGCGTGTAGGCGGTTTTCCGCCTCTTCAAAGATCTCGTCTGCATGGGCCTCGAGCACCTCGGCGGTGATCTCCTCGCCCCTGTGCGCAGGCAGACAGTGCAGCACCATCGCGTCCGACGCGGCCAGCGCCATCACGGCGTCATTGACCTGATAGCCGGCAAAGGCCCGCATGCGCTCCGCCGCCTCCGCCTCCTGCCCCATGGAAGCCCAGACGTCAGTATAAAGGACATCCGCGCCCTCCGCAGCTGCGGCGATGTCGTCGGTGCAGAGGTAATCGCCGTTCGCGGCAGCCCAGGCCATGGTGCCCGCGTCAGGGCGATACCCCTCGGGGCAGGCGATGCGCACCTTCATGCCCACCTTGATGCCGCCAACGGTCAGAGAATTGGCCATATTGTGGCCGTCGCCGATGAAGCACAGCGTCTTGCCCTCCAGGCTGCCCCGGCGCTCCTGAATCGTCAGCAAATCGGCGATCACCTGGCAGGGGTGGGCGAAATCCGTCAATCCATTGATCACCGGAATGCTCGCGTAGCGCGCCAGCTTCTCCACTTTGGCCTGCTCGAAGGTGCGGATCATGATGCCATCAAGATAACGTGAAAGCACCCGGGCAGTATCTTCCACCGCCTCGCCGCGCCCTAGCTGGATGTCATTCCCGCTGAGAAACAGCGCATAGCCTCCGAGGTCATACATGCCGACCTCAAAGGAGACCCGCGTACGAGTCGAGGCTTTCTCAAAGATCATACCCAGCGTCTTGCCCTTGAGCAAGGGGTGGGGTTCTCCCTGCTTCTTCATCTGCTTCAATTCGGCCGCCAGCGCCAGCAGTGAGAGAATCTCCTCTTTCGAATAGTGCGAAAGCAGCAAGAAATCTTTTTTCATAGAATACCTCCATCCGCCGCAAATGTGCGGCGCTTCGCAACATTGACAAATAACGTCATTTTGAATCGTGGGAATAGATTTTTATTATAACATTGCGTGGATTGCCTGTCAAGGGAAATGACTAAGCTGTAGCCTTGTTGACAAAATGAAGGACTTTACGAGGAAGAAAACAGAAAAGTAACAGGGAGAGACTGATTTGTTGCCAAATATATATTATCCGGGTCCGGAAGAGGCGCTTGCGCTGCTCCCCAAACGCGATCAGTCAGGCCACAAGGGCAGTTTCGGCCACGTACTAAGCGTCTGCGGAAGCCTGCGATATCCCGGTGCTGCCGTGCTAGCGGCGCTGGGAGCGGCCCATTGCGGCGCGGGCTTGGTTACAGCGGCTTTCCCTGCCGCAGCCTATCCGGCCATCGCCCCGCAACTCACAGTCACGCCTTTACTGCCGCTGCCCGGAAACCGCCTGGGTACGCTGCGCATCGCCGCTCTGCCTACGCTGTTGGAAACACTACAGGGAAAAAATGCGCTGCTGTTGGGCTGTGGCTTGGGGCTCAATGGTGACACCAAGGCGCTCACCGCAGCCCTGCTCCGTGAAGCGACCTGTTCCTTCGTTCTGGACGCGGACGGAATCAACGCGCTCGCGCAGGATGGAATAAACGCCGCCGCAGCGCATATAGATGTCTTCAGGGAAGCGCATGACCCGGCCATATCGCTCATCCTCACCCCCCATCCCGGCGAAATGGCACGCCTGACCGGCCTTTCCGTGGAAGAAATTAACCAAAACCGGGAGGCTATCGCACAGGACTTCGCCAAACGCCACAGGGTAGTACTGGCGCTCAAGGGCGCGGAAACGGTAGTGGCCGACGCGGCGGGCCGTCGGCTCTATGTCAACTCAACGGGGAACGACGGCATGGCCAAGGGCGGAAGCGGCGATTTGCTCGCCGGCATGTGCGCCTCTCTTTTGGCGCAGGGGATGCCCGCCTTCGAGGCCGTCTGCGCCGCTGTGTACTTGCATGGCCTTGCGGGCGACCGCGCGGCGGCCCGGTATTCGCGTCGGGGGATGACGCCATTGGAATGTCTGGCGGAGCTAAAAACCCTGCTTTCCGAATTTGAATCATGCTTCTCCCTTGAAAAACAAGGCCCCAAGACAGCGAGCGTTTGAGTGAAAACAACATATCAGGAAAGCGGGGATCGACATTGGTAACTGGTTCAATAAAAAACCGCGCCTTACGCAAGAAGGCGGCGGTGGTTTTGTTATGTCTGACGGCAGCTTTCGCCCTGACAACAGCCTGCGGAAAAGCCGCGCTGCCCCCCCAGCCGCCGGAATCTTTTTCGGCAACCGCGGACATTCGGGCGGGCGAAGTGCACATGAAGGCCGCGCTGCGGCAGGCGTCGCCCGGCAGTCTGAGGGCTGAATTCAGCGCCCCTCCCGAGCTGAAAGACATGACTCTGGAGTTGAACGGGACGAACGCGCGGCTGATTCATGGCGAAATTGAAGAAAAATGGCCCGCCGAAGCGCTGCCGGAGACCGGCTTTCTTCGCCTCTTGCGGCAGGCACTCCTGCAGGTGCGCACAGACGGCGCGATCGCAGTACCGGAACGGAATGGCGGCTGGCGGCTCGACGGAGAAAGCGGCGGGTATCGCTACTCGGCTTTACTGGATACGAACGGCAGACTCAGCCGTTTGACTGCACCGGATCTGGCACTGGCGGTGACGCTGACCTATGCGGCGGGGTAATACGATCATACTCGCCTAGCGTCGCATTCTACTTGAGAATCTTCATTCTTCTGGCATAATAAACGCAATTGCGCAGGATGTTGCGCAGGCGTTCGGTGCGAATCTCCTGCCAAAGGAGTTTTTCCAGTCCCGCCCAGTCTCTGGCGGCAAAAAGAACATAAAACTGACTGCGTAAAGCATAGGCCCTTAACACTTCCCGGTCCG
>JAVBOZ010000139.1:0-2910 GCA_031549985.1 Oscillospiraceae bacterium | reverse complement strand
CGTGTTTGGCAACGGCATCATGTTCTATCTGATCCAGTTCACCACCTCGCTGATCCTTCTGCTGGCCGCGAACACGGCTTATAATGGCCTGCCCATTCTGCTCTCGATTTTGGCGAAGGACGGCTATATGCCGCGGCAGTTCTCGCAGCGCGGTGCGAAGCTGAGCTTTTCCAACGGGATTCTTTTCATCTTTATCGTCGGCGGGCTGCTGCTGCTGCTCTTCAACGCCAATACGCACGCGCTGATCCCCTTCTATGCCGTCGGCGTCCTGGTCTCCTTCACCCTTTCGCAGTTTGGCATGTTCGTCAAATGGGTCAAGGAAAGGCCCAAGGGCTGGCAGCACCGGTGCATCATCAACGGGCTTGGTGCGCTGGTCACCTTCGTCGGCAGCATCGTTGTGTTCATCATGAAGTTCGAGGCGGGGGCTTGGGCGCTGGCCATCATCATCCCGCTGATCATGCTGTTTATGTCTTACTCGCACCGGCATTATTTCCGCTTCGCCAAAGAGATAGGTGTGGACGATTATGATTACCATTATACCGGGAGCAAGAGCCACGATAGGCTGCCCTGCATCGTGCTGATCCACAACATGAACCGCGCGACGTTGAAGACCCTGGATTACGCAAAGGATGTCTCCTCCGACCTGACAGCATTGCATTTTTCGACGTCCGCCGAGCATACTGAACGTCTGCAGCGGCAATGGGAGACGCTCGGAATTGATATTCCTTTGACCGTCATCCCCGCGCCCTACCGCGATGTGCTGCAGCCTCTGGAAAGCTATATCGCCGAACGGGAGGCCGCGCTGCCGAAAGGCCAGAACCTGACAGTGGTGCTAACTAAGTTTGTCGGGCACGGCTGGCGGGATAGCATTTTCCATAACCAGACGGCGTTCTTCATCGAAAAGAAGCTGCGCAGGCATCAAAATGTCGCGACCGTATTGGTGCCGTATCTCTATGGAACCAGCGGCAAGGCGAAACAGCCGCAGGAATAACCGCAGCCCGGCAGGGGCAAGATACCCTTGAGGTGATTGCATATGGCAAAGGCCGGCATGCGGCGTCCCGACCCCAAAGAACCGCACGGGACCGAGAGCAACCGGAAGCAGCGCTTCCCGAAGAACGACGCGCCGCCGGTGCCCGAATTGCAGGGCAAGGCAAAAAAGAGCAAAGGCAAGGCAAAACCCGCGTGAAACGCCGAAGCATCTGCCCAAAACGGGCAGATGCTTATTTGTTTTCATAGCCTTCGCTCGTAACCACGTGTGTGCTCGTCGGGCGCACCTAATGTCTATCCACTAATACCTAACGTCTATCAAATACAGCCCCTCTGCGGGCGCGGTAACCCCCGCGCGCGCCCTTTCACCCGAGGCCAGAATTTCCGGTATGCAGCCTTCCGGCAGCCGCCCGCGCGCAATCTCGAACAGCGTGCCCACCATGATGCGCACCATGTTGTAAAGAAACCCGTCGGCCTCAAAGAACACCCGCACCTCGTCGCCCTCGCGCACGACCTCGGCCCGGCGAACCGTGCGCACGGTACTCTTAACGGAAGAACCGGCGGCGCAAAAGGCCGCGAAATCGTGGGTGCCCAAGAAAGCCAGTGCCTCACGCGCAAGCAGCGCTTCGTCCAGCGGCGCAGCCACCAGCGTGGCGCGGTTGAGCAGGAAGGGGTCGCGTACCCGCGCGTTGCGAATTACGTAGCAGTAGGTCTTGCCTGTGCAGTCATAGCGTGCGTGAAATTCCGCCGGAACCTCAACGCAATCCAGCACAGCGATTTGGCTGCACAGGTAAAAATTCAAGGCGGCGGGCAGGCGGTCGGCAGGGATAGCGCATTCGGTACGGAAATTACAGTAAAAGACGTGTGCGTGCACACCCGCATCCGTGCGCGAACAGCCGTGCAGGGCGGCGCGGCTGCCGGTCACGCGCTCGACGGCGTCACCCAGCGCCTGCTGCACGGTAACGCCGTTGGGCTGCACCTGCCAGCCGTGGAACGCGCTGCCGTCAAAACGCAGGGTCAAAAGCAGGTTGCGCATAATAAAATTCATACCTTTCTGAATTCCGAAGAAATTCCATGTGTGAAACGGAACCAGTCATAAATCGGGCGTGAAACTGTATCTTTCACGCTAATCCCCTTCTGAAGCAAGGCAAAATAGGCTCGCCCCGCAAACTGCCTTTATTTTAACACAGTGTATGAAAAATGGCAAGCACGCACTTGCAGTATTTGCCGGAAGAAACCACCTGGTCGCCAAATTTCACCCCCTCCCTCTTGACATTTCGCCTCGCATTCTGTATAGTATACTTGTATACTATAGGAGCAAAATAAGCAAGGGCCGGAAGAGGGGTAGATAATTGAAAAAAGACGACGTCATCATTGATCTGCAAAACATTTCGATCAGTTTCGATGACCAGCCAGTGTTGAAGAACCTGAACCTTTATATCCGCACCAAGGAGTTTGTCACGTTGCTGGGGCCATCCGGCTGCGGCAAGACCACAACCCTGCGGATCATCGCCGGTTTCTTAGAGCCGGACGCGGGCGAGATCTTTTTTGACGGGAATAAAATCAATGGCTTGCCGCCCCACAAGCGGCAGGTCAATACTATTTTTCAGCGCTATGCCCTCTTTCCGCACCTCAATGTCTGGAATAACGTCGCCTTTGGGCTGAAGCTCCAGGGGTTGACCAGGGCGGAAATAGAGGAGCGCGTAGCGGATATGCTGCGAACGGTCAACCTGACGGGGTTCGAGAAACGCTCGATCTCCTCGCTTTCCGGCGGGCAGCAGCAGCGGGTGGCCATCGCCAGGGCGCTTGCGGTGCGGCCCCGGGTGCTGTTGCTCGACGAACCCCTGGGCGCGCTCGACCTTAAGCTGCGCAAGGACATGCAGATTGAGCTGAAAAAAATCCAGCAGCAGGTGGGCATCACCT
>JAVBOZ010000162.1:0-3352 GCA_031549985.1 Oscillospiraceae bacterium | reverse complement strand
GGTGCGTCGAGGACGCCGCCCCCTACACCGAGGTTTTTAGAGGTCACCATTGGGAAAAACCGTGCCGGTTTTTCAGAATCGCGCCTTGATCTATGTTACAATAGCCCCATCGTTTATGCGTCAAACTATTACAAATGAAATCAGGTATTGTGATGCTGAAGTCCTTTTTGTCCGCGCTGTTATGCCTTTTGTTGACAGGCCTGAATTTGCAGAGCTATCAAAATGTAATGAAGGAGCGGGAACAGTTGATCTCGCCCGTGGCGGATGAAGCCGTCAAAGGGATGCTCAGCGGCTCGTTTTTGCAAAACTGGTTGGCCATTGCCTTCACGGAGGAAGACTGGGACACAGAATTTTCGAAAATGAAGGATTTGGGGATGAAGTACCTGATCCTTGACACCATGATGGCGGGCGAGCCGCTGTATAGCACAGACCCGGCTGTGGAAGACGACTTGCTCAGCGTTGCCCTGAAATACGCCCGCAAGCACGGAATCCAGCTCATCGTTGGCCTGACCGGCGGCACAGGCGTCTATTACGGCTCGAGCGAGGCCTTCACGAACATACTCACCCCCTGGGCCGAGCCATTCGCAGAATTCCACACGCAGGATCTCGCCCAGGCAACGAAGATCATGAACGACATTCTGGAAAAATACGGCGAAATGTATGATGATACGATTTACGGCTGGTATTTCGCCCATGAATTTTTCAACAACCCACTGTATAGCAAAGCCGCGTGGCAGAGCATCGGCCGCCAGATTCACGGCTATATCGAGGCCATTGAAAACTCCGGCGCTCCCGATAAACCCCTGGTGCTCAGCCCCTATTACTTGATTGGCATTCCAAATATTCGGCCCAATCATTTTGTGCGCGGCCTGAAAACGCTGTTTGCCGAGGCAAAAGTCCGCCCGCAAGACGTCTTTATGCCCCAGGATGGCTATGGAACGGACACCAAGCACCTGCCGGTCGACGTTGTCGTGCCCTCCCTGCTGGAGCCTTGGATCAAAGCTATGGCTGGTGTCGCGGCGGAATTTGGCGTCACCTTCTGGATCAACAACGAGGCGTTCACCAGCGCGGATATCAGCACCAGGCCGCCGGAACAGCTTGCGATGCAGATGCTGGCGACGGATCAATACGCGCAAACACACTTTTTGTTCAGCTGGAACCACTACTACAGCGCAACGTATTACAAAGAAAAGGCGGAACTGGAGCAACGGTTCGCGGATATTTTCGCGCCGGGCTGAAACTAAAGCTGGCTCGGAAAGTAAAAGACTCTTGCCCGCCTGTATTCTGGATGCGGCTCGGCGTATACGCATAGGGGTTCGTCGAGCCCCGGGATGTTGAATTTTTTTGATTTATTATAATCAACCCGGGTCAGGAGCCCCGCGAAAAACGCGGCAAAGGCGAAAGGGAGCGGCTCCATGCTGTGTGAGATCCGCAGCCGATCAAACTCTTTGCGCCGGGCAAAAGCGCGCACCTGTTCGCTATAAGGCAGAATCTTTTGGGTCGGGTTTGTAAAAAGAAAAAACATGGTGTTCATGGCATCGCCGGCATAGACGTCCCGTCGCTCACAGTCCAGCGCCAATACACCCCCGGGGGTATGCCCCGGGAAGGGTACAATCTCAATGACGCGCCCGCCCAGGTCAAACCGGTTTGGTATCGGAAGATATTGCGTAGCGTCCCTGCCGCGCGAAAACCCTTCAATCATTTTATTGAGTGGACGCTGGACGACGGGCCATTTCTCTTTTATGCCCGTTTGCATCTTTTCAATCAGGATTTCATCTGCCGCCTTTTCCGGCCCTGGAATATCCGCTGTGCCGACAAACGCGGAGCCAAACATCCCGTTGCCTTTGCAATGATCCCCATGCACATGGGAATTCATCACAACAAGCGGTTTATCCGTCAGCCCGCGAACCACATCAGGCAGCTGCGGGTTGCCATATCCGGTGTCGATCAGCAGCGCTTTTTCGCCGCCGATCAGCAGCGTTTGCCCCACCCCCTTCTTTTCAAATAAGAAGTAGGTGTCTTTGTTGATTTGTCTGACCTTGAAATAGTCCATCGCCTGCCCTCCCGCAATTGAATTACGCCTATTTTATCACACTTTTTTCGGCGGGGCAAGTGTGTGGCGTTCTCGCCCAGAATTAACCATTGCGCTTCGCGCGTAAAGGCTTTCCCTGCGGGCAGGCTAATGCTAATATAAAGTCTGGGCGGGAGGTCCTTATGAAAACAACGAATGAGCAATATAAAGAAATGGTGAAACAGACGTCGCCGAAAAGCCCGCACTGGAAGCACTGGCTGCTGAGCTTTGTGGTGGGCGGCGGCATCTGCGCCTTCGGCGAAGGGTTGCGGCTCCTCTTTACGCACCTGAAATTCAGTGAGGATCAGGTGCGTATGCTCGTGCCGTGCTCGCTCATTGTGCTCACCGCAATTTTGACGGCGGTCGGCATATTCGACAAACTGGCCAAACAGGCCGGCGCGGGCACCGGTGTGCCGATCACAGGATTCGCCAACGCCGTGGTTTCACCGGCGATGGAGCATCGCTGCGAGGGCTTTGTGCTCGGCGTCGGCGCGAACCTATTCAAACTGGCGGGGCCTGTGTTGGCCTATGGCAGTGCCGTTTGCACGATTTATGGCGTGATTTACTACCTGTTCATTCGATAGAAAGGGGCGTGCGCATGGCCAAACGAATCGGCGGTGATACCTTGCAGATGCTTTCACGCCCGGTCATCATCGGCAGGGGTGCGGTGGGCGGCAAGACCGAGGGCGAAGGTCCGCTCGGCAAACAGCTTGACACGGTGTTTGAAGACGCCTGCATGGGCGAAAAAGCCTGGGAAAAGGCGGAAGTGTTGTTGCAGCAGGCGGCGATCCGCCAGGCTGTAACGAGCGCGGAGAGCGTACCCGAATCGGTCGAGCTGCTCTTTGGCGGCGACCTTCTCAACCAGTGCAGCGCCACAAGCTTCGCCATGCGGGAGCTGGGCATTCCCCTGGCGGGGATTTACAGCGCCTGCGCCACCTTCGCCATGGGCATCGCCCTGGCGGGGCTGAGCCTTGAGGCCGGCGGCTTTCGTCGGGTGATGGCGGCGGCGTCCTCTCATTTTTGCTCAGCTGAAAAGCAGTTTCGGTTTCCGCTGGAGTTTGGCTGCATGCCGACGCCCACCGCCCAGCGCACCGCCACGGCGGCGGGTGCGCTGCTGTTGCAGAGCGCGGGGGAACCCCTCCCGCCCGGGCGTACGGCGTTGCCCAATGCCGTCTGCGTCGAACAGGCGCTCTTTGGCCGCGTGAACGACCTTGGCGTGGTGGACGCCAGCGCGATGGGCGCGGCGATGGCCCCTGCGGCGGCGGATACCATTTTACGATT
>JAVBOZ010000132.1:0-6213 GCA_031549985.1 Oscillospiraceae bacterium | reverse complement strand
TTTTCAAAAGTTGTAAATTGTTGGAAAATGGGCGAATTTGGAAAGGAAGGGAGGTGGTCCGCATTGGATCAGGCACAAAAAGTATTATGGGACGCAGTTTACATGCCTACATATGAAGAAAATAAAGAAGTGAGTCAGATCATGCGCGACCTCCCTTCTTCCTATGGGGGTACACTGGAAGCATTGATGAAGTGGCGAAACTTTACGACAGATGAAAAATTCGCATTTGCTATTAACAACAGCACCAAAACAGTGTGGCGAATGAGAAAAGAAGAAGACTATGTCCCAACGCTCAAAACGGTCGTGAAAGTCTGCATAGGCTTACAGCTGCCGCTAATCCTCTGCGTTGATATTATAGGCAAATCCGGAGCCTCCCGCAAGCTAACCTCAAACACGGTCAAGCTATATGCACTGTTGCCAGCCATGTGTTGCCTAAGACTAACACTGGAAGAGCTCGACGAATTTCTGAAGTATAAAGGACTTGAAAATCTGGATAGCGATAGTTAAAAAAATTATTTTTTTGAGAGCTGGACGCGATGCGTCCGGCTCTTTTTTCATTTTCGGATGAAATAATCGCTTTTCGTTCTGTATGACTGCGTGGAGCAGGAAACATAAGGTGCTTTTTATGCAAACCGCTATGTAGATTGAGCGGATCAGCGCTTCATAGTGCCATATTCTACTGGACGTCCCACTTCATCGACTGACAGCATTCTGCGTGGTATTGTTGTTGTAGAGAGCTGGCCAGCCTCACACATTTATGAGGAGCGATTTATATGAGCCAATTACAAATGCCCATCCGGGCGACCCCCTACGCGCACCAGCGCCGGGCCTTCGAATTCTCCTACCGCCTGTTCACCGAAGACGCGTCGCCGGGCGCGGCGCTCCTGATGGAGATGGGGACTGGCAAGACGATCACCAGCATCGCTATCGCGGGAGCGTTGTGGCTGACAGGCCGCATCAAGCGGGTGCTGATCGTCGCGCCGCTGTCCATCCTCGGCGTGTGGGAGGAGGAATTCGACAAGTGGGCGGATTTTCCCTACACGTTGCAACTGCTTACCGGAACCGGGGAGCAGAAGATAAAGGCGCTTACCGGCATCAAAGGCGGCGGACTTCAGGTTGTGGTGGTGAACTATGAATCGGCCTGGCGGCTGGGCGATGAGCTTTTGGCGTGGAAGCCCGATCTGGTGATCGCGGACGAGGCCCATAAAATCAAGAGCCACACCACCAACGCCAGCAAATTCATGCACAAATTCGGCAATGAAAAGTGCTTCAAGCTGCTGCTGACCGGCACGATCATCACGAACAAGGCTGTCGATGTTTTTTCGCAGTACAAGTTCCTGAATCCGGCCATCTACGGTACTTCGTTCTACCGCTTCCGCAATCGGTATTTTGAGCAGGGGTATTTCCCCAGTCAGCTGGCGCTGAAGCGGCATATGGAGCCGGAGTTCACCCAGCGGCTGCACTGCGTGGCGTTCCGGGCGACGAAGGCCGAGTGCCTCGATCTCCCCGACACCGTGGACATTATCCGGCTGGTTGATCTGGAGCCGAAGGCGCTCAAGGCTTACCGCGATCTGGTACGCGATAGCTTCGCCGAGCTCGGCGAGGGCAGCGTGACCGCCGCGAACATCCTCACCAGGCTGACCCGGCTGTCTCAGCTGACCGGCGGATTTATCAAACCAGATGATAGCGGCCTGCGGCAAATTAGCAAGGCGAAGCTGGATGCGCTGGAGGACATCATCGAAGATGTCACCGATGGCGGCCAGAAGCTGGTGATCATTGCTCGCTTTGCGCCGGAGATCAAGGCGATCATGGCCCTGCTGGAGAAGAAGGGTATTGGCTACAGCTGCATCTACGGCGAGGTGAAAGACCGCGCCGAGCAGATTGAACAGTTCCAAAACGATCCCGAAGTGCAAGTGTTTGTCGGCCAGATCGCCACAGCGGGGCTGGGTATCACGCTCACCGCCGCCAGCACAATGGTGTTTTACAGCACCGACTACAGCATGTCAAATCATGAACAGACCAGGGCGCGTATTCATCGCGTGGGTCAATTGCAGCGTTGCACTTATATTTATCTGGCGGCGCGCGGCACAGTCGACACAAAGGTGCTGAAAGCCTTACAGGAAAAGGCTGACCTCGCCCGAACCCTGGTTGACGATTACAGGAACGGAGGTAACCCCTATGGAGAATGAGCTATTTGCCCTCGCGGATAAATTGCGGTCGCTCCGTGATGAAAAGGCCGACATGGAGCGCGTGGTCAAAGACATCACTGCCGACATTGAGGCCACCGAAGAGAAGCTGGCCGAGGCGATGGTCAACAGCGAAACGCAGAACTTCACTCGCGCCGGGCGCATGTTCTGCCTGACGGTCAAGACCCGCGCCAGCACCGTCACCGGGCAGAAGGATGGTCTTTACGATGCCCTGAAGCAAAACGGCTTCGGCGATCTGGTCTATGAGACGGTCAATGCCAATACCCTTAGCTCTTTTGTGAAAGAACAACTGGCCGAGCATGAAGAGCGGCTTCCCGCATGGCTGGACGGCCTGGTCAAAGTCTTTGCGCAGACCGGAGTGACAGTGCGCAAAACATCAAAGAAATAGGAGGATTTTTCAGATATGGCAAAGAAAAACGAAGTGGCAGTTGTGCCTTCGGGCTTCCTGCCCCAGGCAGATACCGACCTCGGCGACCTGATCCGCGAGGAATTGGACGGTTTGAGCATCAGCTTCGGTAAGGTAAAAATTCCATCGGGTGGCGGCCTGAACTACGAGCTGCCCGGTGAGGATGGCGAGCCGGATTCCGTGAAGGAATTCTCAGCGGTCATCCTGCTGCAGCATCCGCTCAACGCATACTACGCAACCGAGTACAAGGGCGGGAACCAGCCGCCCGACTGCGCGGCCATCGACGGCAGGCACGGTGTGAAGCGCGCCACCGGCGAATTGCCCGCTAAGGCGGGCTGGGACAAAACCTCCACTGGAGGTTTTGTAACCCGCGTATGCGCCGACTGTCCTTACAATCAGTTTGACAGCGGCAAAAACGGCGGCAAGGCATGTCAGAACCGCAGGCGCATCTACATCCTGCGCGAGGGCGAGCTGTTTCCGATGCTGTTGTCGCTGCCGACCGGCTCCCTACAGGAGTTCACGCGCTATTTGACCAGCCTGGTCACGAAGGGGCGCAAGTCGAATTCTGTTGTGACCCGCTTTGCTCTGCAAAAGGCCACAAACAAGGGCGGCATTGAGTTTTCCAGAGCGAAGTTCGGTGTTGACCGCGCCTTGACCCCGGAGGAGTACGCGCATATCCAGCGGCTGACGGAGCAGGTTCGCGAACTGAGTGCTTCGGTTGGTTTCGACGAGGATGTGAACGAGGGTGAATGTGAGTTCACTCAGCAGTTCACATGCGTGAATGAGGATGAACGCAGTTCATCCAGCAATTCACGGCCATCCGATGAAACGCCGCTGTCCGACATTCCTGCGCTGGCCTGACAAACCAAGCCCCGGTGGGAGGGTTCGCCCCTCCTGCCGGGCAGAAGGGAAATTTCTATGTACAAGTGTATCACTACTTTGCCCGAACTACAAGCATATCTCTCCGGCGCGCAGCTGACGGCCTTCGACTTTGAAACCAGCCCATACGAGCAATGGCGGCATGAACCAAAGGCCGCGCTGGACCCCCACAAGGCCCACATTGTGGGCATGAGTTTCTCCGTTGCCGAGAGCAGCGCCGTTTACGTTCCCATCGCCCATCGCCTCGGCCAGAATGTCGCTGACATCATTCCTGTCTGGCATTGGCTTGCAGGATGGTTCGCTGACCCCGCCATCACAAAAATTGCCCACAACCTTGCGTTTGAAGCGGCGTTCCTATATCAGCGTGGAATTGTGTTACTGGAACCAGTGTACGACACCATCGCCGCCGCGCAACTGACGCTGAAAGCCCCAGGTCTGTTTCGCAGTCTTGGCGATTGCGGATTAAAAACCCTGATGCCGCAGCTGTTCGGCACGGAAATGCCTAGCTTCGAGGAAGTGACGGCAGGCAGTTTTTTCGATGAACTTGACCCCGCCGCTCCCGCGACCGTCAACTATGCTTGCGCGGACGCGGACTACGCCCTACGGCTGTACCACAAGTTTAATGCCTGGTTTGACAGCTATCTTCCCCGGCATCGCTGGATCGTGGAGCATATCGAATCACCTACGGCGGTATATTGCGGGATCATGCGGTACAACGGCCTTTTGGTTGATGAGGCGCTCATGCGTGAAAAGGCAGCGCTGGCCGACCGGGAACTGGAACAACTGCGCCGCAACATCGCTGCCATCATTGGCGATGTGCCTATCGGAGCCAACGCCAGCACCAGCGCCTTTAAGTGCTATCTATATAAGGATTTGGGCCTACCCGTGCTGAAAACGACAGCGAAATACCAGGGCGTTAGGAATCTGCCGGGGGCAGATTCCTCGCAGGCCGCCCTAGCGGCCGCTGCTGATGACGAGGCAATGATCCTGCTGGCCGAGTGGTGTGCCGATAACCGCCCGGAACTGGTTACCTTGTTCCGGCTGGTACAGGACTACCGCCGCTGGGGGAAAATTCAGAGCACCTATATTACCGGGTATGCCCGCTATATTAACCCGGCCACCGGGCGCATCCATGCTGATCTGCTGCCCCTGGCCACCGAGACGGGCCGCTTTGCCGCCCGGAATCCCAACCTACAAAACATGCCTCGCTTGGCTCCCTCCCTACCAGTCAGTCATGACGGCTATCGCCGTGCAGACGATGTTGGTGTTCGCAATTTCTTCATCGCACCGGAGGGCTGTGTCCTGCTGTCGCTGGATTTCTCGCAGATTGAACTGCGCGTGGGCGCGTTCTATTGCCGTGATGCCCGGATGCTTGAAACCTATCGAGCCGGTGGCGACATTCACGACCAAACAGCAACCGTCATTTACGGCCTTGGCAAGCATGACAAAGAGCAGCGCACCATCGCGAAGAACTGTAACTTCGGGACTTTTTTCGGGCTGTTCCCGCGTGGGTTGCAAAAAACACTTAAGTTCAAGGCCGGGCTGAACGTCACGCTGGAGGACTGCGAACGGATTATCGCCAACCTGAAGGCCGGATATCCCGCCCTTGCCCGCTGGCAGGAGGAAACCAAACGGCAGGCAGAAATCCGGCGCTTCAGCGAAACATGGCTGGGACGGCGGCGCTATCTCCCTGGTATCACATCCAGCGAGTGGGGAACAAAATCTTTTGCCCAGCGCTGCGCACTGAATACCCCGATTCAGGGTACCGCCGCCGACCTGCTCAAGCTGGCCATTGGGCGCATTCTCGCTGGGCTGCCGGAACGCTCGTGGCTGCGGCCTCTGCTGCAAATTCATGATGAACTGGTGTTTGAAATACCTGCCAGTCGTGTGGACGAGACCATCAGTTTCATCAAGCAATGTATGGAAACGCAGCCCTTCCCTGAATTCGATGTGCCCATCTTAGCTGAGGCAGCAATAGGGCCGCGCTTCGGCGAAATGAAGGAGATGAAATAATGCGCAACAGTTATTATAACGCATCGCACTGCGCCGACCCGACTGCGTATGCGGCGATTGAGAATATTACCCGCGAGGAGCGGAGCGGCGTGAATTGCTGCGTGAACTGTCGTTCACGCTCATTCACGCATGTGAACTGTTGTGTGAACTGCGGTTCACACTCGTTCACATACCGGCCGCCGAAGAAGAACAGAGACCAGCGTCGCAGCGGGAGAAGGAGGCGCTAAGATGGCAACATTTCCGAAAGCCCTCACCGCCCTGCCGCAGTGGGTGTGTTGGCGGCTGGAGCAAGACCCGAAAGGCCGCGATGCCAAGGTGCCCTATGACCCGAAACTGGGCAAAAAAGCATCTTCCACAAACCCGGATTCCTGGGCGACCCTGGACATGGCGCAAAAAGCCCTGCGGCAGTATCTTTACACCGGGCTGGGCTTCGTATTCACCAAGCAAGCTGGCATCGTGGGTGTCGATATTGACCACTGCATTGACCCGGCGACTGGCGCGCTGAATGAAACCGCTGCCGCAATCATCGAAAAACTGCCGCCGACCTACATCGAAATCAGCCCCTCCGGGACCGGTTTGCATATTTTTCTGCGCGGCGAAATGCCTGTTGGGGGCAGCAAGAACAGCAGAACCGGGGTTGAAATGTATGCCCATAGCCGCTATTTTACCATGACCGGCAGCCCGTATAAAGATGCTCCTCTGGAGGTG
>JAVBOZ010000127.1:0-8850 GCA_031549985.1 Oscillospiraceae bacterium | reverse complement strand
ACTGACGCTGCGGACATACATATAGGCCTCTTCGAGCTTGCGGACGGTCTTCTGCAGGTCGATGATATAAATGCCATTGCGTTCGGTGAAGATGAACGGCGCCATTTTTGGGTTCCAGCGCCTGGTCTGATGCCCGAAGTGAACGCCCGCCTCGAGCAGCTGCTTCATGGATACGACTGCCATAGATGATCCTCCTTTGAAATGGTTTTTCCTCCACGAGATCCCGGGTGCGTGAACACACCCTAACGCCCTTCACGCGGCGCACCCGCGCACCTTGGGCAGAATGATCCCGTGTGTGAAATAACAGTACGCTTCATTATAACACGCGTTCCCGCAAATTGCAAGTATTTTTTGCTGGAACGAAAAAATGAGCACTACAGCCGCAAAATGATGCATTGCATTTCACGCACTCATATGCTACAATAGCGTCAAACGGGTCGTTTGCCGCATTGCGGCACCTCTAAAAACCTAACCACAACTGCGGTTGCCCGTAGGGGGCGGC
Source organism: Oscillospiraceae bacterium (assembly GCA_031549985.1). Lineage (GTDB taxonomy): Bacteria > Bacillota > Clostridia > Oscillospirales > Acutalibacteraceae > WRMQ01. The sequence goes on along the minus strand of JAVBOZ010000127.1, from coordinate 8,348 downwards.
GTCCTCGACGCCCCGCATCCGCTAAAATCAAAGGCTTTGCGCTGATTGTTTCCCGGTGCGTCGAGGACGCCGCCCCCTACACCGAGGTTTTTAGAGGTCACCTATAAGGGGGAGCGAACGTGTCGCTCCCCCTGTGTTATTATGGGTTTGCGTCAGAGCCAGAGCCAGCCGAGCAGGAGGAAAACCAGTACCCACTGCACAAAGGTGAGTTTGGGCTGAACCTTATAGCTGAAACTCTTGTTGGTCACCGTGTCTGTTATCTGAAGATAAGGAGACCCCCAGCCATAAATTTCAAACAGGAACGGGAACTTGTTGATGGTTTTCAGCGAGGTTACTGTTCCCTGCGCATCAACAGAAACAATCTTCGGTTTTGTGGATTCAAACACCAGGTTTTGCGCGTCACCACCGGGCATCGCGGAAATCTGGAAGCTGCTTTTGTAGGGGATATCGACATAGTATTGCCCGTTGTTGGTTCCAATAGAGGACCAACCCGTTACTAGAACACGAATCGCCGAGCAGTCCGCAAAGGCAGTTTCACTGATCTCGAGCGGTTCGCCAACAAAGGTGACGATCTCCAGGGCTGTGCAGCCGGAAAAAACCGCATCCCCAATTGACGTAATATTGGGACCGACGGTAATCTGTTTGATGCCGGTGCAGTTTGCAAAAGCGCCGTCGCCAATTTTCGTCACTTCGAAGCTATCCAACGACCCTGGAACCCAAACATCAGACCTGTCGCCTTTGTAGCCGGTGATGATTATGTCGCCGCCGGAAGTGACGTATTCCCAGTCTTCGCTACTTTCCGCACTTGCCCCCAACGCCAGCCCGCCGCACAGCAGCAGTGCCGCAAGAAGCACTGCCAAAAACCGTTTTGTCATTTTTTTCATGATGATTCCGCTTTCTATATTGTTTTATTAACAGAGTCCATGTGGCTCGCCGAGCTGCACCGTTCAATCAGCCAATGTTCCATCCCCAACCGCGCAGCAAATCACTGATGGCGTCGCCGATGCCATATTCCAGCAGGGCCGCAATGTTATCCGCCAGGCTGAACGGCCCGATCAGAGTGTATTCCATCCAGGCCCAGCCGCCTAGGAAAATTACGCAAAGCCATTGTGAGAAGGAGTAGTTCACATGCACGGTGACTTCCGCCGTACTGCCATCCGGCGCTTCGATGCTCAGCGTGCCGGTGCCGCGCTTGGCACCATAAATGAACCCCCAATAGCCATCCAGGCAGGGATTGTCCCTATAGATAAACACATCATCGGCGCTCCAGCCTGAGCCCTCCAGCAAAGCGTCGATGTCGACCAGCTCATGGAAGTTGACGCTGATTTCGTTCTTCTTCAGCTTCAACACAGGGTCATATGTGCTTACTGTTACGGTGTATTTCGCGCCGATGGAGTTATAGCAGCCCGCAAGAAGATAGACTGTTTCGTCTTTTTCCAAAGAACAGAAGACGGCAAAATCGGCGCTGCGGAAATCGTCGTTGCCATCAAGCCAGTCCATGTCGCTGTCGTAAAGGTTTGCGGTGGGGTCGTTGCCGGGAATCCCCGTCTCTTCGCCGTTGTGGTCGACCAGGGTTTCGTCCCATGTCCCGCCTTCCGATTTGAAGCTGTAATAACCGTCCGCCGGTGCGGTGAATTTGAACCAGACGCCGTTTGGCTCGTCAACTTCTTCGTTCCACGCGGGGATATCAACGTTGGCGGCAACGTTCAGGGTCAGAGCGGTTGCGTTGGGCGGCGGCGTTGCTTCCTGTTGGGTGACCGCAAGGGTATTTGCCGATTGATCCTTGACCACAGAAACTGCGCCGCCGCTCAATGCTTCGGGTGCATTGGCGGGGGCTGCGCTTGCCGCCGTGCCGATGCCGAGTATCATGAGAGTCGCCAGGAGGGTTGCCAGAATCCGTTTTCCAATGATTGCCTTTTTCATGCGAATGCCCCTTTCGTTCGCTGAATTGGTGTGCCCATATTGTACCATGCCCGTATCTCTTTTCCATCTCTTTCCAGAATTCTGTTGAAAAATAATCACCTTTCCGGTATAATGGCAAGGAGAGGGTGGTGTGGCATGGATATTCGGGTTTTGATGGCTGAAGATGACTCCAGGTTTTGTGATATTGTAAGAACATATTTCGCGGAAAACGGTGCGGAGGTCATCTGCTGCGCCGGGGAAGCGCAGGCCCGGCGACTCTTTGAGACACAGCGGTTTGACCTTGTGTTGCTGGACATCATGATGCGCAGCCGGGATGAAGGTTACGCCATCTGCCAGTGGATCCGCGAGCGTGATAAGGTGATCCCCGTTATCTTTGTCACTGCCCGGGGCGACGAGATGGAGGTCGAGCACGGCTATCAGCTGGGCTGCCACGATTATGTTGTAAAGCCCTATTCTGTGCGGCTGCTGTTCTTACGCGTGAAGTCCATGATCGAACATACAAGGCTGCTGCGCAAGCAGGGCGGCACACTTTCGGCCCATGGCATTGTGATTGACGAGGAACAAAAACGCGTTACCCTCGATGGGCATGAGGCGAAGCTTACTCCAAAGCAGTTCAAGCTGCTGTTTGCTTTGATGGAAAACGCCGGGAAGGTGGTCAGCCGGGCGCAGCTGCTGACGGACGTGTGGGATTACGGCTATATTGAAGATGAGCGCATTGTGGATCGGCACATCAGCAAGCTCAAAAAAGCGCTTGGCGATCAGGCGCGGTATATTCAGGCAGTGCCGGGGTTTGGGTATCGGTTTGCCGAGGAGGACTGCAAATGAAAAGTATCCGCCGCCGTGAACCTGCGCCTGAAATAAGCCTTCCGGAGGCGACGCGAATATTCACCCGGCAAGTGAAGCGGAACATCGCTGTGCTTACCGTACTATTGCTGGTTGCCATGATTGCGATTACCGTGTGGGGGCAGGTTTCCAACGAGGATTTTATCAACTGGTTCCGCCAGGACTGCTGGAGCATGATCGCGTTCAGCAGCGCTTATGATGATTTGCGTTATGTGCCCTGCATCGCCCGGCAGGGTGAAAAGAAGCTGCTCAGCCTTGCGGAGCTGGCGGATAACATTCAGCACTATGCCGCCAACCGTTACGGCACGGACTCTTTCTTTGTGCAAATTTATGATGCCGAAGGCAATCCTGTTGTGAGTTCGGATAGCTACGAGCTTCGTTATTACAACCCGTCGGCATTTCAGTCTGGCGCCTGCGATCTTGTGGGGCAAAAGGTCGGGCCGCAATATCATCCCTACCCGCGCGAAATCGGCCATTCGCATTATGTTGCTTACGATGGCAGCGTCGCATTCGACCCCGACAAGCGCGAGGAGCGCGATGCGCTGCCCGGTTGGTTCCGCTGGCTGAACAAACACGCCGAGGGGGATGCTTTTATACGGGATGCCATTCAGTTGCCGCAGGCAAAGCCGCTGCTGAGAGAGCAGGATGCATGGGAACGCGAACGAAAAAAGTGGTTCCTGAACGAACCGAAGCGCCCGCTTTCTTCGGAAGAAAGCAGTGCGTTCGGTCTGCGCAAGCTGCGCAGCTGCGAGCGCATTTTTCTGCGTAAGAGCGAATTGCCGGCTCCGCTGAGCCATTTATCTGATCTCCAATTTTCTCTGAAACAAAAAAATATGAACTTGGAACCGCCCATTCTAACACAGTTGTACTCCTTGGCGGGCTACGGCCCGCAGGAGGATGCGCCCGAAGGCAGCGAAACATTCTACGTGAGTTTTGCGGGCCTGTATTCGCCGCTGTACTCCTCCGCGCGGGAGGTTTCACGTTATTTCAGCTCCGCTTATGCCCTGTTGTTTATGCTGTTTATTCTCGTTCTGCTGGCAACCATTTTTATTGATTACCGAAAATTCAGTGTAGTACAGCGCAGCAATCTTCAAGCGCAGCGCGATCTGCTTGTGACCGTCGCGCATGAACTCAAGACGCCCATGGGCGTGGTGATGCTTTATGGCGAAAGGGTGGAGCAGGGCAGCGAAATTGCCGCAATGCATAAAGATGCGCAGGCCCTGCACCGGGAAATACGGCAGATGAACGCAAGGCTGATGGATGTTCTCACCGTATCGCGGCTCGGCGCCATGCCGACCATGCCTTTGGAACCCCTTGATTTGAATAGCTTGCTCGACGACATGACGGATCATTTTGCGCCGCTCGCGGAAGAAAATGAAATTATGATGGAAGCGGATCTCGCGCAAAATATTACAGTTATGGGTAACGAATTTTATTTGACTATTGCGGCAAAAAACTATCTTTCCAACGCAGTGAAATTCACGCCCCGGGGCGGGCGCGTTCTCCTGCGCCTGACGCAGGAGCGCAAACACGCGCGGGTGAGCGTGTTCAACAATGGCCCGCACATCGCCGACGAAGATATGAAAATAATCTGGCACAGCTTTGCGAAGATTGGAGGCGGCGACAACAAAGAGAAAGGTAGCGGCCTGGGTCTTTCCATTGTCAAAGGGATTGTGCGCCTGCACGGCGGCACCTGCGGTGTAAAAAATGTGCCGGACGGCGTGGAATTCTGGTTTGAGCTGCCGACAGGGGGGAGGAAGAAAAGAAGCGTGCGGCCGCAGACTTGATCTTGACTTCCGATTGCCGACCTGCTAGAATTTCTGAAAGACGTCCTTGGTGAAATTAACACTTTGAAAATCTTGGAGGTGCGTATGAGCACTACGCCCATCAGCTACCGCGATATCGCCATCACCGGCGGGTTTTGGCAGGCGTTACAGGCACGCAACCGCGAGGTCACCATGCCCGCTGTGCAGGCGCGCTTTGGCGAGACCGGGCGGTTCGACGCCTTCCACTGCGAGACCGCGTGGCCCGAGGGCAGGAAGCCGCACTATTTTTGGGATTCCGACGTTGCAAAGTGGATGGAGTCGGCAGCGTATATCCTGCAAAAAGGGCCTGACCCTCAACTGGAGCGGGCGGTGGAAGCGATCATCACGCTTATTGAGGCAAATCAGTGGGCTGACGGCTATTTCAACATCTATTTTACCGTTGTGGAACCCGAAGGCCGCTGGAAGGACCGCAACGCGCACGAGCTTTATTGCGCGGGGCACCTGATTGAGGCTGCCGTGGCCTATTTTGAGGCGACCGGGCGGCGACCCTTTCTGGACTGCATGCTGCGGTATGCGGCGCACATCGAAAAAGTTTTTCTGATCGATGGCAGCGCGACCTTTCATACGCCGGGGCATGAGGAAATTGAACTGGCCCTGCTGCGGCTGCACCGCTGCACGGGCGACGCGCGTTGGCTGCGGCTGGGCGAATGGTTCGTTGAGCAGCGGGGCCGCTGCTCCGATGAGGTTACCGCCATGCCCGGCTGGATGTGCCCCAGCTATAACCAGAGCCACTTACCCGCGCGCGAACAGGCCACTGCCGAGGGGCACGCCGTTCGAGCGCTGTATTTCTATTGCGCCATGGCCGACCTGGCCGCTGAACGCGGCGACGCGGGCCTGGCCTCGGCCTGTCGGGCTCTGTTTGAAAGCGTCACGCAAAAACGCATGTTCATCACCGGCGGGGTCGGATCTTCCCATCACGGCGAGGCGTTTACGATCGACTATGACCTCCCCAACGAGACCGCCTATAGCGAGACCTGCGCGGCCATCGCACTGGCGCTGTTTTGCCGCCGCATGAGCGCGCTCGCGCCGGATGCCCGCTACGCCGACGCCGCCGAACGCGCCCTTTATAACGGCGTGCTCTCCGGTATATCCGAGGGCGGCGCGGCGTTTTTTTACGAGAACCCGCTGGAAATCCACCCCGATTTGCGGCGCAAAGACCAAAGCGTCAACGGCGGCGAGCGCTACCCCGGCACCCGGCGCAAAGAGGTCTTCGACTGCTCCTGCTGCCCGCCGAACATTACACGCTTCATTGCCTCGCTGGCGGAGTTTCTCTTTACGCGTGACGGTGACACGCTCTATGTTCACCACTACGCCTGCGCACGCACGGCACAGATCGATATGAAGACCGACTACCCCCGGGAGGGGCGCGTCGCTCTGCGGCTGCGAGGCATGATGGGCAGTCGCGTAGCTCTGCGCATCCCCGGATGGTGCGAAAACTTCCAATGCAGCGCGACGGGCATTCTTGACAGAGGCTATTATTATGTGAACGTGCAGGCAAAAGATTTTTCATTGGAGCTTACCTTGGAGATGCCTGTGCGGCTGATCTATGCGCATCCGAAGGCGTATGAAAACATCGGCCGCGTTGCCGTGACGCGCGGCCCAGTGGTCTATTGCATGGAAGCCGCAGACAACGGCGAGAATTTGCGGGCGCTTTCCATCGCGCCGGAGGCCCGCTTCGAGGGCGGGTTTGACGCGCTGGAATGCGATGGTTTTCGTCTGGAAGAGCCGCCGGTACTCTATGCCGCCGTCCCTCCAAAGCAAACGCCCCAAAAGCTGCGGTTCATTCCGTATTTTCGTTTTGCCAACCGGGGCGAAAGCGAAATGGCGGTATGGTGCAGGGCGGAGGGTTGACGTCGCAAAGGCGAAAGAACTTATGAATCAACCCAGCGGCAGTGCTGACGCGCTGCCGCTGTTTTTTTTTGGAAATCCATGCTGATTTCAGCCAGTATTCAGCCAGGCGTCAAACGGACGTCAGAGAAGCGGGGTACAATAGAGACACCAACAAACAAGGAGGCGCTGCGATGGCTCAACAGCAATGAACGCGATTGATCCAGGAAACAACAAAAAATCTTCAATTTTGAACACAACGAGAGGAGCAATGAGCAATGAACAAGCATATTGGAAAGAAAGTTTTGGCAGTTCCCTGTGCGCTCGCGCTTGTGGCAGCCCTAGGCGCAACCAGCGCCTTCGCTGCAAACAGCGACGCGGTCAAGACGGCGGCCAGCACGGCGGTGAGCAAGGCAAAAGATTTCTTTTGGCGCGGCGGGCAGCCGGGCAAGGAACTGACCGATGAGGAAAAGGCCGAAATGACGGCCAAGATGCAGGAGCGCCTGAAGCAACAATTGGCTGACGGCAAGATCACGCAGGCACAGTACGACGAAATGATGAAAGCCATCGAGAACGGCGAAATGCCCCGCGTGATGCGCGGGCAGCCTGGCAAGGAACTGACCGACGAGGAAAAGACCGAAATGACGGCCAAGATGCAGGAGCGCCTGAAGCAACAGATGGCTGACGGCAAGATCACGCAGGCACAGTACGACGAAATGATGAAAGCCATCGAGAGCGGCGAAATGCCCCGCATGATGCGGCACGGGTTTGGTCAGGGCGGGCAGCGCCACAGCAAGGCGCAGGCTGAAAGCGCAGAATAACGAGCAAGAAACAGAAAGACCGCCCTTGGAAGCGTTCATTCCAAGGGCGGTCGCATGTCATAGAGCTAAATCAGCCTGGCTTGCACAACTTCGGCGATTTCTTCGGCCAAAGTGCGTATCTTCGGCTCGCTTCGGCCTTCAATCATCACGCGGATCAGCGGCTCGGTGCCAGAGACCCGCACCAACACGCGTCCCTCGGCGCCAAGCTCAGCTTCGGCGCGGCGCACAGCGTCTTGGATTTCAGAATCGCTGTCGCAGCGGAGCTTACCCAAATGAGAGACCTTGAGGTTGATCATTACCTGTGGGAAGGTCTCGATCTCGCCGGCCAGCGCCGAAAGCGGCCGCCCGGTCTTGCGCATCACTTCCAGCAACTGCAACGCCGTCAGTTGACCGTCGCCGGTGGAAGCAAAGTCAGAGAAAATGATGTGCCCCGACTGCTCGCCGCCGATGCTGTAGCCTTGTTCCGTCATGCGCTCCAGAACGTAGCGGTCGCCAACGGCCGTAATCTCGCGCGCGATGCCGTTGCTTTGGCAGAACGTATGAAAACCCAGATTGCTCATCACGGTGACTACGGCTGTGTCGCGCCGGAGCCTGCCTTCGGCTTTCCACTGCTTGGCACAAATGGCGATGATCTTGTCGCCGTCCACCAGTGCGCCGTTTTCATCCACCGCGAGCAGGCGGTCGGCGTCGCCGTCGAAGGCAAAACCGGCGTCCAGACCGTGGGCGCGGACATGTTCCTGCAAAAGCCCGGTGTGCGTCGAACCGCACCCGGCGTTGATGTTGACGCCGTCCGGCTCGGCGGCCAGCAGATCAAACGCGAATCCCAGGCGGCGGAACAGTTCCGGCGCGGTGGCGCTGGCGGAACCGTTGGCGCAATCCAGGGCAATGCGCCGCCGCCCCTGCACCGCAAGATCGCGCGCAAGGCCATAAGAGACCGTCGCGCTCAGGTGGTTCAGGTAGGCGGAAATCGCGGAGGCGTCCACCGCTGTGCGGCCGATTTGCCCGCCGATTTTCATCGGAGGCGGTTCGGTCTCATCCAAAATGGCGCTCTCAATCCGCTCTTCAAGGGCATCGGGCAATTTGCAGCCGTTGGCCTGAAAGAGCTTAA
>JAVBOZ010000079.1:0-11821 GCA_031549985.1 Oscillospiraceae bacterium | reverse complement strand
GTCGCCTGCCTTACGGCGGGTGTCTTGGGCCGCACTGGCATGGAATCCGGCGAATTGATTGCCGCGGCGGTGAGCGCACTAAAACCCGCCGCCGTGATTACGGTTGACGCCCTTGCGGCCCGCCGCCTGGCGCGGCTGGGTTGCACCGTCCAATTGGCGGATAGCGGTATCGTACCCGGTTCGGGCGTCGGCAATGCCCGCAAGGCGATCACTCCGGCGTCGCTGGGGCGGCCCGTCATCTCCCTCGGCGTACCGACCGTCGTCGATGCCGCGACGTTGGCCTTTGATCTGTTGGAACAGGGCAATTGTATCATACCGGAGGAACAGCTGCGCCAGGCGCTGGAACCGGACGGAGAGCGCATGATGGTCACCCCGCGCGAGGTGGATCTGCTGATAGAACGCGCCGCGAAGCTGTTGGCCATGGCGATCAACTGTGCGCTGCACCCACAGTGGGAACCGGAAGATTTTTTTGCGGTGAGTAATTATTAAACTATTCCTCGAGAAAAAAATAGAACGAGCGTACCGGCTTGCATGCGGGCGGCCTGACGCCGCCCGCATAACAAAACGAATAGCAACCCGCATATCCGCCCGCGCCTTTTCATATGGTTGGAAGGAATACGAAAAGGAGGGCTATGTGAAAATGCAAGAATATACAACCGTAAAAAGTGCGGTGCCTACCGAACCGCAGGGCAACGCGTCGGCGCATAACCGCAGGCGCAGCCGCCTGCTGATACTGGCCTGCGCTGCCGTCGCCGCCGTGACACTGTTGGCCTCCGATGGCTTTTTACGCGGGGCGGCGCTGGTCGGCGCGGGGATGCAGTTCCCGGAAGGCGTTGGAGCGCTGTTTGTCGCGGCAAAGACTCCCACCGCAGCGAATCAGGAGGAAGGAACGACCGACGCGATTGACGCCGCGCAGGGCGCTGCCCAGCCGAAGACCACCGATACCGCAACTGCGGACAAAAGCTTTGACCTCGCCGCCACCCCGCCCGACGTTCTGGCATTGATGGAACAGGCGAAGGCGCAGGGCGAAAAGCGCAAGAAGGCGGGCGAAATTAGCGAAAAGACCTATGTGGCCAAAGACGGCACACAGACCCTTGGGAATGTTTCAATTCGCAACACCACTGCAGCCCGGAAGGTGGATATCGCGGCGGAGATAAAGAAGAAGCTGCCGCTGCGCATTGACAAAAGCAAACCGGCGGTGCTGATCTACCACACCCACACCACTGAAGCCTATGAAATTGTGTCGCGCGCCTGGTACCCGGAGGGCTGGCAAGAACGCACGGAAAACAGCGCGAAAAACGTTATACGCGTCGGTGACGCCATCGCCCTTGTGCTGGAGCGCAGCGGCTATATAGTGATTCATGACACCACCATTTATGACCGGCAATACGGCGGAGCGTATGACCGTTCACGAGTTACGATGCAGAAATATCTGAAGCAATACCCCGAGCTCATGGTCACCATCGACGTGCACCGCGACGCAATTCATGCCGACGGCGGCGTACGCATCAAGCCGACGGCCACCGTGAACGGAAAAAAGGCGGCGCAGGTGATGATCATCACCGGCACCGAAGAGGGCAATATCACGGGCTACCCCAACTGGGCGCAGAACCTCAGCTTTGCCGTCCAGCTTCAAAAGCAAACGGAAGACGCTTTCCCCGGCCTGATGCGTCCGCTCTTCTTTTGTCCGCGAAAATACAACATGAACGAAACGCCCTATTCGCTGCTGCTTGAGTTCGGTTCGGACGCCAACACCCTTGAGGAGGCGGTCTATAGCGGCCAGATGATCGGCGCGTCGCTCGCAAAATGGATGGATCAGCACGCGACGTAGCACCACAGATATTGATCATTTACATATCGTATAAGAAGGAAGGTTGTCAAATGCCCGCGATGAATGAGACACTGCGCCTGCTCAAGCGCTTCGCGCTGCTGAGCTTGCTCTGCCTTTGCGTGATCGGGATGTTCTGCGGCGGGGCGATGGTTGACGAAAACAGCCGCCAGCTCACGTTGGGCGAGACGGGCACACAGGTCGGCCTGCGGCAGGATAGGCAGACAGTAACGTTTTATAAAGCAGCGGAAACTCCGACGGCGCTGGCGGATTTCCCGTCGGCGGATTCGCTGCTGTCTGTTCTGCGCCTGGCCCCCGCGCCGCTGGGCAACTTCATTGCTCTGGGAGGGGAGATTGCCGGGGCGGTAACGCCTCAGCATCCCTAGGCACGCGCGTTGCGCACCCGCTGTCAAATCTGGCTGCCTGCGGCATTTATTCTGATTCCAACTCCGCCATGGTTCCGGAAAGCGTGCCATTTGCCCGCTGTTCCAAATAGGGTGAGCCCTGGGGCACCACAAAGCAGACTGCCTTTTCGCGCAGCTCAAATATGCTTTCGGTTACGTAACGGGCCTCGCCGTCCACGTTGACGGCGGCGGGCTTTTCCGAAGTGATGCGCATCTTTTTGCCCCGCGAAAAAGAGGTATAGGGCCAGCCGAGATGCTGGCCCTTCTTATATCCCCCGATCAGGCTGAGCATCTTGAGCAGGCCAAAATCCCGGCGCACGACGATGCAATCCATCAACCCGTCGTCCGGCAGTGCAAGGGGGCAGCCCTTGTATCCGCCGCCGTACCAGCGCGAATTGCCGCCCAGCGCGAAGAGAAAGCCCGCGCTGACCGGTTCATTGTCGTCGATTTGCACGGTGAAGCGGCTCTTCAGCCGCCGAAAGACGCAGTAGAGCAGCGAGGCTGTGTAGGCGAATTCGCCGCTCATCCAGGGGATTTTTTTGAAGCTGGCCTGCTTTGCGCAGACCTCGGCATCCAACCCCATGGAACATTGGTTGACGGCAATTTCACCGGCGCATTCGATGGCGTCGATCCAGTGCGGTGTGCCGCTGATGTGCCTGCCGACTTCTTGCAGGTCTTTTTTATCACCGAAGATGCGAATAAAGTCGTTGCCGGAGCCAAAGGGGATGGCCGCAATCTGCACGTTTTCGCAGCCGTAGCTGGCGTTGACGACGCAGTAAATCGTGCCGTCGCCGCCGCAGGCGTAAAAACGGATCGCCTCGCCGCTGTGGGCGAGGGCATGGACAAACTGTTCCATCGCCTCTTTCCCCGGTTCGGCGTAGATTTCCGCCTTTACCCCGGCGGCTGCAGCTGCCGCCGTGATGTTCCCCCGGAGCGTTTCGAGCCACTTTCCCTTGCCAGCGAACGGGTTGATGATGAAAATGTGACGCATAGCGATACCTCCTTATGCGGACGCGCAATGCGCATCCTTACTTATAATACATATAGGCCCAGCATTTGAGCATGCCGTTATATAGCTTGCGACGGGCATCGGCCCGGCGGCCAAAGGTCTGTTCAAAATCCTCCGCCGGGGAAAGGACGCAGTACGAACGCCCTTTTTGCGGCGCAAAGAGCCGACCCATGAGTGCGGTGAGCTGTTCCGCCGCCTGCACATCAAGCAGACGCTCGCCATAGGGCGGGTTGGTGATCAGGGTACCGCGCTCGGTTCGGAAGGCAAAGTCCTTCAAATCGGCCTGCCGGAACTCAATTTGGCGCTCCACGCCCGCCCGCTTCGCGTTTTCCCGCGCGGTTTCCAGCGCAATTGGGTCAATGTCGGAGCCATGGGCAAAAAAGTCCGGCGCGGGGGTGGATAGGCTTTCGGCCAGTTCCCGTTCTTCCCGCCAGATTTCGCGTGGAATTTGTGCCCAGCGTTCCGCCGCGAAGCTGCGGTTCAATCCCGGGGCGATGTTGCGTGCCATCAACGCGCCTTCAATCAGGATGGTGCCCGAGCCGCACATGGGGTCATAAAGATTGTGATAGGGACGCAGGCGCGCCAGACGGCAGAGCGCGGCGGCCAGGGTCTCCTTCAGCGGCGCTTCGCCCGCAGCCAACCGGTAGCCCCGCTTATGCAACCCGGCGCCGGAGGTATCCAGCACAAGGGTCACCTGATCTTTCATGATGGAGAACTGGATTTGCCGCGCAGGGCCGCTTTCCTCAAACCACTCCAGGCCGTAGCGTGGTTTCAGGCGCTCAACCACCGCCTTTTTGATGATCGCCTGGCAGTCGCTGACGCTGAACAGCGTCGAGTTAAGTGAATATCCCTTGACGGGGAAGGCGTCCCGCGCGCCGATCCAATCCTCCCAAGGCAGCGCCTTCGCGCCCTGGAACAGCTCTTCGAAGCTACGGGCTTCGAAACCGCCTATACGCAGCTGCACCCGTTCGGCGCAGCGGCAACGCAAGTTGGCCCGCGCCAGAAGGGCGAGTTCGCCTTCAAACAGGACGCGCCCGTTTTCGGCCCGTACATTTTGCGCGTCCATCGCGCGGAGTTCCTCGGCGATCGGCGCTTCGAGCCCCAGCAGGCAGGGGATGAGGTAGGTCAACGGCATGCAATGCTCCTGTTCGGATTTGTTGTTGTATCGTGGTGTGCTAAGCCTATTGTAGCATAGATCAAGCGCAGGATCAAGAAAAACCGGCACGGTTTTTCCCAATGCGGCAAACGACCCGTTTGACGCTATTATAGCATAGAAGCCGTGATTTGTATAGCTTTAATTTATCATGAAACATGATTTTTCCATTTGCATTTTCCCAGTGCCTATGGTATACTGTTTTGCCCCAAGGGCCACATCAACCAATTTATGGGAGGAACGCATGGAAGCGCAACAACTGACCGAGGCCCTGCGGGCCATGAAGCCGAAGGATTACGACTGGACCTTTGCCCTTTACAGCACACAGAAATCCCGCGACGGCGTGCAGCTGCGCTGGAACGCCTGCGAAATGCGGGATGTTGCCCGCTGGGTGGAGCAGTTGACGCGCCAGCTGCTCGAAAAAGCGCTGCCCGACCACGCGATCTCGGAGTATTCGCCCCTGCTGCCCAAGGAAGAAATCGGCGCGCTGGAACAGGGGCATGAACTGATCCGCGACCAACTGCGCGACATGCTGCTTGGCATCGGCGGAGCCGAGCGCCTTGCGCCTGAAGATTTTGTCAACGGCGTAGTTAGCAGACCTGTCGGCTATGCCTTTTACGGTGTTGAGACCGAGCAGGCCAGGCGTGGCCGCGCCGAAGCGGAGGCACTGGCCGTTGCTTCGGCAGCGGAAAGCGCGGGCGAAGAACCCCCGCTGCTATCCGAAGAATTGCCGCCCGCAAAACAGGTGCTGTTCCTGCGCCGTTCGAATCCCTTCCTAAGCGGAGCAAAGGTATTGCTTTGTTTGGGCGAGAACGGCGAGATCGCCGAGAGCGCAGCGCCGCTGCTGAAGTTCGCGCCGCAGACGGACTTCCTTTTTCTGGAAGGGCACTGCTTCTTCTTTGCCGAAAGCATTGAGAAGGATTTTGACATGGAAAGCCGCCCTGCAGCCGTCTGCGGCAGGCGGCTGGAGCAAATCGCCCAGGCGGAGGTGGTCGGTAATTTTGAACAGCTGGAGCTTGCCGCGCTCTCCGGCAAGAACACCCGCAAGTTTTTCGATTTTGACCGCGAAATCCTGGCCCACATTGCCGGGCTTTCGCTGGAAGCACGCGCGGATTTTCTGGCAACCTACGGCATCATCCTTGACGCAGGCGGCAAAATGGATACCTCCGACCCGGAGCAGTGCGAATTGATCATCGACCTGCTCTGCGGCCGCAGCTGCCTTGACGCGCTGGGCCGTCTGGCCGTCGGGATCAATATTAAGCCCAGGGAATAATTGCTGCATGAACCCCCGCCTTTCTGTCCATACTTTCATCGTCGGATGAATAAAATGGACGGAAGGGCGTTTTTTTTATGTACTTTAATAAAGTGGAGATCAGCGGCGTCAACACCAGCAAGCTCAAGGTGTTGAAGGAGGCGGAAAAGCGAGCGCTGCTTGAGCGCGTGCGCGAAGGGGATATGCAGGCGCGCGATGAGCTGATCAGCGGGAACCTCAAGTTGGTACTGAGCGTACTGCAACGCTTCTCGAGCCGTGACGAGAACATGGACGACTTGTTTCAAGTGGGCTGCATCGGCCTGATGAAAGCCATCGATAACTTTGACATTGGCCAAAACGTGCGGCTTTCCACCTATGCCGTCCCCATGATCATTGGGGAGATTCGGCGCTATTTGCGCGACAACAACGCCGTGCGCGTCAGCCGATCAATGCGCGACACCGCCTACCACGCCATGCAGGCGCGCGAGCGCATCGCGGCGGATAAGCAGCGCGAACCAACCGTTGAAGAGATTGCCGCTGAAATGAATCTTAAGAAAGAAGAAGTTGTACTGGCGCTGGAATCCATCGTCGAGCCGGTGTCGCTCTACGAACCTGTGTATTCCGACGGGAGCGACACGATTTATGTGATGGACCAGATCGGCGACCGGCAGACGGAGGAAAGCTGGCTCAACGAGATGATGCTGCGTCAGTCCATGCAATCGCTCAGCCCGCGCGAAAAGAGGATACTCCACCTGCGCGTCATGGTCGGCAAGACACAGATGGAGGTTGCAAAGGAGATCGGCATCTCGCAGGCACAGGTTTCGAGGCTCGAGAAGGGCGCCATCGCGCATATCAAGGGTGAGGGATGACGGGCAGGGGTACGTCAGCGCCGTCATAACACACCTGCTTCGAAAACGAAATGTAAATCAATTGTGAATTTTTCCCTTGGGGGCTTGATTTTTCTTTTCGGAGAGGTTAGAATAAGATTAGCACTCAAAGCTAGCGAGTGCTAAATTCATGTCAATTTTATTTTACAGGAGGTATTTCAGGTATGACGATTCAACCCCTTTCCGACCGCGTAGTCCTCAAGCTTGTTGAAGCGGAGGAGACCACCAAGAGCGGCATCATTCTGGCCGGTTCCGCCCAGGAAAAACCCCAGATCGCCGAAGTGATCGCCGCGGGCCCCGGCGGCATGGTAGATGGCAAGGACGTGCCCATGACGGTCAGTGTTGGCCAAAAAGTGATCACCAGCCAGTATTCCGGCACCAAGGTGAAGATTGACGATGTGGAATACACGATCGTCCGCGTTGGCGATATTCTTGCGACCGTTGAATAAGAAAACAATCATTTAAACAATTAGGAGGAGAATCCCATGGCCAAACAAATCATTTTCGGCGAAGAAGCACGCCGCGCGCTCCAGAACGGCATTGATAAGCTCGCAAACACCGTCAAGATCACTCTGGGCCCCAAGGGGCGCAACGTGGTGCTTGATAAAAAATACGGCGCGCCGCTGATCACCAACGACGGCGTCACCATCGCCAAAGATATTGAGCTGGACGACGCCTATGAGAACATGGGCGCTCAGCTGGTCAAAGAAGTTGCCACCAAGACCAACGACGTCGCGGGCGACGGCACCACTACTGCGACCCTGCTGGCGCAGGCGCTCGTGCGCGAGGGCATGAAGAACGTCGCAGCAGGGGCAAACCCCATGGCGGTGAAGCTGGGCATCCAGCAGGCCGTCGATGAAGCTGTCGAATCCCTGCGCGAGAATTCCAAGCCTGTCGCTTCCCCTGAAGACATCGCGCGCATCGCGACCGTCTCTTCCAGCGACGCGGCCATCGGCGGGATCGTCTCCGAGGCGATGGAAAAGGTTACCAAGGACGGCGTCATCACCGTCGAGGAATCCAAGACCGCCGAAACTTACAGCGACGTTGTGGAAGGCATGCAGTTTGACCGCGGGTACATTTCGCCTTATATGGTCACAGACACCGAAAAGATGGAAGCCGTCATTGACGACGCGTACATCCTGATCACCGACAAGAAGATCGCCAACATTCAGGAGATTTTGCCCCTGTTGGAGCAGATCCTGCAATCCGGCAAAAAGCTGGTTATCGTCGCCGAAGACATTGAGGGCGAGGCCCTTTCGACGATCCTGCTCAACCGCCTGCGCGGCACCTTCATCTGCGTCGGCGTCAAGGCCCCCGGTTTCGGCGACCGCCGCAAGGAGATGCTCCAGGACATTGCCGTACTGACCGGCGGCGAAGTCATTACCTCTGACCTCGGCCTGGAACTCAAGGAGACCCAGGTGCATCAGCTAGGCCGCGCGAAGACTGTCCGGGTATCCAAAGAAAACACGATCATTGTCAACGGCGCGGGCGGCGCGGAGGCCATCGCGGCGCGCGTCGCGCAAATTCGCTCCCAGATCGAGATTTCCACCTCTGACTTTGACCGCGAAAAGCTCCAGGAGCGCCTGGCGAAGCTGGCGGGCGGCGTGGCCGTGATCCGCGTGGGCGCGGCGACTGAGACCGAAATGAAGGAAAAGAAGCTCCGCATCGAAGACGCCCTTGCTGCCACAAAGGCGGCTGTGGAAGAAGGCTATGTCGCCGGCGGCGGCGTGTCGCTGCTCAACGCCATCCCCCGCGTCAAGGCGCTGCTGGACGGCATCGAAGATCCTGACCTGCGCACCGGCGTCAACATCGTTTTGCGCGCGCTTGAAGAGCCGATCCGCCAGATCGCCGCAAACGCGGGCGTCGAAGGCTCCGTCATCGTCAACGCGATCATCCAGAACGGCGGCCTGAACTATGGTTACGACTTCGCGGCGGGCAAATACTGCGACATCCTTGAAGCGGGCATTCTTGACCCGACGAAGGTCTCGCGCTGCGCGCTGACCAACGCGGCTTCCGTGGCGGGCATGGTGCTGACCACCGAGAGCCTCGTGGCCGATAAGCCCGATCCGCAGGCGGATGCAGCGGCCAGTGCGGCTGCTATGGCTGCCCAGGGCGGCGGAATGTATTAATGCTGGCCCTTGATTAAAATGCATGCGGGCTTGTTCGGGATTGTCATATCTGACACCCTGAACAAGCTCACTTTTTATGTGCAATGGTAAAATATCACAGCAATCGAAACCGATTCTTCCGAAAGGTCAACACACCGTCCTTTTGCATGCGTGAAAGGGTGTGCGACAGCGCGCTGCGTTCCACGCAGAGGTAGTCGGCCAGCTCTTCACGGTTGAAGGGAATGGCGAATTCGCGCCCCGGCTGCGGGCTAAGCGAACGCAGGTATCGCAGCACCTTTTCACGCACCGAATTGATTCCGATGCTGTCCCTCCGGCTTTGCAGCGTCAGGTTGTTCCGGGCGATCATTTCAAGCATATTCTCAATCAGCTTTGCGTGAAACACGCAGGAGCGCGGGCAGGTGTGCAGGATTCGGTCAAAGCGCAGCAGCATGGCCGTTGCGTCCGTGTCGGCGACGACCGTGACCGGGCTTTCGCCGACGCCCGCGCAGCAAAGCGATTCGGCGAAGATTTCCCCCGGCGTGACCGCCGCGATGATCGTTCGCTTGCCGTCATAGTCCTCCCTGACGATGTGGAACTGACCGGCTAGCACAATGCCGATGTGCTCCGGCCGGCTGCCCGCCAACAGAATGATTTCGTCTTTTTTGACCTCTGCGGTCCTGGCGTCCAAACAACTTAGCATCAAAGTCAGCTCATCCTCGCTGATGTCGCCGAACAGCTTAACTCTCGCCAGCACATCCAAATATTTCATATTTTCACAAACTTTCTTTATTTCCGTGGTTATAGCCACGGATTTCTTGCTTTTATTGTAGTATAATCCAATCAGAAAATCAAGAGGGAGGGGAAAACTAAATGCGCAGACAAATTATACGGATTGACGAAGACCTTTGCAACGGTTGCGGACTCTGCGTCTCGGCCTGCCATGAGGGCGCGATCGGCCTGGTGGACGGAAAGGCGAAGCTGCTGCGTGACGACTACTGCGACGGCCTGGGCAACTGCCTGCCGGTCTGCCCAACCGGCGCGATCACGTTCGAGGAGCGCGAGGCGTTGGAATACAACGAGGAAGAGGTGAAGAAGAACATGGAAAACAGGCAACCTGAACCGCTGCCCTGCGGTTGCCCCGGCACGAACGCAAAAGCAATTTTGCGCGCGCAGCCGCAGCCGCAAGCGCCCCAGGCGCCGCAGGCGCAGTTCACTGCGGATTCGCAGCTGCGCCAATGGCCGGTGCAGATCAAACTGGTGCCGGTGAACGCGCCCTATTTCGACCGTGCCAACCTTCTGGTCTCCGCCGACTGCGCCGCTTATGCCTAGGGCAATTTCCACGCTGAGTTCATGCGGAACAAGATTACACTGATCGGTTGCCCGAAGCTCGACGAGGGTGATTACAGCGAAAAGTTGACGGCGATCCTCAAGGGCAACAACATTAAGTCCGTAACGGTCGTGCGCATGGAGGTGCCCTGCTGTGGCGGGATCGAGAACGCGGTCAAGACCGCGCTGCAAAACAGCGGAAAGATGATCCCCTGGCAGGTCGTGACAATCGCGACCGACGGGCAGATACTGGACGCATGAAAAAGTGAATACTAGAACTATCATTGAAACGGAGGAAATCACACGATGTTTTGTTACCAATGCCAGCAGACCGCGAAAGGCACCGGCTGCACTATGGCCGGCGTCTGTGGCAAAAAGGCCGACACCGCGCATGAACAGGACGTTCTGACCTGCGAGATGGTCGGCCTGGCAAGAGCTATGCAGGCAAAGAATGAAAGTAACCCGGCTGCCATTGACCTGATCGTGGATGGTCTTTTCACGACCATCACCAACGTCAGCTTCGATACGGCGAAAATCGCCGCACTCGCTGCGGAAATCGCCGCGAAGCGGGTGGCGCTTGGCGGCGAAGAAGCGATGCGGACGGAGGAGTTGTTCCGCGGCGAGGCGGATCTTGTCTCCCTACGCTCGACACTGCTGTTTGGCCTGCGCGGCATGGCGGCCTATGCCCACCACGCCCGCGTGCTCGGCAAACGCGCTCCGGAGGTCGATAACTGGTTCATTAAAGGCATGGCGGCCGTCAGCGAATCGCGCTCGGTCGAGGAATGGCTTGCGCTGCTGATGGAATTTGGGCAGATCAACCTGCAATGTATGGCACTGCTGGACGATGCCAACACCACTGCCTACGGCAACCCCATACCCACGCAGGTGCCGCTGCTGGTCGAAGCTGGCCCATTCATCGTCGTGACCGGTCACGACCTTCATGATTTGCAGATGCTGTTGGAACAGACCGACGGCAAGGGCGTCAACGTCTATACCCACAGCGAAATGCTGCCGGCGCACGGCTATCCGGAACTGAAGAAACACCCGCAGCTGAAAGGCAACTTCGGAACAGCCTGGCAAAACCAGCAAAAGGAGTTCGACAACCTGCCCGCACCGGTGCTGTTCACCACCAATTGCCTGATGCCGCCCAAGGGCAGTTATAGCGACAGGGTATATACGACGTCGGTCGTCGCCTTCCCGGAACTCAGGCATATTGAAGCCGACGCAGATGGACACAAGGATTTCACGGCGCTGATCGAGCACGCGCTTCAACTCGGCGGCTACACGCAGGCGCAGCAGCGTGTGGGCCTGAACGGCGGCACCACCGTCACCACTGGGTTTGGCAGGCAGACCGTGCTTGACAACGCTCCGGTTATCATCGACGCGGTCAAGGCGGGCGCCATCAAGCATTTCTTCCTTGTCGGCGGCTGTGACGGCGCAAGGCCCGAGCGCAGTTATTACACCGAATTCGTCAAGCAGACCCCGAAGGATACAGTGGTGCTGACGCTGGCCTGCGGCAAATTCCGGATCAATGACCTAGACGTTGGCTCCATCGGCCCGTTCCCCCGCATCCTCGACATGGGGCAGTGCAACGATGCTTATGGCGCGATCCAGGTCGCCGTCGCCCTGGCGGGGGCGTTTGACTGCGGCGTCAATGACCTGCCGCTGACGCTGGTGCTCTCCTGGTATGAGCAGAAGGCCGTCTGCATCCTGTTGACGCTCCTGTCGCTCGGGATCAAGAACATCTATATCGGGCCGAGCGTACCCGCGTTTTTCTCTGAGGCTGTGCTGAATGTTATCGTTGACATGTTTGGGCTGACACCCATCAGCACCCCGGAACAGGATTTGGCGAAG
>JAVBOZ010000118.1:0-12816 GCA_031549985.1 Oscillospiraceae bacterium | reverse complement strand
ATTTTTTGGACGTTCATCCAACCCCTGCTGACAACTTTGGTGCTGGTCTCAATCTTCAGCACCATCTTTGGCAACAACAACGCCAAGACAATCAACTACCCGATTTACGTGCTGACCGGGCGGCTGCTTTATGAATTTTATTCCCAGGCAACCAAGCGGGCCATGCGTTCGGTCACCGGCAGCGCCTCGGTGCTCAAAAAGGTGCGGGTGCCAAAATATATCTATCCGCTTTCCAATGTAATATCCAACTTCATCACCTTTCTGATTTCCCTGACTGTGCTGGTCGGGTTTATTCTGTTCTTCCTTTTTGTGGGGGATAAGCCCCCCATTATCAATTGGCACATCCTTTTGGCACCGGTTCCGCTGTTGATTCTGTTTCTGCTCTCCACCGGTGTCGGGCTGATTCTTTCGACGCTTTCGGTATTCTTTAAAGATGTCGAGTATCTTTACGACGTCTTTTGCCTGCTGTTATTTTATGCCACGCCGATTTTTTACCTACCTGAAAAACTGGGCGGAAACAGGATACGCCAGATGGCGCTGATGGGAAATCCGCTGTATTCAATTGTTGAAATGTTCCGCGACTGTGTGTTGCGCGGGCAGATGATCAACCCCAACCATTTGTGGTATTCCCTTGGGTTTTCGTTGCTGCTGCTGGGCATCGGCGCGCTGGTGTTTTGGCGGAAGCAAGAAAAGTTTATTTTGTATATATAAGGAAAAAGAAAGGTTATCCCTATGAGTGAACGTCCTGCTATCGTGGTGGAAAACGTCAGCATGCAGTTCCGCCTGAGCAACGAAAAAGTCGATAACCTCAAAGAATACGTGATCCGCATCATGAAGCGGAACATGCATTATAAGGAGTTTTGGGCGCTGCGCGATATTTCTTTTACGGTGGAAAAGGGTGAGCGCCTGGGCGTGCTTGGCTTTAACGGAGCAGGCAAGAGCACCTTGCTCAAGGTGATCGCCGGGGTGATGCGCCCAACCGCCGGCAAGGTGGAGGTTGAAGGCGTGATCGCGCCGCTGCTTGAATTGGGCGCTGGCTTCGATATGAACTATTCGGGACGCGAAAACATTTTTCTTTACGGCGCGACGATGGGCTATTCTCACAAATACATCAAGGAGCGCTATGAAGAAATCCTGGATTTTTGCGAACTGCGGAATTTTATTGATTCACAGGTGAAAAACTATTCTTCGGGCATGCGGGCGCGCCTGGGCTTCGCGATCGCCACGGCGGTAGAGCCGGAGGTCTTGATCGTTGACGAGGTGCTCAGCGTAGGCGACGCGAAATTCCGCAAGAAGAGCGAAAAGAAAATTCAGAGCATGGTCGACCGGGGCGTCACCGTCCTCTTTGTTTCACACAACACCGCCCAGGTGCGTGCACTTTGTAACAAGGCGATCCTGTTGGAAAAAGGGCGCGTCATCGCGCAGGGCGAAGCCGAAGCGGTCTGCGCGGTATATGATGAGATGACAAAGAAATAAAAAGGGGGCCGCGTCATGATAATAGCCGCAATTTTGGCCGGCGGCACCGGCACGCGTTTTGGCAGCGCCGGTATGCCGAAGCAGTTCCTTGCCCTGGGCAGCAAGCCAATTCTGGTGCATACCGTCGAAAAAGCCTTGGCGCACCCCCAGGTGGAATACGTGGTCGTTCTCACGCCGCGGGCGTGGATCAGCCATACCGAGAGCATTCTGGCTGCCGCGCTGCCAGCGAATATCGGCGTGAGCGTAACCGAGGGCGGCGAGACCCGGAACGATACCCTCCGGCGCGCCCTGGATTTTATTGACGGGCGTTTTGGCCGGGAGGAAGATCACATTCTGCTCACTCACGACGCTGTGCGCCCGTTTTTGACCCACCGCATTATTAGTGACAACATCGCCGCCGCCCAAGAATACGGTGCCTGCGACACGGTGATCCCCGCCACGGACACCATCGTGGAGAGTACGGACGGCGCGTTTATCAGCGGAATTCCGGAACGCAAGCACATGTTCCAGGGGCAGACGCCGCAAAGTTTTCGGGTGCGCAAGCTGCGCGCGCTGATTGATAGCCTTAGCCCGGAGGAAGAGACCCTGCTCACCGATGCCTGCAAAATTTTTGCCCTGCGCGGCGAACCCGTCGCGCTCGTTGCGGGGGAAACCCACAACATCAAAATCACCTATCCTTATGATTTGCAGTTGGCCCAGACGATGATCGGGATGACGGAATAAAGAATAGTTAACGTCAAGATATACCTGCCCGGCCTTTAGGGACGAACGGCGTTCGCCCGCGTAAATGCACACGGAGGGAACCACGTGATCAGCACGATATACCGCCTGACCGCACCGGGAATGTTTGAGCCCACCTGCCGGGAACTGCCCTATGTTCCGGGGGGCGGCGAAGCGCTGCTCAGACCGCTTTGGCTTTCCATCTGCCGGGCGGATCAGCGCTACTACCAGGGGCTGCGTTCACCGGAAGCGCTGAAAGCAAAGCTGCCGATGGCGCTGATTCATGAATGCGCGGCGGAGGTATTGCACGACCCCAGCGACACGTTTGCCACAGGATCACTGGTGATTCCGGTGCCGAACATCCCAGGCGAGACGGACCCCTTTATCGCCGAAAATTATCTGTCAACCAGCCGCTTCCGCTCCAGCGGATACGACGGATTTTTGCAGGAATACGTGCTGGCCGAACCGGCCCGGCTTGTTGCCGCGCCGCAGGGCGTGCGCCCCGAGGTCAGCGCTTTTTTGGAGCTTGTGAGCGTGGCGATGCACGCCATCAGCCGCTTTGAACGCGTCGCCCACGGGCGTCGCGAACGCCTTGCCGTCTGGGGTGACGGGAACCTGGGCTATATCACCGCGCTGCTGTTGCGGGCGCTTTACCCCGAAGCAAAACTGACCGTGTTGGGTACGGTGACGGAAAAACTCTCCCTCTTTTCCTTCGCCGATCAGCTCCTGCATGTGGACGACGTTCGCCTGGAAGCCCGCAAAACCCTCTGTGACCACGCCTTTGAGTGCGTCGGCGGGGGCGGTTGCGAACCCGCGCTGAACCAGATCATCGACGTCATTGCCCCGGAGGGCACCATGGCATTGCTGGGGGTGAGTGAAAGCCTGGTGCCGCTCAACACCCGGATGGTGCTGGAAAAAGGTCTGCGCCTGTTTGGCTCCTCCCGTTCCGGCCTGGCGGATTTTCAGCGCGCGGCGGCGCTGCTGGAAGAGCACCCCGACCTGGGTCTTGCGCTGGAACGCCTCGTAAGCGAGGTTGTGACGGTGCGCAGCCTGGGAGATATTCATAAAGCGTTTCGCGTTGATGCTCAACAGAGCTTTGGCAAGACGGTCATGGAGCTTAGACTTTAGATGGTTGATTTTAGACAACAGATATCCGGAGGGGGGCGTCATCGTGCGTAACAAGGTCGAATCACTTGCTTCATTTGCGGAACGGCCGACAAAATACGTTTCGAACAAGGAGTTTATGGCCTTCATGGCCTGCGCCTTCTTCTTCACCAATATGCAGGGGATGGCGGGTAATTTCCGCCGCAACTATTTGGTCGACGCGCTGCAGCTCGACCCCACCTCGGTCTCGTTTATCAGCATTTTCACGACGGCGGCGAGCTTTGCCCTCTCCTTCTTTTTCGCGATGCTCGTTGACCGCGCCCCCAAGCCGGGCAAGGATAAATTTCGCCCGCTGGTGCTGCTCTCGGCGGTGCCCTCGGGCGTCTTTGCTGTTCTGATGTTCTTCACCCCCAGCGTCTTTAACGAGCTTTCGATTGTGGCGATGATCACCTACCAGTGCGTCGTCACGCTGCTATACAATTCCTCCTGTTATTTCGCCGAGACGGTCAACAAAATCGCCGCCGTCATCACGCCGGAACATAAGGAGCGGGATAAGGTGATGAGCTTTCGGGGCATCGCCAGCGCCGTAGGCAATTCCGCGCCGCTGGTGGTCGTCATGGTGCTGGGCATCGCAAAGGCTTCGGAAGAGCACCCGGGCCGTCCAATCCCGAATTCCGCCGTGTTGTGGATGATTTCCGCCGCGCTTTGCGCGCTGGCCAGTACGCTGACGCTGCTGCTGGGCATGCGTGTGGTCAAGGAGCGCATCACCTACAGCAGCAAACGCGTCAATCCGCTGCCGGGCTTGATGGATGTTGCCCGAAATCCCTATGCCCTGCTGGTGCTGTGCAGCGAACTGCTCAAGAATTTCCGTAAGATCGCGAGCTACATGGGCACCTTTTTGGCGGCGGCGCTGCTGGGTGACCCCAACAAATTTCTGCTCTTTGGTCTGCCCACGGGTGTTGGCACCGCCGTGGGGATGCTCGTGGTCAACTTCCTGTTGAAGCGATACAACAGCAAGCAGATTTATATTGCCTCCGGCGCATACTCCGTTCTGGCCAACGGTCTCGCGTTTGGCGCGGGCGTTTTGGCGTTTACCAAAGGCGGTACATTCTTTACGACAATCTTCATCTTGTTCCTCTTTCTTATCGGGCTGCAATATGGTGCCTCAAACCTTCTGCCCACCATGTTCCAGGCGGATATTCTGGAGGACCTGGAGGTCAAGACCGGCAAGCGGCTGGATGCGAGCCTGGCGTTCGCGGTCAGCATCGGCGCATTCGTCAGCGGTATGGTTGTCGAGGGCCTTTGGCCGCAGATCCTTTATGGCGATTCGAAGCTGAATTTCATCCAATACATACTTCCCGTCAAGGAAATGATTGACGGAAAGATGGTGGATGCTTATCAGGTGCAGTCAATGAACACAAAGGTGGCCCTGCTGGGGGTCTATACTCTGGCGCAGGGGGCGTTTATGCTCCTGAGCGCGCTGCCGTTCCTGTTCTATCGCCTGACGGGCGCACGCAAACAAGAGGTACATGCGGCGGCGTTGCAGCTGAGAGAGCGCATCGCTGCGGAGCAAGAGCAGGCGTTATAACAATCAACAAGACGGAGAAACACACATGACCGAATCGAGCGCCTATCAGCCCAAGACCGTCGTCATCGCGGCTGGGGGCAAAAACCTGCAATATTGGCGGGATCTCTGGAGTTATCGCGGGCTGATGACGCACATGACCCGCCGGGATTTCACCGTGCGCTATAAGCAGACCTTCATCGGCGTCGCGTGGAGCGTGATCAACCCGCTGTTCAGCATGGTGATGTCTACCCTGGTTTTCGGTGTGCTGGCGGGTTTCGGCGAGGGGATCTCCATTCCCTATTCCGTCTGCGTCTATGTCGGCGGGCTGCCCTGGGGGCTGTTTTCCCGCTGCCTCACCCAGGCGAGCAATACCTTCATCGCAAACGCCGGGCTTATGAAGAAGGTCTATTACCCGCGCCTGATTTCGCCGTTGAGCAGCATGCTTTCGGCGATGGTCGATACGCTGATCTCTTATGTCATGCTCTTTGTGATGCTGGGCATTAACGCGATGCGTGGCGCGCCCTATCTGCCGCCGGCGCGGATGCTCTGGAGCCTGCCGCTGCTGCTGCCCGTGGCGTTGCTGGGCACTTTTATGGGGCTTTTTCTGGCATCCTTCATCATCCGTTGGCGCGACCTTGGCTTCACCGTACCGGTCATTCTCCAACTGGGGCAGTTCTTTGCCCCGGTGGCGTATACCCTGGCCGACCTCAACAGCCGTTTGACAGGGCAGGGCCCGCTGGTGCAGGCCATCCTCCCTTATATCTACCGCCTGAATCCTATGACGGGGTTTCTTGTCAGCTTCAAATGGCTGCTGCTGGACGACCCCGCCTTCATCTTCGACCCCGTCGACCTCTACCTGAGCTTTGCCTGGCTGGCGGCATTCATCCTGCTGGGCGTATGGCGCTTCCGAAAGGCGGAGCGGTCGTTCGTTGATTTGATTTGATCAGGATGGGAGTAGTTTGAAAGGAACGAACAGTATCATGTCAGAACAGCCCATCGCCATCCGGACGCAGAGCCTGGGTAAATGCTACCGGATCAAGTCCCCCACGGCCAAAATCAATACCCTTGCCGATGGTCACGGCAGCGCCGCGATGGCCAAACTGCGCAGCGCCCTGCGTGGGGGCAGAAAACAGGATTTCTGGGCGCTGAAGGACGTCAATATTGAGGTTCGAAAGGGCGAGAGCGTCGGCATCATCGGCAAGAACGGCGCGGGGAAATCGACCCTGCTCAAGCTCTTTTCACGTATCACCGAACCCACGACCGGCCAGATCGAGCTGACCGGTCGGCTTTCGGCGATGCTGGAGGTCGGCACGGGCTTCAACGGCGAGTTGACCGGGCGCGAAAACATCTATCTCAACGGTGCGATCCTTGGCATGAGCCATGCGGAAGTGGAACGAAAGTTTGACGCCATTTATGATTTTTCAGAGATCGGTCAGTTCATCGATACCCCCGTCAAGCGCTATTCCAGCGGGATGTTTGTCCGCCTGGGTTTTGCTGTGGCTGCGCATTTGCAGCCGGATATTATGGTGGTGGACGAGGTGCTCGCCGTGGGCGACGCCAAATTCCAAAAAAAGTGCCTGGAGCAGATGGCGTCGGTTGTCGAAAGCGGGCGGACGGTCCTTTTTGTCAGCCACCAGATGCCCACCATCCGTCAGCTTTGCAGCCGGGTGATCCTGCTCAAGGATGGCCAAGTGGCTTTCGACGGCGACACCGACGAGGGTATCCGCCGCTACCTGATGGAGGGCGGCGGCTTGGAAAAAGACATTGACCTCAGCGGTATGCCGCGCATGGGGCACATCTCCGGCCAGGTGCTGATGACCCGGCTCGAGCTGCTTGATACCGGTGACTGTACCTATGAGGTAGAGGATCCGCTGGTCTTCCGCGTGACGATGCGCTGCCTGATGGACGTTGAGAACCCCACCATGCGCTTCGAAATCGCCAACAGCCGCGGTCCGATCGGCATGGCGTTCAGCGAGGTGTTCGCGGGCGAAATGAAGGCAGGCGAAACCTATCGGGTCACCATGGCCTTCGCCGGGCACGATCTTGCGCCCGGGGGCTATCAGGCCAGCGTATCCATCGGCAACGGCAACAATTACGACGGCATCCTCACATTCGACGGGCTTTACCCCGCCTTCGCCTTCGAGGTGCTCCCCCGCAGGCGGGGCGAACTGCGCGAGAACTGGCGCGACATCTGGGGCAGCCTCCACTTGCCCGCGCCGGTCGCGAGGGCTTTTGAAAGACTGTAGCCCGTATATTCTGTCATTACCCGCATATACAAATGTTATATGGCCATATGTAGGGGCGGACATTGTTCGCCCGCTTTAGAATAAGCAGAGGAGCCAGGCATGACAATCACCGTTGCGGGGCAGCGTGTCGCATACGAAGAGGCAGGGCAGGGGGAGGCGATCCTTCTGCTGCATGGCTGGGGCGCGAGTGCCCGGCTTTACGCTCCGCTGCAACAGATGCTCGCGCAAAAATACAGGGTGCTCGCCCTGGATTTCCCTGGCTTTGGCGAAAGCCCCGAGCCACCCGAAGCTTGGGATGTGGATGCTTACGCCGACCTTGCGCTGGGCTTCCTCCGGGCACTGGGCGTCGAGCGCTGCGCGTTGGTGGGGCATTCTTTTGGCGGGCGGGTGATCATCAAGCTGGCCGCACGGCAGCTGCACGCGCCCCGCTTCACAAAGCTTGTGTTGATCGACAGTGCGGGCATCAAACCTACGCCCTCAAAGAAAGCGACGCGCCGGGGCAGACGTTATTCGCTGGGCAAGAAGGTGCTTTCGCTGAAGCTCATGCGCACCCTCTTCCCCCAGGCCATTGAGAATCTGCGGCAGAAGCACGGTTCGGCGGACTATAAAGCCGCTTCCCCCTTGATGCGGCAGGTACTGGTGAAGACGGTCAACGAGGACTTGACCCCTCTGCTTGAAAAGATCACGCCCCCGACCCTTTTGATCTGGGGGCGCAACGACGCCGATACCCCCCTGGCGCACGGGCAGCTGATGGAGTCGAAAATCCCCGGTGCGGGGCTGGTCATATTGGAGAACGCCGGGCACTTTTCATTTTTGGAGCAGCAAGCGCAGTTTTTGCGGGTTATGGGCAGCTTTTTTCAGGTATAGGGATGATCCCAATCGTCCACAGCAACCTGGTTTATCACGCGATTTCCCCACACCAAAGGAGGTGCCCGTATGCCATGGTCGATCTTTTTTCTGGAACTGGGTGTCATAGCTGCAATTTCCAGCTCAACGGCGGCGTTGATCTATTTTGCCCACATGTTCCAGCTGAACACCTATAAGCCCGGTGTGCAGCGGCAGTGGATGAAGCACAACCGAAAGAAACTTCAGCGTATCTGGATACCGCTGGCAGGAGGATTTCTGCTCGCGCCAAAAAAAGCGACGGTCAAGAAGCCTTTGGTCTATACGGCCCGGATGAAGCGGCTGCTCTTTACCACAACAATGCTGCTCGTGTTATTTCCCCTGTTGATGCTGTTGGCATGGCTCCTGCTGCATTTTCACGAGAAAACCTGGGTCTTTCAGGTGCTTCAGGCTGCCTACATCTTTTTCATCGCTCCCCTGACCCCCCGGCTGCTGCTGCTGGCCGATCGCATCAACGCGCCCTTCGAGCGCGCTATCCGGAACCGTTATACGAAACAGGCCGTTGAAAAGCTGCGGGCGCACCCTTCGCTGCGCGTGATTGGCATCACCGGAAGTTACGGTAAGACCAGCATGAAATACTGCCTTAACGCGCTGCTGCGGGCGCAATATAACGTGCTCATGACCCCCGAGGGCACCAATACGCCGATGGGTGTCGTCCGCTGCGTGCGCGAATCGCTCAGCGCGGCACACGAAATCTTCCTCTGCGAGATGGGCGCAAAAAATCTTGGCGACATCAAAGAGCTCTGCGACATCGCCCGGCCCCAGTGCGGCGTATTGACATCCATCGGCCCGCAGCATCTTGAGAGCTTCCAGAGCCTTGAGAACGTGGTCAAAACCAAGTTTGAGCTGGCGGATGCCCTGCCCTTCGACATGGAAGCCAGCATCCTTTTTGCGAACGGGGAGGATGAAAACATCCGGGCGAAGATCGTGGATTACCCCCATGTGGTGACCTACGCCGCCGGTGCGGCATTCGGCGCGGATTATTACGCTGAGGAGATCAGCTGCGGTGAAAACGGCGTAAGCTTCACGGCGGTCGCCCCCAACGCAGAACGGGAGCATTTTACCACCCGCTTACTGGGGCGGCACAACGTTCTCAACCTGATGGGCGCGATTGCCGTTGCGCACACCTTCGGCATCCCGCTGGCTGCGCTGCGCGGCCCCGCGCGTAAACTGCAGCCCGTGCCGCACCGCCTGGAACTGCTTGATAAGGGCGGTGTGCTGATCATCGACGACGCTTACAACTCCAACCCAAGCGGAGCGAAGGCGGCCCTGGACACGCTGAACCTTTTTACGCAATGCCAGAAAATTCTGGTCACGCCGGGCATGATTGAACTGGGGGCGAGGCAGGCGGAACTGAACAAAGCTTTCGGTGGGCAGGCGGCGGCGGTGTGCGATGTCATCGCCCTGGTGGGCCAGGCGCAGACCGAACCGATCCGCGCCGGTATTTTGGAGACGGGCTTTGCGCAAGAGAACCTGCACGTCGCGCGGACATTCCGCGACGCCATGGCCTGGGTCTATTCCCTCCCCGGTGACGGTCGCAAAAAAGTCATCCTGCTCGAAAACGATCTTCCGGATAATTTTTAGTCGGCTGTGCCGCAGCCGCCGTGGCCGGTTCGCTTAAATCGCCGTAGCCGGTTCGCTTAAATGCCCCGGCTGTGCCGCAGCAAACAATCTTCGATGGAGGGTATATTTATGAAAATCAAACTGGCCGTTCTCTTCGGCGGCAAGAGCGTGGAGCATGAGATTTCCGTCATCTCCGCATTGCAGGCGGTCGCCGCCCTTGACCCCGAAAAATATGACGTTCTGCCGGTCTACCTGACCAAAGATAACGACTACTATATCGGCGAGCAGGTGGGGAACATTGCGGCTTACCGGGATATCCCCAAGCTGTTGGCTGTCAGTCAGCAGGTGCTCCCGGCAAGAGTGGCGGGTAAGGCCGTGTTGCTGCGCCAGCCCGCCAAAGCTTTCGGCAAGCAGGTTCTTGCGGAACTGGACGCTATATTCCCCATCACCCACGGCACAAACGTTGAGGACGGCGCTTTGCAGGGCGTACTGCGCCTGCTGGGTGCGCCCTTCGTGGGCTGCGACGTGACGGCTGCGGCCATCGGCATGGATAAATACGCCCAGAAGGCGCTGTTCCGGGCCGAAGGGATTCCGGTGCTGGATGCGCTCTGCCTGCGTCAGGCCGAGTATGACGCTGACGAAGAGGCCCTGCTGGTGAAAATCGAGGCAAAGTTTGGGTTCCCGGTCGTCGTGAAGCCCGTTAATCTGGGCTCGAGCGTGGGTATCGGCAAGGCTGCGGGCGCCGCCGCGCTGCGCCGCGCACTGGAACTGGCCTTCCGTTTCGCCAGCCGGGTGCTGGTGGAGCCCGCCGTACAGAATCTGCGCGAGATCAACTGCGCCGTGCTGGGCAGCGCCGACGCCGCGCGGGCCTCCGTCTGCGAAGAGCCGCTCAACGCCGATGAGATTTTGAGCTACGAGAACAAGTACCTCAGCGGCGGCAAGGGCAAAGCCAAGACGCCGGTAAAAACCGCGCCGGTTACGGCGGCAGGCGGCTCCAAGGGTATGGCGAGCCTTGAACGCAGAATCCCCGCCGAGATCACTGAGACGCAGCGGAACCTCGTGCAGACGATGGCGGTGCGCGCTTTTCAGGCGCTGGATGCCAACGGCGTGGCCCGCGTCGATTTTCTGATGGACGGAAAGACCGGCGAGATCTGGCTCAACGAGATCAACACCGTGCCCGGTTCGCTTTCGTTTTACCTCTGGGAGCCCACGGGCATTCCCTACCCCGCTTTGTTGGACGAGATGATTCGCCTTGCCTTTCAGCGCCAGCGCGCGCAGGAGGATCTGGCGTTTTCGTTCGAAACGAACGTGCTGGCGGCGGCGAAAATTTAGCCGCCTGCGGCGCGGACGCCGGGCGCTTTGTGAATTAACATTCCTTACAAATTTGAAGGAGGACTTGCGCATGCTTGCCATCGGATGTGACCACGCCGCGACGGCGTTGAAAGAGGAACTGAAGGCATATCTGATCAAAAAGGGCGTTGAATGCTTGGATTTCGGCACCTTTGAGGGGCAGCCGGTCGACTATCCCGTTCAGGCCTATAAGGTCGCCAGAGCGGTAACGGACGGACGCTGCGAGCGAGGCCTTCTGCTCTGTGGCACCGGAGTCGGCATCTCCATTGCCGCCACTAAGGTTAAGGGAATCCGCGCCTGCTGTTGCAGCGAGCCGTATTCGGCCAAGCTTTCGCGTATGCACAACGATTCCAACATCCTCTGCATGGGTGAACGGGTCGTCGGCGCGGAGCTGGCAAAAATGATCCTCGACGCCTGGCTGGACGCGCCCTTTGAGGGCGGGCGGCACGCCGAGCGCGTGGCGCTGTTCGCGGGGATTGAGGCAGGGACGCTGGAAGTCGGGGAATAGTATGTTCCATACATTTATGCTTTGGCTGGCCCGCATTCATATCGGTCGCTGGGATTCCCCGGCGGCATGGGCTGCAGCAGTCAGCCGCGTCTGCCAAAAGCAGTGGAAACACCCCCCGGCTCTGCCGCTGGCGGACCATATAGGTCTTTGGGAGCGTCTGCACCTGCGCGGCGGGAGCAGGCGGCTGCGGTTTTGGCACAGGGCTTCTTTGGCGCTGGCGCTGAGCGAATTGCCGGGCGGCAACAGCCGACGATATGACCTTTCGCCGCCGAAGGACCTGCCTCCCAGCGTGGAATGGGGTGTGGCGGCCTTTGCCGCACTGCGCGGCGGGCAAAGTTACCAGACCCCTTGGATACGTGAACTTGGAGCGGAATTTTTGCGCCGCGCCGAAGCGAACGGCGGTACGCTGCCCTATAGCCCGGCGCTGCCCGGCCTGCGCCTGGTCGATACCCTCTGGATGGCCTGTCCCTTTCTCTTCTTATACGCAGCGCGGGCGGACGAGCTTCCTTACGCCGCGCTGGCCCGGCGGCAGCTGGAGGACTTCATCGCCCGGGGACTGCACCCGGTTACGGGGCTTCCGGCGCATAGTTATGCCATCAAAGACGGTACGCCTGCCGGGGTCTATGGCTGGGGCCGGGGCTGCGGGTTTTTACTTCTGGCGCTGATCGAGAGCGCCGAGGCCCTCCGCGAAGAAGCATGGCAGGCCGAAGCCGCCTGGCTCATCGAACAGGCTATATGCTGCGCCGAAAGCATATTGCAAGTGAAGCTCCCCGGGGGCGGCTGGCCATGGCTGCCCGGGGCGCAGGATCGCCCGGAGGCCTCGGCCACGGCGATGCTTGGTTATGGTTTGGCGCGGCTGGCCGCTCTGCTGCCGCCCGCGCATGGGCACAAACCCGCTTTTTTGGAGGCTGCGCGGCAGGCGCAGGCCTGCTTGATGGCAATGACCCGGCGCGGCGGCGCGGTCGATTTTGCGCAGGGCGATACGCGGGGCATCGGGCTCTATTCCGCGCGCCTGGAACCCATGCCGCTGGCGCAGGGCTATGCGCTGCGGCTCTGGAAGGCATTGAAAGAACAAGAGGGAAGCATATGAGCAACCTGGAAAAACGCTATAAGCCGAACCGGAACCTTGCGATTTATATTGCGACGCTGCTGCTTTCCGGCATCTTTCTCTTTGTGGGGAACCGCATCGCCGTGGGCGAAAAGCAGATTTTCGGCGGCGCAAAGGACGTGCAGATCATTCGCGCTAAGGTGATCCAGATCATTGACGTTAAGAAAAACGCGGATGTATTGCCCGGGATGGAGGAGGAACAGAACACCAATACGGTGACGACCTATACTTTCACCGCGCGCGCCCTCAGCGGGGCGCAGAAACGCAAGAC
>JAVBOZ010000087.1:0-9887 GCA_031549985.1 Oscillospiraceae bacterium | reverse complement strand
CTCTGGATGAGTGGCGTGCGGTATATACGCCATCGACGTCGGATCCCGTAAAATTTCATGAGTCATTTAATGGCGAAGCACTGCGTGCGCAGCCAAGACGCTATCTGCGTCTTTGGGTATCGCTGTTGCTGCGCCATCCGGGGGATTATCTTGCCGCGACGTTGGAGGAGACCATGCTAGTGTGGGATCCATTCGCTGAACCCGGGATGATTGATGGGTTCTATGAATCACCCGTTTACACTAATATTCGGCAACATTCGCCCGCACCCGCATTGACGCAGTTGGAACGCCAGTTGGTCAACGTGTCCATGCTTAGCGGAAAGACAGGATGGCTGCACGTTTTTTGGAATCCGGCCCTGCTGTTTGATCTGGCGATCTTCGCGGCGCTGCTTTTGGTGTTGCGGCGGCAAAAGCGTCGGCTGTTGGCTTTTGTGCCGGTCGTGGGGCTGTGGCTTTCCGTGCTGCTGACTACACCGCATGCCCTGGTGGGGCGATATGTCTGGGGCTTTTTTCTCTGCTTGCCGGTGCTGTTAACAATCACAAATGCGAAGCAACAAAAGAGCCCCTTTTTTGGGGCTCTTTTGCATATAGCAAGAAGCTTTCCGCAATCAAAAACCAAGCAGCCGCCCGACCTGATAGAAACCGAAGGCCACCAGCCAGGCCACACCGGTCTGGTAAAGCACCACCAGCACCGCCCCCCTGACGCTGCCCCATTCCCGCTTCACCGTGGCGACCGCAGCCACACAAGGGGTATATAGCAGGGTGAACACAAGAAAGCTCAGCGCGCTCAGTGGGGTAAAATAGCTGTGCAGGGCACCGGCGAGTTCCGCCGCGCTGACGCCGGTCAATACGGCCAGAGTACTGATTACGGCCTCTTTTGCCAAGAAGCCCGTAATCAAGCCCGTGGAGATGCGCCAATCCGCAAAGCCGAGCGGCGCGAACAGCACACTGATGCCACGGCCAACGGAGGCCAGCATGCTCCGGGCGTTGTCTTCCACCGGGTTGAAGCGGAAGTCGAAGGATTGCAGGAACCAAATCACGATGGTGGCCAAAAAGATGATCGTAAACGCGCGCCGAACAAAATCCTTGCCCTTATCCCAGAGCAGCAGCAGCACGGTCTTTGCCGAAGGGAAGCGGTAATTGGGAAGTTCCATCACAAAGGGGACGGAGACACCCTTGAAAGAGGTCTTTTGCAGCAGGAAGCCCGAACCAACGCCCAACAGGATTCCGGTGACATAAAGGCCCATCATGACAAATGCCTGATTTTTTTGAAAAAACGCAGCGGTGAACACCGTATAAATGGGGATCTTGGCGCTGCAACTCATGAACGGGGTGATCAGCATTGTCATTTTTTTATCCCGCTCGCTGGAAAGGGTGCGCGTGGCCATTACCGCCGGTACGCTGCAGCCGAAACCCATCAGCATAGGGACAAAGCTGCGCCCCGAAAGCCCGATTTTCCGCAGCGGTTTATCCATCACATATGCCACCCGGGCCATATAGCCGCTGTCTTCCAGTATTGAAAGGAAGAAGAACAGCGTGATGATGATCGGGACGAAGCCGAGTACCGCGCCGACGCCCGCAAAAATACCGTCGATGATCAGCGAATGCATCACTGGGTTAACGCCGTAAAGTGTCAGCCCGCGGTCAACCAGGCCGCTCAGCGCGTCGACGCCAAGTGTCAGCAAATCGCTCAGCCAGCTGCCGATGACGCCAAAGGTGAGCCAGAACACGAGGAACATAATTCCCAGAAACACCGGGATCGCCCAAATTTTGTGCGTGAGAATATTATCAAGCCGGACACTGCGACGATATTCGCGGCTTTCGCCCATCTTCACTACGCTCTTGCCGCAGAGTTCTTCGATGAATTGGTATCGCATGTCTGCGAGCGCGGCCTCACGGTCGGTCCCCAGTTCGGTCTCCATTTCTTTCACGGCGTGCTCAATCATATCGGTCTCGTTTTCCGTCAGCTTCAACCGCTCCAGCATCGGTTGGTCGCCTTCCACCAGCTTGGTCGCCGCAAAGCGCATGGGGATGCCCAGCCGCTGTGCGTGATCCTCAATCAGGTGCGCGATGGCGTGAATCGCCCGATGGGCCGCGCCGGAGCAAAAGTCGATGCGTTCTGGTCTGCGTCGGTCTTCCGCCGTAGCGATCGCTTTTTTGACCAGTTCAGAGATCCCCTGTTTCTTGATCGCCGAAATGGGGATGACGGGGATGCCAAGGCGCTCTTCGAGGCGCTGAATGTCGATGCTGCCATGGTTGGCCTGCACCTCGTCCATCATGTTCAGCGCCACCACCATGGGGATTTGCAGTTCCATCAATTGCAGGGTCAAATAGAGGTTACGCTCAATGTTGGTAGCGTCGACGATATTGATGATGCCGTTCGGTTTTTGCCCCAGCAAGAAGTCACGCGTCAGCACTTCCTCGCTGGTGTAAGGGGAGAGCGAATAGATTCCCGGTAGGTCAACGAGCGAGACCTCTTTGTGGCCGATGATGGTTCCCGTCTTCTGTTCGACCGTCACGCCGGGGAAATTCCCGACATGCTGATTGGAGCCGGTCAGTTGGTTGAACAGTGTGGTCTTGCCGCAGTTTTGGTTGCCTGCCAGCGCAAAGATCATGCCGCCACCTCCTCAACGGTGATTTTGTCAGCATCTTCGAGCCGCAGCGTCAGGACATAACCGCGCAGCAGCAGTTCAATCGGGTCACCCATGGGGGCGGCCTTTCTGACTGTTATGTTTGTGCGCGGCGTGATTCCCATATCCAGCAGACGCCGCCTAAGCGCCTTTTCGCCCCCCACGGTAACCACGCGCCCGCTCTTGCCGATCCCCAATTCACGCAAGGTCATGTTGCACCTCCACACCTTTTTCATCGCATCTGTTTGACTTGACTAACTACGCACTTATGTTAGCACAAACTAACATGCTTGTCAAGAGGAAATATGAAAAATATTTGACAGAGCAAATTTTCTGTGCTATACTTGCGATACATAAGTTAGCAAAAGATAACGGGGGGAGGCGGAGTCGCGTGAAAATCCAGGAATCGGCGGAAAATTATCTTGAGGCCATTCTGATGCTGGGCCGCAGCGGGGCACCGGTGCGTTCGGTGGATATCGCGGAGGAGTTGGGTTTTTCCCGACCGAGCGTAAGCGTAGCCATGAAGAATCTGCGCGCCGCCGGCCACGTTGAAATTGACGCCGAAGGGTACGTCACGCTGACCGAGCGCGGATGTGAGATCGCCCAGACCATGTATGAGCGGCACGTTCTGATCTCCGACTGGCTGATCTTTCTGGGCGTGGAACGGGGGGCTGCGGTGCGCGACGCCTGCCGACTGGAGCATTACATGAGCGAGGAAAGCTTTTTGGCCATCAAGCGGCACATTGAGAACTGGAAAAGCGAGATTTATCAGCAAAGGTCATAGCTGATTCGCAAAGAAACGCGCCTCCTTGAAAGGGGCGCGTTTCTTTGTGTTCGCTAGCGCACGTCGTAGCCCTGCTCTTCCACCGCGGCGCGTAATTTCTCGACGGCAAGCACAGGGTCGTGGGTGACGGTGGCGGTTTTTGCGGCGAGATCAACCGCCGCTTCGGTTACGCCCGGCAGGGCTTTCAGCGCGCCGCTGACCGCCTGCACGCAGTGGTCGCACATCATGCCTTCAACGGATAAAACAGTGACCATGAGAAGACCTCCTTATCATTTTACGGTTTAAATCGTTTCAGACGCAGGGCGTTGAGCAGCACCGAGACGGAGCTGAGGCTCATCGCCGCAGCGGCGAACATGGGGTTGAGCAGCGGCCCGCCAAAAAGGTGCAGCAACCCCGCCGCGATGGGGATGCCGATGACGTTATAGCCAAAGGCCCAAAAAAGGTTTTGCCGGATCGTGCGCATGACGCGGCGGCTGAGCGCGATGGCCGTGGGTACGCCCGTTAAGTCGCCGCGCATCAGCACAACGTCGGCGCTCTCGATGGCGACATCTGTGCCGGAGCCGATGGCGATGCCGATATCGGCCTGAGCCAGCGCCGGGGCGTCGTTGATGCCGTCGCCCACCATCGCGACTTTTTTGCCCCCAGCCTGTAATTTGCGCACTTCGTCCGCCTTGTCCTGCGGCAAGACCTCCGCCAGAACGCGGCCAATGCCCACCTGCGCCGCGATCATCTTGGCGGTGGCGCGGTTGTCGCCGGTGATCATGGCGATTT
Source organism: Oscillospiraceae bacterium (assembly GCA_031549985.1). Taxonomy (GTDB): domain Bacteria; phylum Bacillota; class Clostridia; order Oscillospirales; family Acutalibacteraceae; genus WRMQ01. The sequence goes on along the minus strand of JAVBOZ010000087.1, from coordinate 5,702 downwards.
CCAGGCCCATTGCGCGTAGCGCCTCCATGGCTGGCGCGGCGGAGGGCTTGGGTTGATCAGCGATGGTGATTTTTCCGAGATATGCGTCGTCGGCATGAATTTCGACGCCGCGACCGATTTTGACGCGTTTGCCCTGTACCGTGCCCTCGACGCCCTGCCCGGGAATTGCCCTGAAATCCTGTGCCTCCAGAAGCTCGCCCTGATAATGCGCCAAGACCGCCGTGGCAATGGGATGCTCGGAAAACCGCTCGAGACTGGCCGCCAGTTGCAGCAGTTCTTTTTCGCCCTGCCCGGGCGCGGGGAGCACCTCGGTCACAGTCGGTCTGCCCTCGGTGACGGTGCCGGTCTTGTCGAATATAACGGTCTGCGCGGCGTGGGCGGTCTCAAGCGCTTCGCCGCTTTTGAAGAGGATGCCCAGCTGCGCACCCTTGCCGGTACCCACCAAGATCGCCGTGGGGGTTGCCAGGCCCAGTGCGCAGGGGCAGGCGATCACCAGAACGGAGATGAAAATCGTAAGGGAAAACCGTGCATCACGCGTGCCGATGAACCACGCCAGACCGCTGAGCAGCGCGACGGCACAGACGACGGGGACGAACACACCGGATATTTTGTCGGCAAGGCGGGCGATGGGCGCTTTGCCCGCCTGCGCTTCCTCCACCAGCCGGATGATCTGGGCCAGGGCGGTGTCAGCGCCGACCTTTTCGGCCCGAAAGCGCACCGCGCCGGTGGTGTTGAGTGAAGCGGCAAAGACCGGGTCGCCCGGCTGCTTATTCACGGGCATGCTTTCACCAGTCAGCATTGATTCATCCACCGCCGTGCCGCCTTCAAGCACGGTGCCGTCCACCGGGATTTTTTCACCGGGCCGGACGGCAATGACGTCGCCGATGACGACCTCTTCCACCGGGATTTGAACAAGCGCTTCGCCCCGCAGGACGGTGGCTGTCTTTGGGGTCAGGCCCATCAGCTTCTTGATTGCATCGCCTGAGCGGCCCTTCGCGACGGCCTCAAGGGTCTTGCCAAGCAGAATCAGGGCGATGATCACCCCGGCGGATTCATAATAGAGCGAATGCGCGGCGTGCGCGTGGCCGCGAAAGATCTGCCATGTCTGGTAGAGACTATACAGCAGGGCGGCGGCGGTGCTGACGGCGATCAGGGTATCCATATTGGGGCTTCGCCGCCAAAGCGCCTTGAAGCCGGTGACATAAAAGCGATGCCCCGCGCCGAGGATGGGCAGCGTCAACGCCAGCTCCGCCAAGGCGTAGCGCAGCGGGTGGAGCATGGGGTCAAGCGTTGCGGGGAAGGGGAGGGGCAGAAGGGGCAGCATCGGTGCCATGGCGATATAGAGCAGCGGCACAGCGAAGGCGGCGGCAACGATGAATTTGACCCACATGCGCCGGACACCGTTCGGTTGCGCCGCTGCCTCTTTTTTCTCCGGCTGGGGTAAAAAAGCCCGGTAGCCCAGCTTTTCGATGGCAGCGGTGATGTCCTTCGGCGAAATCCGCACGGGATCAAAGGTTACCTGCGCCTTTTCGGTGGCGAGGTTTACGGCAACGCTTTGCACACCGGCCTGACGCGCCAGCACTTTTTCAATGCGGGCCGCGCAGGCCGCACAGGTCATGCCGCGCAGGAGGAAGATTTGAGTCTGCATGGGATCGCCTTTCTGAAATATCTTTCCTCTATCTTATCCCGAAGAATTCATTTTGTCAAGACAAGCCCGCGCGCGGCTATACATATCCCTTCTTTTTTTGGGAAATGCTAGAAGAAAAGAAAACGGAGGGACTCACTATGCCAAAACAACCGGAACGACCCAACCCCAACCCTGTCGCGGCCGACCAGGTCAGCCACAGCGGAGGACACCTCACGACCAATCTGGGTGTCGGTGTCAGCAACACCGACGATTCGCTGAAGGCGGGCGCGCGCGGCCCCACATTAATGGAGGACTTCATTTTTCGCGAGAAGATTACCCATTTTGATCATGAGCGCATACCGGAGCGCGTCGTGCACGCACGGGGTTCGGGGGCGCACGGCTTTTTTCAGGTATATCAGGGTCTTGGTCATCTGACAAAGGCGCATTTTCTCAGCGACCCCAAACTTGTCACGCCGGTGTTCGTCCGTTTCTCCACGGTCGCGGGTTCCCGCGGATCGGCCGATACGGTGCGCGATGTGCGCGGCTTCGCGGTGAAATTCTATACGCAGGAGGGCAACTATGACCTGGTGGGCAACAATATGCCGGTGTTTTTCATCCAGGACGCGATCAAGTTCCCCGACCTGATTCACGCCGTCAAGCCCGAGCCGAACAACGAGATGCCGCAGGCCGCCTCGGCCCACGATACCTTTTGGGATTTCGTCGTCAACACGCCCGAGACGATGCACAACGTGATGTGGCTGATGTCCCCTCGCGCGGTGCCGCGCAGCTTCCGCATGATGGAGGGCTTCGGCATCCACGCCTTTCGCTTCGTCAACGCGAAGGGCGAGTTCAAGTTCGTTAAGTTCCATTGGAAGCCGTTGCTGGGCGTGCATTCCCTGGTCTGGGATGAGGCGCAGAAAATCGCGGGCAAGGATTCTGACTTCAACCGCCGCGATCTCTGGAATACCATCGAGAGCGGCAGCCCAGCCGAATTTGAACTGGGCATCCAGGTGCTTGAGCCGAAAGACGAATTCAAGTTTGATTTCGATATTCTGGACGCGACGAAGCTCTGGCCGGAAGAGCTTATCCCGGTGCAGCGGGTCGGTAAGTTGACGCTCAACCGGAACGTCACAAACTTTTTTGCTGAGACCGAGCAGATCGCGTTCTGCCCCGCGAACCTCGTGCCCGGCATTGATTTCAGTAACGATCCCCTGCTGCAGGGACGGCTGTTTTCCTATCAGGATACGCAGTTCTCGCGCTTGGGCGGCCCAAATTTTCATCAGATCCCCATCAATCGGCCCGTTGTTCCGGTCAATAACAACCAGCGCGACGGAATGCACCGTATGACCATCGACGAGGGACAGACTGCCTACCACCCCAACGCGCTCAACAAAAACGAGCCACATTCCGCGCACGCGGGCGAAAGCGCCTTCGCGCATTTACAGGATAAAGTGGAGGGCAGCGTGATCCGCGAGCGCAGCGAAAGCTTCCGGGATCATTTCTCGCAGCCGGCGATGTTCTGGAACAGCATGAGCGATTTTGAACGCAAGCATATCATTGACGCCTTCCGCTTTGAATTGGGCAAATGTATGAACAAGAACACCCGTCAGCGCTTGGCGGATATGCTTGGCCAGGTCAATGCGGAGCTTGCCGCCGCAGTGGCGCAAGGGCTGGGCGTCACGCCAGCAAAAACGCAGGCGGCGCAGCCAAATCCCGCAACGTCGCCCGCCCTGAGCATGGAGAGCACCGTCAAGAGTCCAAAGACGCGCAAGGTTGCGATCCTCATCGGGCACGGCTTCGATAAAGAGGAGTTGGACGCCATGACCGGCGCCTTGAGCGCCGCAGGCGCACAATATGAGGTGGTATCGATTACGCTGGGTCCTGTCGCTTCGGCGCACGGCGGTGAAGTTCAGAGTGGGCAGACCTTTGCGACGGCGTCGTCCGTTCTTTATGATGCCGTCTATGTGCCGGGCGGTGCGCATATGGAGGTGCTGCGGCAGTCGGGCGATGCGATGCAATTCATCGCCGAAGCGTACCGTCATTTTAAGGCGGTCGGTCTGGGCGGCGGGGCCTCTTGCCTTCTGCCGCTGGCGGAGCAAATGCCGCCGCCGGAAAGCGACCCGCAGGCGGGCGTGGTGACGGGGCTTGCGATGCCGTGGCTTGCGGAGCAATTCATGGAGGCGCTGACCAAGGGGCGACACTTTGAACGCGGAGCCGCCGTACTATCTGCCTAATAATTTTTTACGGCGCATTTCCCCATCTTTTGCTTGACTTCATCGCCGGTTCAGGGTATAATGAAAAGGATCAAAATGATTGCGAAAGTGAGGCTTATGACATGAAAAAAGTTTTGAAGGTTATCGGCATTATTCTGGCGATTGCGGCTGCGGCTGCGGCGGTCTATGTTGTGGTGAAGAAGATTACGGATAAGAAAAAGGCTGCGGCTGCGGCCGGCGAAGATCTTGAGTCCTTCGTCTCCTGTTCCTGCCTTGACGACGAACCGATCCTTGTGGACGAGAAGCCGGAATAAGCAACTGATCAAAGGAACCAAAAATCAAGCGCAGGGGAGCATTGCTCTCCTGCGCCTTTTGCCGTTGTTGCCTATTTCTCCTTCGGTTTGGCGACGGCTGCGGCGACCAGCCCGCTGAGGATCGCCACACCCACGCCCGCCGAAGCGGCGGTGAACGGCCCGGTAAAAATGCCGAGCCAGCCCTGCTCTTCGATGGCCTCCTTAACGCCACGCGCCATCGCGTAGCCGAAGCCGGAAAGTGGCACCGTCGCACCCGCGCCCGCCCAGTCGGCGAAGGGCCCGTAGACGCCCACCGCGCCCAGCACCGCGCCCAGCACTACGAGCGCGACCAGGATGCGTGCCAAGGTCACTTTTGTGTAGTCCATTACGACCTGCGCGACAAAACAGATGGCTCCGCCCACCGCAAAGGCCTTGAGCAATGGCAAGAAAATGTCCATATCAAAATGCACCTCCAAAGCCAGCATTGCCGGTGTGCGCGCAGTTATGCTGATTGCCGGATGGGAATCATTTCCGCAGGCGCTTTGGGGTGCGATAAGTAAGGGGATCGGCCTTTACATCACGGGAAAATGTCCAGAAATTCCCGTTGTTCAAGATTTTTCTTTGCCGTGACGCGCGAAACGCGGCAAGGGATTGACATGACATCAAAGCGCTGCATCGTTGTTGTCATAAGTATACCTTGGGGGACGTTCGGCGGCAATCAACGCTCTGTTGCGCACGGCTCAACCGGTCAACCAGGTATTCCATCGCCATTCCGTAGCCCGCGAAGCCCTGGCCGGCGATCACCTTTTCGCAGGCCATGGCCGAATATGAGATTTGCCGGAAAGATTCACGCTGATTGACGTCGCTCAGGTGTACCTCCACGGTGGGCAGCGCCACGGCCTTGAGCGCGTCAAGGATGGCCACGCTGGTGTGGGTGTAGGCGGCGGCGTTGAGGATGATCCCATCCGCCGCGCCGAGCGCCTGCTGAATCAGCGTCACAAGCGCTCCCTCATGGTTGGATTGGTAGCATTCCGCTTCAACCCCAAGTTCCGCCGCGCGGCGGGCAATGTAAGCCTCCAGGTCGGCGTAGCTCCGGTGGCCATAGATATCAGGCTCCCGCAGCCCCAGGAGGTTGAGGTTCGGCCCGTTGATCACGCGTAATTTCATGGTGTGAAGCCTTCTTTCTGCTCAAACATCCGCAGCGCCTGCGCCTGTACCCATTCCCAGTCCTCATTGTGCAACAGTTGCATATCCGCCGCCTGTTCGTATATCGGCAGGCGTTTTTGCTCCATCGCCCGCAGCGCGTCCAGTCCGGCGGAAAGCGGCCTATCCGCCTGCGCGAGGCGCTCCACAGGGCGGCGTAGCCACAGCAGGCGGCCGTTTTGCCGCAGCGCCGCGACATTTTCGGGCCGTAGCACCGCGCCGCCGCCGGTGGCGATCACAAGACCTGTCTTCTTGCCGACTTCGCGGCAGACCTCCGTTTCGATTTCGCGGAACGCCGCTTCGCCGTAACGCGCAAAGTGCTCCGGCAGGGGCATCCCCGCCCGTGCGGCGGCGATTTCATCGGTC
>JAVBOZ010000084.1:0-14022 GCA_031549985.1 Oscillospiraceae bacterium | reverse complement strand
TATCGTTGCCTGCGTAGGGGCGGCGTCAGGCCGCCCGTAGGCAGGGCTCTTGTAGGGAGCGACGACCCCGGCGCAAAAACCTCCAGCGGACGGCGCAATGCGCGACCCTGCGGCCGGGGCAGAAAATGTAGGGGCGGCCAGTGGCCGCCCGCAGGTGCCTAATACTCTTCCTCGGTAAAACAATAGACGAGTGAACAAAGGCACCAGCTTACTTGCGGGCGGCCCGACGCCGCCCCTACAATGCTTATCTAACCACCGCAAGGGGCGTGTTCGTGGGGCGCTTTATTGCGCCCGGGGTCGCGCGCCCTACAAGCGCGCCCTGCGTAGGGGCGGCGTCAGGCCGCCCGTAGGCAACGAAACGATGATGGCTGTCGCTGCTTTTTGTCTACTTTTCTAACGAAAAATAGTATAGCATAAATACGATCGTCTAAAAGAGCAAAAACAAAGACCCTCCGTCCTTTGCAAGAGGACGGAGGGTTCAGCTTTACTTTGGTGCTTTAAGCGTTCAGGTCAATACGCAAAATCCTCGAACACGATGCGCACGCTCGCGGAGCCCTCGTTGTTTTTGTAGGAGGTGCCATCCATGATATGAATATCCGCAAGATTGACGATCTGGTTATAAGTCACCGTCAGGCCGATGAGCTTTCCTTCGCCGTCCAACCGGGCGAGGAATTTCACCTGACTGGTGCTCTCTTTAATGTCAATGGGTTCAATGCTGACCAGCCCCATCGCGGGGTTGTTCAAAATCAGGGTGAAGATGCGGTCGGCGGTCATGTGGTCATAAATTCCGCTGCTGCCCATGGCAAGCGCCAAAGGGCCGTTATCGATGGGCGAATTGCCGGTGACACCGTTGCCAAGAAAGCGCTTTTCCTGCCGGGTACTGCCGTCCTTGACGTTGAGCGTCACCAGCCAGTCAGAGCCGTCGCGGGAATAGCTGACGCTCTTCATGTCGCTCATGCTGAACGCCTTGTCCTTCAGAATCTCCTGCGGATCACCCTTATAGGCACTGGCCGAGCGCGCGCCGCTGCTGAGAATCTTACTCAACTGGTCGGTAAAGGTCTTGGAGTAATCGCCGACGATCGGGAAGGTCAGCACCGCCTCGGCGGAGGGATCAAGCTGCCAATCCTTATAAGTGACCATATGATTTTTGGCAAACCCGGGCCTCTTGCTCACCACCGTCTGCGTCGCCTTGTTAAATGCGCTCAGGGCACCTTCGGCGGAACTGATGGTGATCGGGTTGGCAAAGTTCTGTTTTGTTGTTGGCGGCTTTTTGGTCGTGGAAGTTCTGGTGGTCGTCTGCGCCCTGGTTTGGGGGGTGGTTGGCCTGGCTGTGCCCGGCCGCACCGTGGTGGGCGTCCCGGGCTGCGTCTGCGCCTGGGTCTGCGGGTCATTCGGCTGTTCCGTCTGTGGCTGGCCGGATTCCGTCTCCCAGGGATAGCTCATGGCTGCGCTCTGCGTCTCAATGGGCGCAAGCGTCTCCGGCGGTGCCGTTTCGGTCACCGTCTCGCTGCGGCTGGGCAAAAGGAACTCTTCGCCGTCCGTTTCTTTATCCTTCGCGCCGCAGGCCGCCAGCGCCGCAGCCAGGGCCATTGCCAAAATCAACGCCAAATATTTCTTCATAAGAAAACCCATTCCTTTCCGAAACAAAGAAGAGGCCGCGCCCGGCGGACGCGGCCAGCGTGTTGCCACTGCCCTCGCGGAAATCAGACCTTCGCGATGATGTCGGCAATCAGATCTAACAGATCAACAAAGCCGTAGGCCAAGCCGCGCTCGCCAAAGATGTCTTTCAACTTTTCAATGAAGTTGTTGAGGCCTTCGGTGATGGCAATATCGGTGAACGTAAGCTCTACCCAGTTGACAAACTTATCGGAGATGTCAAACAGAATACGCTCAAAAAAGTTCATCGCTTCACGCGGGACTTCTGGATCAAACATTCATACTCCACCTTTCTTTGCACCGTTTATTTACAGAGAATCCCCTGTTTACTGTGAGTATAGCACAAGCCTCTTTGTTTTTATTTCCAGAATAGAATTATGATGAGAAATTTTTTTTCCGCTTTCCCGAAATGATTTACATCCCGCGCAAAACCTGTTATAATAGTGGTCTCGAAATCTGCGATTGAGCCATTCAAAAAAGAAACGGAGCGGCCATGCTTGCGATTGTGGATTATGGCGCCGGAAACCTGCAGAGCGTCAAAAAGGCTTTGGATTACATCGGCGCGCCGTCGGAGATCACCTCGGATGCCGGCATGATTGGGCGGGCGGCGGGAGTAATTCTGCCCGGGGTCGGCGCTTTTGGCGACGCCATGGAAGGTATGCGGCGGCGGGGGCTGGCGCAGGCGGTGCGCGAAGCGGCGGAGGGTACGCGGCCTTTTTTGGGCATCTGCCTGGGGCTGCAGCTGCTGTTTGCGGCCTCGGAGGAAAGCCCCGGCGCGCTGGGTCTGGGCGTATTGCCGGGCAGGGTGCTGCGCATCCCGGCGCTGGGCCAAAAGGTGCCGCACATGGGCTGGAATTCCCTGCACCTGCGGCGGACAAACGACATCTTTGCAGGTATTCCGCAAGGCGCTTATGTCTACTTCGTACACTCCTTTTACGTGAAGGCGGGTGAGGAATCCCAGGTGGCCGCGCGTTCAGATTACGGCATCGCAATGGACGTTGCGGTAACCCGCGATTTGCTGACGGCGGTGCAGTTTCACCCGGAAAAGAGCGGCGAAGTCGGCCTGACGATGCTCCAAAATTATAGTCGGCTGTGCCGCAGTTGAATAAAGCGAAATCTTAAGATTATAAATATAGAAGAGGTCTTGTTTTATGTATGCCAAACGCATCATCCCCTGCCTGGACGTCAAGGATGGCCGCGTGGTCAAGGGCACCAGTTTTGTGCAGTTGCGTGACGCGGGCGATCCGGTCGAATGCGCCGTCGCCTATGACGCCGCCGGGGCTGACGAACTGACGCTGCTGGATATCAACGCAACCCACGAGGGGCGCGGCACGATGCTGCGCGTTGTGGAACAGGTCGCCAGCGCCATCTTCATCCCTCTGACCGTGGGCGGCGGCATCCGCGAGGTAGAGGACTTTACGCAGCTCCTGCTTGCCGGGGCCGACAAAGTCTCGGTCAACTCCGCCGCCGTGCGCAGGCCCGAATTGCTCAGCGAAGCAGCTCTGAAGTTTGGCAGCCAATGCGTGGTCTGCGCCATCGACGCCAAGCGCCGCCCGGCGGAAATCGGCGGCTGGGAGGTCTATCTGAACGGCGGGCGCGTCGCCACGGGGCTGGACGCCGTCGCCTGGGCGAAAGAGGCCGTGGCGCGCGGCGCGGGCGAGATCCTGCTGACCAGCATGGATTGCGATGGGCAGAAGACCGGCTACGACCTCGCGATGACCCGCGCGGTCAGCGAAGCGGTCTCGGTGCCGGTGATCGCTTCGGGTGGCGCGGGGACGAAGGAACATTTTTACCAGGCCGTCACCGAAGGCAAGGCCGACGCCGTTTTGGCCGCCTCGCTCTTCCACTTTGGCGAAATGACGGTGCGCGAAGTCAAAGAATACTTGCAAAGCCGTGGGATTGACGTTAGACTTTAGACGTTAGATAATAGATTTTAGATGGTAGGCGCGGTTGCCCCGACGGCATCAGCGCATGCCATATCCGGCCCCTAATCACAGCAGTAAGGTTAACATTGAATGCCTGATTATCAACAGACCATCCGTTCTTGCAAGCTCTCCTATGTCAGCCATGCGGTGATCATCAACTTGCCACCGCTGCTGTTCGTGTTGCTCTCCGGCCGCTACGGCATCAACCTGGAGCGGCTGGGGCGCTTGATTTTGATCAATTTTGTTACGCAGCTGATCGTTGACGGCCTTGCCGCGCGCCTCGCCGACCGGATCGGCTACCGGCGCTGCCTGGTGACCGCGCATCTGCTGGTGGGGTCGGGCCTGCTGTGCTTCGGCCTGCTGCCGCAATGCCTGCCCGAAGGCGCTGTTTACGCCGGGCTTTGTTTCGCTACGGTGGTGTTCTCCACCGGCGGCGGGCTGATCGAGGTGCTGGTCAGCCCCGTGGTCAATCAGCTCTCGGGGCACCTCGGCGCGGGCGCGCTGGCCCTGCTGCACTCCTTCTATTGCTGGGGTCAGATGCTGACCGTGCTGCTCTCCACCTTTGCGCTGCATTGGCTGCCGGAACGGCTTTGGTTTCTTCTGCCCCTTTGCTGGTCCGCGCTGCCCTTCATCACCATGGGCAGGTTTCTTAAAGCGCCTCTGCCCCAAATCGGGACGGAGGAAAGCGCCGGCGCGTTTGGCAAGTTGCTGCGCACCCCCCGGTTTTGGCTTGCCATCATCCTGATGGCATTCGCGGGCGCGGCGGAGACCGCGATGGCGCAATGGGCCTCTCTCTTTGCCGAATGGGGGATCGGTGTCAATAAACTCATGGGAGATCTGCTCGGCCCCTGCCTCTTTGCGTTCGGCATGGCGGTGGTTCGCGTGCTTTATGGCCGCTTTGAACGTCATTTCCCCCTGCGGCCCTTCCTGTTTTGCGGCGGCGTTGCCTGTGTGCTGTGCTATCTGACGGCCGCCCTTTCCGGCAACCCCCTGCTGGCCCTGGCCGCCTGTGCCCTGACAGGCGTGACGGTCGCCCTGATGTGGCCGGGCGTACTGCACAGCAGTGCCGGACGCTTCCCACATGGCGGGACGGCACTCTTCGGCCTGCTGGCGCTGGGGGGCGACCTTGGCTGCGCCACCGGCCCCTGGCTATTGGGCCTGATTGCTGATCGAAGTGTCGCCAAGGGTTATCGCCTCCCCCTAGGTTTGCTTCCGGGGCTCCCGGCCAGGCAAAGGGGTCTGCGGTTGGGCCTATTGGCCGGCACCGCGCTGCCCCTCGGCTTTTTGGTCTGCCTGCTGCTGGAGGCAAGAGACAAAAAGCAAGCGGCAAGATAACTGAGACGAAACGGATACTGTTATTCTTGCAGCTTTATGTTAGCCAAGGAAGGATTCGCCCTATGCCTGAAGCGCTTGAGGCCCTGATGGTCATTTGCTTTGGCCTTTCGTGGCCGCTGTCGATTCTGAAGTCCCTGCGTGCGCGCACCGCAAAGGGCAAAAGCCTGTTCTTCCTCTGCGCCATCGCGGTTGGCTACGCGGCGGGGATTGCGGCCAAGCTATTGAACGGGCACCTCAATTACGTGTTTGTCTTTTACATAATCAATCAGGCGATGGTTCTGGCGGATATTATGCTATATCTGCGCAACCGGGAATTGGATAAGAAGCGGGCGACAAGAGAATGAATCGTCCTCCCCCTCTGATTTGTGCGAAGCGGACTTTTTCCCTTGCAATCCCGTTGCCTTTCTGTTAAACTGTTTGTAACCCCAGCAACCACCGAACAAAGCTGTGGACGCCATCGGACATATTGAAACGATTTTCAGGAAAGGAAGCTTTACATTTATGTCTGGCCATTCCAAATGGAGCACCATCAAACGCAAAAAGGAAAAGACGGATTCCCAGCGCGCAAAAATTTTCACCAAGATTGGGCGCGAGATTGCCGTCGCCGTGCGCGAGGGCGGCCCCGACCCGGCCGCGAACTCCAAGCTGAAGGACATCATCGCCAAGGCCAAGGCCAACAATGTGCCCAACGATAACATCGAGCGCATCATCAAAAAGGCGGCGGGCGAGGGCAGCGGCGCGAATTATGAGGAAATCGTCTATGAGGGCTACGGCCCCTCCGGCGTGGCGGTCATCGTCGAGACCCTGACCGACAACCGCAACCGCACGGCAGCGGAGATGCGGCATTACTTCGATAAATACGGCGGCAACCTGGGGCAAAGCGGCTGCGTATCCTTCCTGTTCTCGCGCCAGGGCGTGTTGCTGGTGGAGCCGGAAGACGTGGACGAAGACGCCTTGATGGAGGCCGCGCTGGAAGCCGGGGCCGTCGATTTCCTGGCCGAAGGCGGCGTGTTTGATATCCGCACCGACCCGGATAGTAGCTTTGGCGCCGTGCGCGACGCCCTTGAAGCCAAGGGCTACCGCTTCCTTTCGGCCGAGATTGAATACGTTCCCAGCACAATGACCGCGCTGACCGGCGAAGAAGACCTCAAGAACATGACCAAGCTGCTCGATATGTTTGACGACAATGACGACGTGCAAAACGTCTGGCATAATTGGGAGAGCGGCGAGGAAGACGAGGAATAAACCCGGGCACGAAACGGCATGAATGATCAATGGCGGAACAGGAATGATCCTGTTCCGCCATTGCTGTTTTTTGTTGGCGATCCAATGGTCGCTCCCACGCCTTTGTCGGCAAACCTAAGCTTGAAAGCGGCACAGCCGATTAGCCCGCCGCAGGCGCCGGGGAAAGCCCGGGGAGCGGGATGTGGCCCAGGCTGACAACGGGGACGCCTTCAAAGGAATCCCAGGGGGTTTCCTCCGTCAGTACACAAGCATTGACAACCACGGTAAAGGGTACGATGGCCGCCGCGTCATGCACCGCGCGTAGGGTGCCGCCGGTGGAAATCACGTCGTCCACCACGCAAACGCGCCTGCCCCGCAGCAAAGCCTGCTGGTCGCGCCCCAAGAAGAACTGCTGCGGCACAGCGGTGGTGACGCTCTTGACGTCCATCACCAGCGGGTCGATCATGTAGAGTTTGCGGCTCTTGCGCAGCACGACATAGTCGTCGTGCCCCAACAGGCGGGCAAGCTCTTCGGTCAGAGCAATGGATTTTGATTCGGCGGTGAGGATGATGTCGAAGGCAAAGGGGGCCAGGCGTTCAGCCAGGGCGACGGCGGCGGCGATGTTCCAGGCGGTGCGCCCCATGGAATCGTAGGCGTAAATCTGAAAACCATCGTCATTGCGCACCAGGGGCAGGTCGATTTCGAGTTTGCCCAGACGCACGGGCCAGACTGCGGGCCAACTTTGGGTGGTCATAAAAACGGGTTCCTTTCGTTTGGGGCTGCTACTTTTTTTGATTTGCGCGAACCGAGCCGTTCAGCCCTATATCAGCGCCAATATTACGAAGTTGGCCAGGAACAGCGCCGTGGCCACCCAGAGAATCGGGTGCACCTCTTTCACCTTGCCCTTGAGCAGCTTAACCAGGCAGTAGAAGATGAACGCGCCGGCGATGCCGTTGGAGATGCTGAAGCAAAGCGCCATAAAGATGCCGGCAAAGAAGGCGGGCACGGCCTCTTCCAAATCGCCCCACTTAATTTCAGCGAAGGAAGAAAGCATCATCACACCCACGATGATCAGCGCCGGAGCAGTCGCCTGCGCGGGCACAAGCCCGACCAGGGGCGAAAGCACGATGCTGACCAGGACGAGCAGCGCCGTGGTCAGCGAGGTCAGGCCCGTGCGGCCGCCCGCGTTGATGCCCGCCGCACTCTCGACGTAAGTGGTGGTGTTGGAGGTGCCGAAGATCGCGCCCACGCTGGTGGCGACGGAGTCGGAGAACAGGGCTTTATCCATCTTGGATTTGAAGCCCTTGGAGTTTTCGAGGGATTTCATATCGGCGTCGGTGAAAATGCCGGTCTTACGACCGGTGCCGATGAAGGTGCCAATGGTGTCAAAGGTATCGCTGAGGCTGAAGGCGAAGATGGTCAGCAAAACGGTGGGTATCCGCGCGCCGCTCTTGAAAAGGTCGGGCAGACCGACGGTGAGCGACTTACCGAAGACGGTGCCCAGCTGATTGAAGGAATCTCCGATGCCGCCGAAGAAATCCCATTTTTCCGGCAGCGGCACAACCTTGGTCGCGATGCCCAAAATGGTGGCGGCCCCGATCCCGATCAGGAGCGCGCCGGGCACCTTCTTGAGCACCAGCACAGCCGTCAGAACCAGCGCGACGACGGCAAAGACGACCGGCCAGGCGTTGAAGTTGGCAATGGAAGGGACGGTATCAGACGCAAGAACGCCGCCGGTGATGGCGTCAACTTTTCCCCTGCTGCCGACGTTAAAGCTCAGCAGGTTGGCGTTTTTGAAGCCGATATAGGCAATAAAGATGCCGATGCCGCCGCCGATGGCGTGCTGCAGCGAGGTCGGGATCGCCTTGATGATATGTTTGCGCAGCTTTGTGACGGTGATCAAAATGTTGATCAGGCCGCAAAGGAACACCATCGCCAGCGCTTCTTGCCACGAAAAGCCCAGCCCGAAGCAGACGGTGTAGGTAAAGAACGCGTTCAGGCCCATACCGGGTGCCTGGGCATACGGGACGTTGGCGAACAGAGCCATGACCAGAGTGCCCGCCGCCGCGGCAAAGATGGTTGCCAGAAATACAGCTCCCGCAGGGATCCCGGTTAACGAGAGCATTGCCGGGTTGACGAACATGATATACGCCATCGCGAAAAAGGTGGTGAAGCCAGCCAGGATCTCGGTGCGGACGTTCGTTCCATTTTCTTTCAGCCGAAACATGATTTTCCCCCTTAATTATGAAATTTCTTTGAACGCACGTTTATTATACAATTATTGACATGCGTTGTCAAATGGTTTTTGGTGTGCGCGGGGCGCAATGAAAAAGGCGAAAACCTCGCGTTTGAGGTTTTCGCCTTTGCCTGTGAGCGCCCGGTGCGCTTTGATGGCCTACCAGACGATGCTGACGATCGTATTATCCTCTGAAAGCGCATAGGTCAGCGCGCCGTTGGCGAACTCTTTTTCCAGCGCGGCGCAGAGTCCTTCCATCATTTCCGCGTCGGTCGGCGTAATGTCGGTTTGAAGCGTCAGGCGGCTCGGGCCGTATATGTTTGGCCTGACGGAAAAGCCGGTCATCCACCAGTGCAGCGTAATGGGGCGATCGATCAGAACGTCACCAGTATCCGCCGTGACACGGAACGACATTCCGATGCGCTCGGCGTCGGTTGCCGCGTCATAAAAATCGATAAGACGATCCGTAGGTTTGTTGTAAATTCCGACTTCTCCCCCGGTGGTGATGAAATACCGGCCCTTCCAGAGCTGCAGCATCCAATCCCTGCCCTGATAGGGAAACTTCAGGCGCAGCGTATCCACATCGACCATGTCTGTTGTCTTCAAAATGGCGTCGTCATAAGCCTTGGTGTAACCAAGCACGCGCTGCGGCGGGTTGAGTGAGGTATAGGCCCAGGAATCCCGGATGTTCATGTTATAGCCCAAACCCACGATGCCCTCTGCCCCGTCGTTGTTCTGGTAGACATAACCGCTGTTTTTGTTATACTGCGCCTTGGAATCCATGCGGGCCACGCTGCCGTCGCCGTAGGTGGCGTAAATCACGATCGCGTAAACGCCCGGCGCGGCGGTTTCTTCGGCCACGATTCGTACTTTTTCCGGCATCCCCGCCGAAATGCCGAGCATGCGGTAGAGCGCCATCCGTGTCCAATCCTGATCCGCCTCGTATTGGTCGGCTTTACCCAGAATATTATCCCGCAGCGTGTTCACCATGCCCGGCATCAGGGCGTAGACCCAGCGGTTATAGTAATAGAGATCCGGCCAGGTGTTGATGATATCCTCCGCCGAAACACCGCTGTTCCGCTCCAGCTCCTCAAACATTTCGCTGAGGGTCTCGTCAAATTCGACCTCGATACGGTCCGCCGGGAGCAGGCCGAAGGTCAGCGTCTTCAGGGTGTTCGTTCTTGATTCGACCTTCTGGTAATAATCCGCAAGGCTCCAGGCCTGGCTCGAATCCTGCGCGGCCGCGCCGGCGTTTGAGAAGGCGCTGATGATGGAGATAAACGTGTAAGCGATGGACATCAATATGTTTAGTATCATGGTCTGCGCTCCTTCAATTTATTGTTTGATCATTATTGCTCTGCGTTGAGGTGCGGAAAGAAAAAGAAATCCGTGATTAGGAAAGCCTTTTCGTCAAACAAATCCTTCTCAAGTTCGCGAAAATTGACCTTGCCCATCAGCGTGTAGGGCAGCGCGTCGACTGTTTTGTATGCGATGGCGCGATCCCGCTCGGGCAAATGCCTCAGGCAGAGCGCGTCAATCTCCCGCAGTATTGCCTGCCGGGCTGCTTCGGTCTCAAATCCGGGTCGCAGCACGACAAACGCGGAGGGGATCGCCCCGGCCATTTCCGCGTTTTGCCGCAGACCCACGACAGCGCAGCTCTCAACCGCCGGGTGCATCATAACCACGTTCTCGATTGGCGAGGGGTGCACCGTATGCCCTTCAGGCCGCATGATTGAGCGCTTGTAGCGGTCAACAAAATAGAAGATGCCTTGATCATCCAGGTGCCCCTTGTCGCCCGTACGGTAATACTTCGTGCCGTCCGGCGCGGTGAAGGTGATTTCTTCGGTCTCGGCCGGCATGCCGTAATAGCCACGCATCATGCAACGGCTGTGTACGCAGAGTTCGCCGTCCTGCCCATAGGGCAGCTCACGCAGGGTCTCTGGGTCAAGCACCATGCCCCGGCAGTGCGGCAGCAGGTAGCCGACATTACCCTCCGCCTTCCAGGCGATATCGCTACCGGCAGGGTCATAGCTTTGCATGACCGAAACCGAGCCGCCAAACTCCGTGGCCCCGTAACCGATGCGCAGCCCGCCCGCGTAGCCGTTACGTAGGAAGGTCTGGTTGATTTTTTCCAGCGACGCAGGGGAGATTTTATCCCCGCCCGAAGCGGGCACTTTGACGAACGACAGGCGTTTGCTCTTTTTTTGGAGCTTGGGGTGGTGCACCAGCTGCTCAAAGCTGCGCGGTACGCTCATGAAGATGTTCGGCTTCAGCCGCAAGATCAATTCGGCAAATTTATGCGGGTCAAATACGGGCACCAACAGGATCTCGAGCCCCGCGCAGAGGCTGACGTGCATCCCGCCGAAGATTCCGTAAGCAGAAAAGAACGGGATGAACCCGCCGAAGGTATAGCCTTTGCGGTGCTCGTCATTCATTCCGCTGCATTGGTATGCCCTTGGCATCGCGTTGAGCGCACGGTGGGTGTGCATCGCGCCCTTGATCACCCCGTCAGAAGAGGTGCCGCTGGTGTAAAGCAGGGCGGCTAGCATGTCCGGTTCATAGACGGCGCGAATCTCGCCTTCAAACGAATACCTGCGGATGAAGTCGGTGTGCCACATGTATTTGCCGACGCTGCCGCCGTCCATGCGCCCCTTGGCAAATTGCCGCTTTTTTCTGCGGTAAATGAAATATCCCATGGTAGCCTTGAGTTTGCGGCAGGGCCGCAGGGAGTCGGAGGGGCTGACCGTCACCACCAACGGCAGCGCGTCGAGCACCTCGTCGATTTTCGGGTCGCAGATGTTCATCACGGTGACCAACAGCTTCGAGTTCGTTCGCGTGACCCGCTCCACAATCCCAAGGCCATTGGTGCGGGGGTCGATCATGTTGGTCACGGCGCCGATGCGCCAGCAGGCGTACATATAGACAATCGTCTCTTTCAAATTTGGCATGCAGATGGAGATGAAGTCCCCCTGGTTCACGCCAAAACCCTTCAGCGCGCGGGCAACGCGCTCAATTTCCGCGTCCAACTGTTCATATGTGCGGCGTACGCCCATGAAGTTGGTCGCGTATCCTTTGCGGTCCTTGCAGTGGGTAAAGAGAAACGCGTCGGCGGTCTGGTCAAGTCCTTCAAACGCCACGGCAACCTGTTCCGGATTGTATTGCGCCAGGTGCGCGTTGTCTTCTGACGCATAGCCGGTAAGCGTCTCCCCTTCTTCCAGGAGCATTTTGCTATCACAACCCTTCCAAAAAATTTGCAAAGCAAATCAAAGCCATGCGTTCATGGCAGTGATTTTTAGCTTTTGCGCAGCGCAAAGCTTTAGTTTAAAAAATAGTATGTATCAAATCCAGAACAGTGGCAGCAGCAGCAGCCAGCGCCAGGCCTTCAGCAGCCAAAGCCCCGCCGCGGCCAGCGTATCCACCCACGTGGTGGGCTTCACCTCCAGCGGGCCGTATACGTCCGTCTCCGTCATCGCGGTGAACTGCGGGTAGCCCTCAACGGTCGCGTTATCAGAGCGCAGGAACCAGTCATACCAGCCGGAATAGTCGATTTGATTGTGGTGGTAATGGTTATACGCGAACCACGTCCGCTCCGGCAGCAGGCAGGTGGAAGCGTCGATCATGCGATCCGGGGAAATGTGGTCGTGCCCGTCGTCGATCTTTTGTTTATACCACGTGGGGAACTTCGAATCCAGCGGCGCGCAGGTCGCGCCGAAGCTGGCATAAACCGTGTCAACCATGGTGTCGGACTGCACCATCGCGCCCTTCACGACCGGCGCGAGCGGAAACCCATAGCCCACGCGCACGCCAACCTTGATGTGCGCGGCGATGTCACGCATGATTTCATCATGCTCCTCCATCACTTCGGAATGATAGCGATCCAGCTTCTTCACGAGCTTATCGTATTTGGGGTCGCCTTTCAGCAGCGCTCTCTTGGCCGCCTCATAGTCCTTCGCGGGCACGTAACTCCAAATGCCAGGCATCATGAACAGCAGCGGAATCAGCGCCTCATCATAGACGCGATCAAGAACCCCTCCGCTGGCAAGCAGGGCAAATTTCAACAGTACGCTCAGCAAGCCCGGCTCATAAGCCAGGGAAAGCCAGGGCTGCGCGAGTTCCTGCAAATTCTCCTGGCTGAACATGCCAAGCGTGGTGGTCTTGCTCAGCGCGTCCGCGTCAATGGAAAAATCGCGGGTCGCCAGCTTGCCGAATAACGTCGTACCCTGTTGCATCGAGATATTAAATACGGCGCTGGCAACGTCGTCGTAGCCATACAGTTTTAAATAACTCAGCAAGACCTGCCCGCTACCGCTTATGCCCACAATGTTGACCTTTTCCGCCCCGGTCCGCTGCCGAATGTATTGCACATATTCGTGCAGGTCAACCGCTGAATCCAGGGGATCCTGACGCCAGTCATAGCTGAAAATAACCCTGTTGTTGTTGATTAGGCCGTTGCCGTAGCCGCGTATCTCCTCCTGAATAATGCTTTCGCCGTTCTCATCCATGCGAATGGGGCCCATCCAGTCCCATATCAGCCGAATGAGGCCGTCCACAGCGGCGTCAAAGTCAAGCGCCTTCACGTCGGCGAGCAGCTCATCCTGTATGCCCGCGAGCAGGGCCTCCATCCCGTCCAGGTTAAACACAAGCTGCGGGTTCGCCGATTCGGCATCCAGCATCAGGTTTGTCCAGGATCCCCGCATCTGGATCACCGGGTACATGCTGGTGTCTTCGTCCGTACCAACTTCAACTTCGGCATGGGCGGTGACCGGTACGCAGCACACCAGCAGTGCGGCAACCAGCGCCAGGCAGAACAGTCGCTTCATACAATTCAACGCAGTAACCCCCTCCATCAATTGGTTTACAAATTATACCAAGGTTCGCACAGTAAGTCAAGCCTGAAAACCTCTTTCGCGACGGTAATAATTTCTAAAAAAACACAACAGCAAAAAACAAAAAAATGACCCAACTGAAGCGCCGCGAAAAAAGGCGGCTAAACTCCAATTGGGTCAAGATCAGGCAGGGTTTTTGGGCGCTATGCCAGTGCCTGCGCAACTACGCCAGATATTCGGATACATCGTCATAACGAGACGATTTTTCGTTGTTGTTTTCCACGATCCGTTCGGCGAAAGAAAGCGGGTTGGCGCGGCGCTTAAGCGATTCGGTATACTTTTTGGAGAACGCGATGAAGATGGCGAAGATATAGGGCATGCCAAGGTTGGTTTCCAGCAGGGAGTTGATGATCATCGGCGCGATCTTCGCGGCGGTGGAACCCAGCGCTGCGCTGCGGATGCCGCCGAGGAACAGCCCGGCTTCCCAACCAAACTGCACCAAAATCCCGATGACAAGCAGCCAGGGAATATTGACGCGCTCTTCTTTTTTCTTCCGGCTCACATTCCAGAGAATCAGCCCGACGTAGCCCACGAAGAGGATGACCGCCATATAGCCGTGATAAGCGCCGGTGGTGCGCTGAATGATGACCGGATTTTCGCCTGAACCAAAGGTCTTGGTGAGCAGCGGGCAACAGACCCACCAGCCGAGAATCAGCAGCGTCCACTCAAACAAATTCTTGTCTTTCGAGACCCAAAGCCAGATCCACGTGAAGTTTGTGAACCCATAGCTCATCGACATCCACAAAAGCACCCAGAACAG
>JAVBOZ010000137.1:0-13780 GCA_031549985.1 Oscillospiraceae bacterium | reverse complement strand
CACCGCCAAATACGCTTTCTCGGCGCGTTCAGGCCAACCTGCGGATGGTTGACCGGGTCAGTGTGCACGGTCGCGTTTTCCTGAAGGAACAGCCAGACGCAGAGGTTGATGGTCGGAGCGTTCCGTCCGGCGTCCTCGTGCTCAAGGTTATAGAACATCCACGTATTTTCCGGCAGCAGCGCCGTGGAAAGGTCGATGTTCCGGTCGGGAGAAACGTAGCTGTATTTCGGGTACTTGCTGTTGATCTTCGAAGAAGCGACCTTTTGGGTATAACCCTTCGGGAAGGTCTTGCCGGGCGGGGCGACGGTCGCGCCGAAGGTCGTGGAATCGGCGTCGATCATGCCGTCGCCGTTGACGGTGTCATTGCAACCCAGGATGGTGAACAGCGGCTCGAAATCGCTGAAACGCACATTATAGCCGCCCACGTTGTTGACTTCAACGCCCTTTTTGTCAACCATAAAACGGATGTTGGAGGCAAAGTTCTGGCGCGCTTTAAAGAAGGCGTCGGTCTTTGCGCGCAGCACCGGGTAATCCTTTTTGGGAATGAGCTTGTTCGCCAGCGCCGCATAATCTTTTGTGCGCATCATTGCCCACCACTGCGGGTTGTGCAGGAACATAGTCTCCAGCGCGGCGTCCATCGCGGGGTCGAGAATGCCGTCAACCAACACATCGTGCGGCAGTATCCGGAGCACCATGTTCAGCAGGTTGCTGATCAGGCGGCTTTGGTCGTCGTTGCCCAGCAGGGTCTGCAAAAGCTGGGTGAAGAGGAACTCGTCGTCAAACAGCTTCAGGTTCTTGCTGTAAAGGTCGGAGGCAAGGGACGTGCCGTCCAGCAGCGGAACAGCGTTGACGATTTTGTCGATATCGCCCGCGTTCTTGTACTTATCGACATAGGCGGTTAAAATCGTTCCACCGAGGCTCACCGCAGCGATGCTGACCTTACTGTGCCCGGTCTCCTTCTTCACCATCTGGATGTAGGCATTCAGGTCGTCGGCGTTTTGCATCGGGTTGCCGCAGATGTCGAACATAAAGAAATAGGCGTGGTCTTCGCCGATCACCTTGGTGAGCGACTGGAACGGCAGGCATTGATACAGGTATTCAACATCGTTTTCGCCATTGAGATTATAGTCGCGCTTGTTGGCGCGCACGGACGCGAACGACTCGTTATAGCGAATCACCTGCAGGTCGTCTTTATGCACCAGATTGCCGTTCTTGTCGGTTCTCTGGTACTCAAAAAGAGATTGCAGCACCTTGCCCAGCGCTGTGCCGACGCTGCCGTCGTCCTTCTGCGTAACCACCGTCTTGAGCAGAGGCCAAATTGCCTCCTTCAGCGCGGTATCAATAGCCCCATCCTGGTTGAGCAGGAACATCGAACCCATCACCTTTGCGCCGTCTTTGGTCTTCTTGACGCCGTCCGGCTCATTGGGGTCTTTGATATAGAATTGTGGGTTGTTGATGCCCGGCAGGACGATGAGCGGGGTATGGCCGCATTTTCCGCCGCAAGTCGTCTTCACCGCCGACTTTGCCGCCGATGCGGGCACGGCAAACGCGAACCCACCCAGCAACAGGGCCAGTGAGAGCAGAATTGCCGTGAAGCGTTTGCATTTCTTCATTGCCCAGGTTCCTTTCTCGTCAAAGCAATGTGTCGTTTGACTACCACTTGAAATCATAGAAATGATAGTCTGCGATCACCTTGGCCGAACCGCCCAGGAAAACCCTGACGTCAATAACGTGGTCAAGAGTGACGCACCTGTTCGTTATCGGGTCATATTTCAACGTCGCCGTACCCTTGAAGTTGCAATATGCATTGTCCGCGTTCACGAAGGGAATACCCTTCGCGACTTCGACAACCTGAACAATGTCAATGACATCAAACATTCTCCCGTGCCAGCCCGGGGCGTTATAGGGATCGTCGATTTTCATTGCGGGGTCTTTTTCCTGTTTCAGCGTAATTGTGATTATATAGTATTTGCCGGACTGCTTGCAGCTGGCCGATTCGATCTTACTCGTATCCGTCAGGACACAGCCTTTTTTCAGGGAACTGGTGGGCAGGGCAAACCATTTGGGGTGCGTTCCCTTTGTTTGCGTGCCGGGAGTTGATTGCTCCTTTGTTTCCAATGCGCCCTTCGTAAACGGGCTGACCGCAGTATAGAGGGCACCGCTCATGTCCACGTTGGACATTGTCTGCCAGTCGTTGCTGGTATACTGCGGCATGTCGATCTTGACCTTGTCGACAACCTTGGTATACGCGGCAAGAATTTCCGCCTTGGTCTTTGGCAGGGGAGGCTTCACAACGGGAGGAACGCTGGCACCCGGCTTCGTGGTGCCCGGCAGGCCTGTGACTGTGGTCACGTCTGAACCCGTCACGCCCGTGACTGTGACGTCGCTGCCGCTCACGCCGGAGATTGTCGTATCCGTCAGGCCCGTCGTGCCCGGCGCAAGCGTGGTGCCGTCAACCGGCAACGGGAGATCGGTTGCCTCGCCCGGCTCGCTGGCCAAATCCGTTTGGGAACCCACGGTCGTGCTTGGGTCGTCTTTGCCTTCTTTGCAGCCGGTCAGGAAAAAGACCGATGCCAACGCAAGCGCGAGAAGGATCAAGACGATGCGTTTTGCCTTTGAACCTGCGATTGAATGCTTTGCCATTTTGATAACTCCCTCCGATGTTTTGTTATTGTATAGATATGATAATATAACGCAAAAATTTACCTGCTCTCGTTGATCTGGCTCAGCATTTCCCTAAATGTATCCGCAATCCGTGCGGCAGCGCCCTTGCCAACGCTCACGGTCTCTTCATAATGCTTTCTGCCGTTCTGATCGCGGCCGTCAGCGAAGTAGGGCCGCTTCTCGTCCAGGAAGAAGTCGTTGGGCGGAATGATATAACCGAGCTCGTCGTCGCCCAGCCCAAACATCAGCAATTCGCTGTCCCCTGCGATCTCAAGCAGCGGCGTGGGGTTCTGGTCCGGGCTTCCGCCGCTGGCGATATCCTCCGAAAGATAGCCGCCATAAGCAAGCTCGGGGAACATCTCGCCCGGTACGGTCAAAATGCGCACGTCGCCGATCTCAAAATAATTGAGCGCGGTCTTCAGCGAAACGCCAAAACGCCCTTCGCCGGTCGCGTACATTTTGGCCGGAATGATCTTCAGAACGCCGGCCAAAGTGAGCAGCGTGTTGTCGCAAGCCAGATAGACATCCTGGCTCATGACGCTGATCTTCGCTTCGAGCTTGCGTTCCCCCTCAACCGCCAGCGCCAGCGACGCGATGCGGTGACCCGCAAGCTCCGTCGAAGCAAAAGTATCTCCGGGGTATTCCTCATGCGGATAGACCAGTCCACCGATCAGGCCGTTGATGAAGATCACTTCGCCCCCGGTCGCGGCGCAGAAATCCTCGCGGAACCAATAGACCCAATCCGCGCTGAGCAGCGTATTCTTGCCCCCCAACATGCCCGGGTGCGCGGCGTAATTGACCAGATAGATATGCTTCCCGCCGTTCTGGGGCACAAAGCGGAAGCGCGTCAGAACCTTAGAGTATACCTTTGGCAGCCGATAGTCGTCGTGGTATCCCTCCGGTTCGGTCACCTGGCCGATGAAGAGATCGCCGCAGGCGCGCGTCTCATAGGCTTTTTTGATCGCTTCGCAGATTCTTTCGTGCATCAGTTCGATGAATTTTTTATCGCGCCCGGATTTCGGCAGCTTGCCCCAAAGGCCCAGCGTATCAATACCGGCGTGGTTATGCGTGCCGAAGAAATGCATATCGCGGCAGCCGTGCGTCTTTGACCAACCCGCCAAACGGCGGCGGATCACGTCGGCGTCGTAGCGCAAAAAGCCCACGCAGTCGATCGAGACCAGTACCAGCGCTCCCCTGCCGGAATTGTCGTCCAGCCAAATTGCCGTGGCGCAAATGGGATCGTGCACCCCGGTCACCTTCTTGGGGCCGTAATAGCCCGCGATGTAATAGCGGTCGTCACAGACATCGTCCGGCACAAGCTCCTGCCTCGAAATCCCCACCGTGTAGTGGCCCTTTTTCGATTCCGTCACAGGATTCCAGGCTGCGCGGGGCAGCGGAGGCGCGGGACGCTTTTTCGCCTTGGCCAAGTAATGCCGGGTGACCTGCTTCTCAATCGCGCCGACGCTTTTTTCCAGAACCGCTTTGATGTTTGGCATATCTTAAGACCATCCCTTTCTGATGTGGGGTTTGCGGAGCGAAGGCTACCTGCCCATGATTTTCAAGATCTTTTCAAACGCCTGAGCAATCTGAATCGCCGTCTGCGGCCCTGCGGAATTTGTTTCTTCGTAATGTTTTCTGCCATGCGCGTCGCGTGGCTCTTTCACGAACGGGTGCTCGGCATCCAGCAGATAATCATTCGGTGGCACGATATAGCCCAACTCGTCGTTGGCAAGGCCAAACACGATCAGATGCTCATCCCCGGCCAGCTCGCGCAGGGGTTTCGGATTCAGTTCGGGCCCGCCGATGGCGGCCTCCCCTTCCGGGAGGTAGCCGCCCATCTGCAACTCCGGAAACAGCTCGCCGGGCACCAGAAGGATATGTACATCGCCGATTTCAATGTAGTTCATCTCCGTTTTAATGGAGATGCCCAGCGGCCCCTCGCCGGTCGGGTAGCGTTCGCGCGGCATCAGCCGGATCAGCCCGCCCAGGCAGAACAGCACGTTCGCCAGTTCCAGATAAAAAGGCTGGCGGATGGTATTGATCACCGGCTTCAGTTCCCGCTCGCCTTCGATCAAAAGCGCAGCCTCGGCAATTTTTTCACCCGCCCACTGCACGGATTCCATGAAGTCGGCCCGGTTGATCTCAATCGGGGTGATCATGCCACCAATCGCGCCGTTGAAATAGATGATTCTGGTGTTTCTTTCCGTCTCAAGCTTGTTCCGTAAATAATGTACATAGTCCGCGCCGATCGCGCTGTTGCGCTGATCCATCACCTCGGGATGCGCGGCGTAATTGAGGATCCAACATTCTTTCGATCCGTCGTCCGGCACAAAGCGCAGGCGGGTCAGGGTCTTACAAAAGACCTCGGGGTGGCGTATATCCTTCTGGATTCCCTCCGCTTCAATGCTGCCGGCGTATAGCTTGCCGTCTTTGCGGTGCGAATACGCCTGTTCCGCCGCGAAGCAGGCGGCGTAATATATGCTTTCCAGAAAAGCCCTGTCGCGGCCGGTCTTCGGCGGCTTACCTGAAAAGCCCAACGTATCAGGCGCGGCGTGGCAGTGGGTTGAGATTACGTTAACAGACCTGCACCCGGTTCGCTTGCAATACGTGCGCAGCCGCTGCCGAATGATCATGACATCCGGTTGCATAAAGCCCAGGCAATCAAGGGAAATCAACAGCAGCGCGCCCCGGCCCGTGTTGTCGTCCAAATAGACGGCGCTGGCGCAGATGTCGCTGTGTATGCTTTTCGCCGGGCGGTTGGTTCCGTAACCCGCCAGCCAATAGGTCTTTTCCTCCGCGCTCTTGGGCGTGAACGGTGCGCGGCCAAAACCGACGGTGAAATGGGGTCCGGGTGCCGCACCCGCGTCCCAGACGCCGTCGGAAAGCGGTATTGCTGGTTTTATCGCCGCCTTGCGGCTCCAGTACGCCTGCGCCAGTCTTTGCGCCCGTGGGCTCGCCAGCGCTTCGATGACGTCCATTTACTCCCCCCTGACCATCTTGAGGATTTCCTCAAAATTCTTCGCCAGGGTGTGCGCCGTGCGCGGGCCGGTGGAATTGATCTCCTCATAATGCCGCCGCCCGCCTTTGTCAATGGTCTTGACGAGGAAGGGATATTTCTCATCCAGGATGAAATCGTTGGGCGGAATGATATAACCCAACTCATCGTTGGCCAGCCCGAAGATGATCAAATCGGGGTCACCGGCCAGCTCGCGCAGCGGCAAGGGGTTCAGTTCCGGCCCGCCAACCGCCGCGATGTCGGCCTCCAAATAGCCGCCGTAGGCCAGTTCGGGGAACAGCTCACCGGGCACCATCAGAATGTGCACGGAATCAATTTCAATGTAGTTGAGTTCGGTCTTCATCGAAACGTTGAGTGGGCCGTCGCCCGCCATAGGATACTTTTCCCGGGGCATGACGCCCAAAACGCCGCAAAGGGCGAACACCAGGTTGGCGATCTCGACGTAAAATTCCTTATGGGCGATGCTGATGCGCGGGCTGAGCTTCTTTTCATTTTCAATGGAAAGCGCGGCGTCAGCCATTTTCTCGCCCGCAATTTTCGTGGATTCAAACAGGTCTGAGCCATCCTCGACCAGCGGCGTAATCATGCCGCCGATGGCCCCGTTAAAAAACACGGTTTCCGCCCCGCGCTCCTTCGCGATCTTCTTGCGCAGAAAATGCACGTAGTCGGCGCTCAACAGCACATTTTTACTGCCCAGAATCTCGGGGTGTGAGGCGTAGTTCAATACGTAGATTTCCGGGCCGCCGTCCCTCGGCACAAAGCGCAGACGGGTCATGGTTTTGCAAAACACCTTAGGCAGCCGCTTGTCGTCCTGAATCCCCTCGGTCTCGACGCTTCCCGCGTAAAGGTCGCCCTTTTTGCGCGACTTAAAGGCCAGGCAGGCCGCCTTGACGATTTTGGCAAACAACAGGTCGAAAAAGCGCTTATCCCTGCCGGATTTCGGCAGCGGACCCCAAAAGCCCATGGTGTCGATGCTGGCGTGGCAGTGGGTAGCCATGACGTGAACGGCCCGGCAACCGGTTTTTTGGCAGAAGGGCGCAAGCCGTTCGCGAATTTTCTCCACATCATTGTTCATGAGGCCCACGCAGTCGACGGAGACAAGCAAAACTCCGCCGCGTCCGGAATTGTCGTCAATCCAAAGCGCGGTGGCGTAGACAGAGCTATGGTAACCGCGCACAGGTTTATAAATGCCGTACCCGGCCATGTAATATTTATGTCCTCGGAAACCCCCCGGCGGCGTCAGGTCTTCCTTCGCCGCACCGACGGTGAAATAATCGGATTTTGCCTCAGGCACGTGATCCCAGACCGGCGGCGAAAGGGGCGGCGGCGCGGAATTTTTCGCCCGATATGCGAACGGAGCGCCCAGACCTTTTTGCAGTGCATCAAGGAAAAAATTCATAACTTCACCCTCCGCAATGTATTGAATTTGGGGAAATCGCCAACAGTCTAACGCTTATCATTTTACCTGATGACGTCTATAAAGTCAAGGTCAATTTGCGAAATTTTCTTTTGGGCTGGGAAATAACATATTGGGGCGTGGCTTTCTTTCACCAGCCTCCGTAATTTTATTTGCTTTTTGGCTTATATTGTGTTATAATTTACATGGAAAAACAAGGTTACATTGAAAATTCATGGTAACGGAGGGATCGAAGATGAAAGATACTCACGATTTCGCGCGCAAAATTTCTGTCATCGTCCCGGTTTATAACGTTGAAAAATTTTTAGCAAAGTGCCTTGATTCACTGGCGGCGCAAACGCTGCCAAAAGAAGAGATGGAAGTCCTCTTGATCAACGACGGCACACCGGACGGCAGCGGCGCGATCTGCGAACGCTACGCCGCGCAGTATAACTGGATCCGCTACTTCAGCAAGGAGAACGAAGGACTTTCCGCTACCCGGAATTATGGACTGGCGCGCGCGGAGGGAAAATACATCATCTTTTTGGATTCCGACGACACGTTTACGCCCGAAACACTCAAGAGCGTGGTCGACGTCTTTGACGCGCACTATGATGAGGTCGACCTTGTTACCTACCGCATTCAGAGCTATCAGAGCG
The DNA here is from genome assembly GCA_031549985.1 of Oscillospiraceae bacterium. Lineage (GTDB taxonomy): Bacteria > Bacillota > Clostridia > Oscillospirales > Acutalibacteraceae > WRMQ01. The sequence goes on along the minus strand of JAVBOZ010000137.1, from coordinate 6,045 downwards.
GCAAAAAAGTGGGTTCGCATTACCGCTACCGCTTCCTTACGCAAAGCGGCGTCTACGATGTCAACGATTTCCCTTTTATAGTGCAGACAACAATCAACATCTGCGTCAAAAACCGCCGTGAGAACAACATCCTGTTTGATACGAACCCTGATTTTCACCACGAGGATCAGAAATACTGTACGGAGCAATTGCTGACAAAGGGGAAGATCGGTTTTTCCGCAAAAGGCGAATATTGCTATAACCGCAGCAATTCCGAAAGCATCATGGCCACATGCTTTTATTCCTACTATCTTTTCGAATCAACCACCGCGTGGTTTGAATCCATGTTCAACCAATTTGAGAGCGCAGTGCCCCGCTATATCCAGGCACTGTTCCTGCATGACCTCAACTGGAAGACGCGGCAAAGCATCCTCATGCCCACCCATTACGCGCCGGAACAGCTGCAGGCGGCCAAAGACCGCCTGCGCGCCCTGCTGCAACGAGTGGACGACGACATCATACTGGCACATCCGGTCATTGACGCCTATTATGCGCAGTATTTCCTGCGGTGGAAATTTGGGAAGGAAGATGTGAAATTCCTCGCCGGTCCGCAGGAACTGGGCATCCTAAAGAACGATCTTCTTCTTTATACCGCCAAGCGCGTCGAATGCTTCGTCACAAAATTCCGGCTGAAGGACGGCACGCTGCGCTTGGTCGGCTTCCTGAAATCCCCCGTGTTCAATTACACCGAAAAGCCGCAGCTGTTTCTGAAGATCAACGGGCGATTGACAGATGAGCTGCCGCTGCGCGAATCTTCTTGGAGTTATTACAAAAGCAAGGAAAAGACGAATCTCTTCTGGGCCTTTCACTGGGATGTTCCTGTCGAGAATGTCATGACCCTTGCCCTTACAGCCCGCTTGGAAGGACACTATCTCGAAACTTCGCTGGGGTTTTTGACGCATTCCCCTTTTCAACCCCGCTACAAGCGCAGAAACATTTTTTGGGACGAGCTGGAAATCATTTGCGAAGGCAACGTGTTTTCATTTTGCAAGGCTACAGGAAAGGCGCAGGCGGCCCAACAATCCAAGGAACGGCGGTATTACCTTGCAAACAGCATCCGGGCGCTGCTGCTGCGCGAACGGCTGAAACGCGAGGCCAAGCGCAAGGGCGGCCGCCGCATCTGGCTCTACTACGACTGCGAAAACGTTCTGCGTGATAATGGCTATTTCCAGTTCATCCACGATTTTGAAAAACGCGACGGAGTCGAGCGCTATTACGTTGTCAATGACGAGCTGGATCGCCGGGCCCTGTTGGACAAGAACGCGCGCAAACGCGTGTTGCAATTTGGCAGCAAAAAACATCAATCGCTTTTTGTGCAGGCCGAAAAAGTGATCACCGCCTTCATTGAGCCGGCAAACTATAACCCCTTCGCCGCGCCCCAAATTCCGCACGTCTCCGATTTTTTCCGCTATGAGCTTGTGTATTTGCAGCACGGTGTGCTGCACGCGCACCTGCCGTGGAAGTATTCGCTTGACCGCCTGAACCTCGATAAAGAGGTGATTTCCACCACATTTGAACGGCGCAATCTGCTCGAAAACTACGGCTTCACTGAAGACGAATTGCTACCCACCGGCATGCCGCGCTATGACCACATTGACCGGGATGCCCCGCCAAAGCGAAAAATCCTCTTTGCCCCTTCCTGGCGGAAATACTTGATTGGGCGCAACGACGACGGCGAATGGCTGCCGAAGCACGGCTCGTTCAAGAAATCCGCGTTTTTCCAGCTGAGCCAGGCGCTGTTCGCCGCCCCCGCGCTGGCCGCGCTGCTGGAGGAATATGACTATACCCTGGAGGTACAGCTGCACCCCATTCTGGGCTTTTATAAAGAACATTATTCTTTCCCGAGCGAGCGCATCACCTTCGCGCAGCCCGGTACGCCGGAATCGGATTATGCCATCTTCATCACTGATATTTCGTCCTTCGTGTTTGATTTTGCTTACCTCCGCCGCCCGATTCTCTATTTCATGCCGGACATGGATCTTTTCCGCGCGGGGCTAAATGATTATTGCGCACTTGATCTGCCGCTCGAAGACGGCCTCGGCCCGCTTACCCAGACGCCGGAAGAGGCCATCGCGGAGCTGCGCGGCCTGCTGGAAAGAGGCTGCATAGCAAAAGAACCCTTCAACCAACGGGCCGAAGGGCTCTTTCTGGAACTGAATAACTGCCGCGAAAAAATCTATCAGGAACTGATACAGGCGTAAAAAGGCGTTACCTCGCCAGCTTCGGATATAACGCACAATATTCCGCATAGCGCTCCCCATATACGGCGGCGAATTCCGCCCGGGGGAGCGTCTCTGTTTTCACCGTGAGCTTTTCCGATGCGGCCCGCAGGCTTTCCCATTGGCCCAGCCCCAGCCCGGCCACGATCGCCGCGCCAAAGCCGCTGCCCTCTTCCCCCGCCTCAAGCGTTACAACCGGTAGGGCAAAGACGTCGGCCATGATCTGCCGCCAGATGGGGCTGAGCGCACCGCCGCCCGCCAGCACAAGGCGTTCCGCCGCGCCCGTAGCTTCGGACATGAGGGCATACACCTGCCGCAGGGAAAACGCCACACCCTCCATCACCGCACGGTTGAGGTCGCCGCGCACGGTGCGTACTGTCAGGCCGACGAAGCAGCCCCTGGCTTCGGGGTCGTTGAGCGGGCAGCGTTCGCCGCTGAGGTAGGGCAAAAAGAGCAGGCCGTTTGCCCCTGGTGGGGACTGCGCCGCCTCTGCGTCGAGAGCTTTATAGCGCTCGCCGCGGCTTTGTAGGCGGCGGTCGCCGAACAGCGATTCATGCCACTGATACGAACCGGCAGCCGAAAGCGTGACGCCCATCACGTGATATAGACCGGGCAGGCAGGCGCGTGAAAATTGTAGCTTCGCGCCCCGGTTCTCGAAGAATGCGCCGCAGTGCCGCGCCACAACGCCGGAGGTTCCCAACGTCACTGCCACTTGAGATTCGCTGCCCAGCCCCATGCCGACGGCGGAAAGTACAGCGTCGCCGCCGCCCGCCGCCACCGGCGTACCGGGGGGAAGGCCGGTCATCCGCGCGGCTTCGGAGGTAATTTCGCCCGCGATATCGGTTGATTCCAGCGCATGAGCAAAGAGTGTTTCGGGTAATTCAAGCAAGCCCAACAGCTCTTTCGACCAACACCCCTGCCGCACATCGAAAAAACCGGTGCCCGAGGCATCGGAGACATCGGTCGCCAGTTCGCCGGTCAACAGCAGGCGGATATAGTCCTTCGGGTTGACGATCTTGCGTGTCTTTTTAAACAGTTTCGGCTCATTTTGCCGAAACCACAGTATTTTCCCGCCAGTGAAACCGGTAAGCATGGGATTGTTGGTCAGGCGCAAAAGCCCCTCCCCGCCCCCGGCAAGCGCGGTGATTTCCGCGCACTGGGCGGCGGTGCGCTGGTCATTCCAGAGGATCGCCGGGCGCAGCGGCACCTGATTTTCATCCAGCGCCACCATGCCGTGCATCTGGCCGGAAAGCCCAATGCCTGCAATGCGGGAAGCGTCCAGCCCATCCGTCAACTGACGCAGCGCCGCCTGTGCGCCCGCCCACCAGTCGGCCGGGTTTTGTTCGCTCCAGCCCGGCTGTGGGGTCAGGCAGGGGTATTCCGCCGCCGAACTGCCCAAAAGACGGGCCTGCGCGTCAATCGCGAGAGCCTTGCAGCTTGATGTGCCAATGTCAAGGCCAATGAATATGGGGTCAGGGTGCATGGGTTGCCTCCTTTTTGGTGTTCATCTCGCCCAAACAGGCGGGGAGCCTCCCCCCCCTATTATCCGAACAGGACGCTGTTGAGCACCGCTTCCAGGTATTCCTGCCGGCCGCTCGTGGTCGCGACATCACCCTGCGCCAGCGCCCAGGTTTCCAGCGTTTCCAGCGTCGCCCTATTCTTCATAATTTCCGCGCCCAGCCCGGTCATATAGCCCGCGTAACGCTCTTTTACGAACGCGTCCAAACGCCCGTCCTCTTCAAGCTTCACGGCCACGCGCAGGCCAAGGGCAAAGGCATCCATCCCGGCGATGTAGCTCTGGAAGAGGTCTTCAAAGCTGTTGGACGCCCGGCGGGCCTTCGCGTCGAAGTTCAGACCGCCCGTGGTGAACCCGCCCGCCTGCAAAACCTCACGCATCGCCAGCGCAGCGTCATAGACATTGGTCGGGAACTGGTCGGTATCCCAACCCAACAGCGGGTCGCCGATGTTGGCGTCGATGGAGCCGAAGAAGCCTTCCTCCCGCGCTACGCGCAGCTCGTGCTGGAAGGTATGCCCGGCCAGGGTCGCGTGGTTGGCCTCGACGTTGAGCTTAAAATCGCCTTCCAGTCCATATTTGCGCAAAAACCCGATGGCCGTGGCGGCGTCATAGTCATACTGGTGTTTCATTGGCTCGCGGGGCTTGGGCTCAATATAAAATGGGCCTTTAAAGCCGATGCTGCGGGCGTAATCCCGCGCCATGGTGAAGAGCCGGGCGATGTTCTCCTGCTCCAGCGCATAATCTGTGTTGAGCAGCGTCTCATAGCCTTCACGCCCACCCCAGAAAACGTACCCTTCGCCGCCCAGACGCGCCGTCAGCTCAATAGCCTTTTTGACCTGCGCGGCGGCAAAGGCGAAGACCTCCGGCGAACAGGAGGACGCCGCGCCGTTTTGATAGCGGGGGTTGCTGAAGAGGTTGGCCGTCCCCCAAAGCGGGCGGATGCCCGTTTCTGCCTGGAGGTCAAACAGCCGGTCGGCAACGGCGTCAAGCCGGGCGTTGGTCTCGGCCAGAGTGCCCGCCTCAGGCGCGATGTCGCGGTCGTGGAAGCAATAAAAAGCCAGGTCCAGCTTTTGCATCAGCTCAAACGCAGCCTCGGCCTTCGCGATGGCGGAGGCCATGGGGTCGCTCTGGCCGTAATCCTTGCGCAGGGTGCCCACGCCAAACATATCGGCACCTTCGGCGCACATCGTGTGCCAATAGCTCATCGCAAAGCGCAGATGCTCCTTCATGGTCTTGCCGCGCAGCACCTCGGCGGGGTCATAAAAGTGAAACGCAAGCGGGTTCTTGCCCTTGGGGCCTTCATATGAAATAACGGGAATGGACGGAAAATAAGCTTTCATTTTGCACCTCATTGATTGGTTTATAATTAGGCAACCTGGGCACGGCATGCCGCACCCAGGCAATTCTGTGTCACTTTATTAGGCTTCGAATACACCTTCTTCGCCCACGATCGGCATCGCAGCCTGCAACGCGAACGACGACTCGATCGCGATTTCCTGCCCCGTCTCGCTACTGCGGCGGAACGCGGTCAGGATCTCGAGCACATGCAGAGTCTGCTGCACACCCGCACGGGGGGCGCGATTCGTTTCAAGCGCCTTTGCCATATCCGCAAGGCCGAGGGCGCGGCTGTTATCCTCGTAGCAGCAGAAGGGGCTGTCAATGGGGATCCAGTTGCCGCCGCCCGGCGCAACATTCCCGGGATTGTTTGATTCGCCGATTTTGATGCGGATTTCTCCACCGAAGCCGTTGGGGTCGGGCACTTCCATGTTGCCATGGGTTCCGTAAATCTCGATGCAGGGCAGGCCCGCCATGGAATACACGTCAAAGGTCGTGATGATTGAGACCAACGCGCCGCTTTTGAAGCGGATCAGGCCGACTTCATACGTGGGGCAATCCACCTGAACGACCGTGCCGTTCAACGGCTCGCTGGTGATGGTGCGCGTGGGGTATTCGCTCTTGACCATGCCCATAACCGAAGCCACCGGCCCCAGCAGGTTGACCAGCGCCGTGACATAGTAGGGGCCCATATCGAGCATCGGGCCGCCGCCCGGTGCGCGGTAATAGAACTCTGGGTCGGGGTGCCATGTCTCATGACCGTGGCAGATCATCCGCGCCGCGCCGCCGATGGGCGCGCCGATCAGGCCCTGCTCAATCAGTTTGCGGCAGCCCTGGATGCCCGCGCCCAGAAAGGTATCCGGCGCGCCGCCCAGCAGCAGCCCTTTTTCGGCCGCCAGCGCCGCCAGCTCGCGCCCCTGTTCCAGCGTCGCGGCC
>JAVBOZ010000001.1:0-7129 GCA_031549985.1 Oscillospiraceae bacterium | reverse complement strand
CCAGCATACGCCGCTTGACCCGGAGCAAGGCCCGGTGCCCGGCCCCATGCATTGGCTGCACGCTATATCGGACGACCTGATCTTCTGGCGCGATTTGGGGCTGGCGATTTCGCCGGACGAACTGGGGATCATCTATTCCGGGAGCGCGGTGACGGGGCAGGGGAGGACAGCGGCGTTTTTCACGCATCATGGCGAGACGGAGCAGCAGTCCGTAGCCATTTAAGAAGATGGCATTCATTTTAAGAAATACGCGGGCAACCCGGTGATCGCAAACCCAGGGCTGCGAGATTTTCGCGACCCGAAGGTTTTCCCCAACGAAGTTCTGGGCGGCTGGAGCATGGTGCTTGCGGCGGGCGACGCGCTTTTGTTCTATCATTCCGACGACCTGTTGCGCTGGGAGAAGACAGGTACCTTTGGCAGGGCGGAGAACCGCATGGGCGGCATTTTCGAGTGCCCCGACCTGTTTGCGCTCCCCGCGCCGAACGGAAAAACCCTCTGGGTACTGACGGCCAGCATGGGCCTGCCAGCCATCGAAGGCGGCGGCAAAATGCAGTATTTCCTCGGCGAGTTCGATGGCCGCGTCTTTCAACAGACTATTTTGGCGGCAGAGCCGCTTCTGCTCGACGCGGGGCAGGATAACTACGCCGCCGTGACTTTCTTCGGCGCGGAACCGACGCAGATCGGCTGGGCAGGCAATTGGGCCTACGCCGCGCGGATACCCGCCGCGAATTGGCGCGGTTGCATGACCCTCGCACGCAGGCTTTCGCTGGCGCAGACGCGCCAGGGCCTGCGGCTGGCAGCCCAGCCAGTGCTTCCGGCTCTGCGCACGCTAGGTGAGGTGAAGGGCGCTGCCCGGTTGCCAGGCGAGACCTTCGTCCTTGATTTGAAGGCGCAGGGCGATTTTGAGGCGGCGTTTTCGAACGGCGCGGGCGAACGCCTTGCCTTCGGCTGCGACGGCGGTGTGTTTTTCATCGACCGCGAGAGCACCGGCCATTTGCCCTACCCGCGCGCGGAACAACCACGCCTGATGGAAGGGCCAATTCACATGCGTGCAGTGTTTGACCGCTCCGTCATTGAAATATTTGCCGATGGCGGCGTATACGCGGGCAGCGCGCTGGTCTTCCCGGCGCAGCCATATGATGCCTTGGAACTCCGGGGTGCAACCGGGATGCTCCAAGTATAAGCCTTGTGAAGCAAAATAAACGGGTGACCATTCTCGGCCACCCGTTTTATTTATTATTCCCGCGCGGCCACTCGCTCGCGCCGCAGATGCCGCCTGAAAAAGTCTGTCATCTCCCCGCTGGTCACGACGCTCTCTTCCATTGTTGGGTAGAGTACGCAGAACACATGATCCAGCCGTTTTCCTTTGACTTTTGGCCAATCGTGCAGCTCATAGGTAAGGCCCCGTTCCCGCAGAATTTGCGCGAATTCGAGGCTGTGCCCGCGCACAAAATCCTGTTTGCTTGTGACCATGTAACAGGGGGGCAGCTTTTCAAGGTCAGGGATGCCGCGCATATCCAGGCAACGGTAACTTTGTTGTTCTTTGTAGTCCGGGCCAAAGATGGGTTTTACCAGCAGCGCTTGCACTACCCCCTTCGTCATAGCGAGCGCGCCCGAGACCAGGCCGATCGCGCGGATTTTTAGGCCGCTGGCCTGGATACCGAATACCTCACGCAGTGCCGGGCTTTGTTCCGTCAACGGCAGCAACATGGCAAACAGGCCACCGGCGGAGTCACCGGTAACGAAGACGTTCTCCATGTCGCAGGGATACGCGGCACCATTTTCAGCGACCCAGCGCAGCGCTGCGGAAAGGTCGCGTACTTGGTCGATAAAACGCACCTCCGGCGCAAGGCGATAGCTCAGGCTGACGACGGCAAAGCCCAGGCTGGCAAGATACAGATTATACGGCTTGTTCAGCTCTTTATATCCATACATAAACCCGCCGCCATGGATGTCGATGATCAAAGGCAGCGGCGTTTCTGTCCCTTGCGGGTAATAGATATCCAGCAGATGGCCCCTGTGTCCGTCCGCGATGTAGGCGATATCCCGTATTTCCTCGATCCCTTTTGTGGGCTGTAGCGATGCGATGCGTGCGTCGTCCTTCTTTTTGATAAAGTCCCAGTGCTTCAGAATCAGTTTTTCATGTAAAGTCATTTTGCAGCCTCCCGTCTTAAAAACAATGATGTGGACGGCAATGCCAAGACTACGCGATGGCATGGGCCAAATCAATTTTCTCATCGTGCGCCATCGCATAGCTGCGCAGCCCCTTCGCATGCGCCAGGCGCATGAACACAGCGGGGTCTGCCGTATTCTCGGCAAACATGCCATAATGGTTGGGAATCGCCAGCGCCGCGCCGGAGCGCAGCGCTACCTCCACCGCCTCGGCTGCATTCATATTGCCCCAGCGGCCATTGATGCAACAACAGATCACGTCCGCCCGGGCGTTTGCGCCAACTTCGGCGTCATAAAGCGTGTCGCCGGTAACATAGAGGCGCATGCCGTTGCAGGCGACGCAATAGCCCACGCTGTCAGGCGTATGGTTGGCGTAGTGTGCCTCGACGGAAAAGCCGTCGAAATCCAGTGCTCCGCCACGGCGCAGAACGGTGATCTGTGATGCTGCGACACCAAGCGCCAGCAGCGCGGGAACACAGCTCTCGGGGCAAAGAAAACGCACGCCTTCGCGGGGCATCGCGCTGATCAGGTCGGTGTCAAGGTGGTCGATATGATCATGCGTCACAAGAAAGAAATCCGCCTTCACCTCATGCGGCAAAAAGGGCGGCGGCACAAGTCGTTTCAAGCCTTCCAGCCGCTCCACTAGATTCGAAAGATAGGGGTCGATGAAAACTTCTCTGCCGTTGCAGCGCAGGGCGTATCCCCCTTGCCCGATCCAGCGCATCGAAAATTCACCTGTCATCCGCGCCTCCTGTTGCGTCAAGAGTAAGAACCGGGAGCCTGCTGCAAACAAGCTCCCGGATTTTTTTTATGAAAACAGTTACTTCACCGCTTCAATAACGCCCTTGGCCAATCCGGCAATGCCCTGAATCTCGCTGGGGATGATGATCTTAGTCGCCTGGCCGTTAGCGGCTTTGGTAAAGGCTTCAAGCGATTGCAAAGTAATGTCGCCCTCGCCCGGCGCGGCTTCGTTGATCATCCGAATTGCTTCCGCGCGCGCCCTTTGCACCGAAAGGATGGCTTCCGCCTCGCCCTCAGCTTCGCGGATGCGGGCTTCTTTGCGGGCTTCGGCGCGGAGAATCGCCGCCGTCTTTTCACCCTCTGCCTCAGTGATGTTCTTTTCCTTTTCGCCTTCAGCCGTCAAAACCTTGGAAGCCTTGTCGCCTTCGGCGCGCAGAATGACCTGGCGGCGTTCGCGCTCGGCCTTCATCTGCTTCTCCATCGCGTCCTGGATTTCACGCGGCGGCATGATGCTCTTGAGTTCCACGCGGTTGACCTTGATGCCCCAGGGGTCGGTCGCTTCGTCAATGATCACGCGAATGCGCGCGTTGATGGTGTCGCGCGAAGTCAGAGTCTGATCCAGCTCCAAGTCGCCGACGATGTTGCGCAGGGTTGTGGCCGTCAGATTCTCGATCGCCATCAGTGGGCGGTCTACGCCGTAGCAATAGAGCTTCGGGTCGGTGATCTGGAAGAAGACGATGGTGTCGATCTGCATCGTCACGTTATCCTTGGTGATCACTGCCTGCGGCTTGAAATCCGCCACTTGCTCTTTCAGCGAGACCTGTTTGGCAATGCGGTCAATCAGCGGGATCTTTACGTGCAGTCCGGTCTGCCAGGTCTCTTTATATGCGCCCAAGCGCTCAACGACAAAGGCGACGGACTGCGGCACGATGCGAATGTTTGCAACAATGAAAATGATTGCCAAAATAAGCAATCCGCCCAATACGATCCAAATCCCATATTCCATTCCAAATCATCCTCCTTACATAATGCCCGGTCAGACAGTCACCGTATCCTTCGCTTCGACCGCAGATTCGACCCTCGCCACCATCGCCTTCACGCCCTGAATTTCCTTGACCTGCACCAGCTGATCAATGGCGATGACGTCGCCTTCACCAAGGCTGCGCGCAGTCCAAATGGAGCCGTCGACCTTAATTTGACCGGTCGCCTTGCGGTTGTCGATCTCCTCAATAACGATGCCGGTACGGCCCAAATAACGATCGGCGTTGGTAGGTTGAATTTTGCTGTGCAGCTTTTTAACCAGGGGCCGCGTCGCTGCTAGGCTGGCGGCTGTCACGACGATGAACAGCGTCACTTGCAGCCAGACGGGCGCGTCAAGCAGACTGGCAATCAGCGCGGCCAGAGCCCCCGCAGCGAACCAGACCGAAAACAGCTGCATGGAAATCGATTCCAGCACAAGAGCGCCAACCAGCAGAATCAGCCAAATCACCCAGGCCGCAGTTGTGTTATCCATACGCATCAAACCTCCTTCCTGCTCCTATGATACCACTATTTGCGCCAAAATGCAACAAAATATTGTTTCCTTAATAGGCGACGGCCCAACATACCATATGTTGGGAGGGCTTGCCGCAGAACACGCAGGTATCTGCGATTTGCTCCTGATCAAAGGGGATGCAGCGAGAACCGACGCCCGTCGCCTCTTTGACGCCGTCCTCACAGGCCTCTTCGCCGCACCACATGGCGTAAACGAAGCCGTCGCCGTTTTCACGCAGCGCCTGCTTGATTTCCTCCAGGCTCGCGCAGCGGTAGGTGTGGCGTTCGCGGTTATCTTTCGCCTTTTGCAGCAACGAATCGTGTAAAGCCTGCAATTGGGCGGGGATCGTGGCCTCAAGTTCTGCCAGGGGCACAGTGGTTTTTTCGCCGTTATCCCGCCGAACAAGGACGCATTGTCCCTGCTCAATATCTCGTGGGCCGTATTCCAGCCGCAGGGGAACGCCCTGCATCTCATATTGAGCGAACTTCCAGCCCGGCGAATTGTCGCTCTCGTCGATTTTCACCCGCGCAAAAGCGCCGATGCGCCCCGCCAATTCGCGGGCGGCCTCCAATACACCGGGTTTATGGGAAGCGATGGGCACAACGACAACCTGAATGGGGGCCACGGCGGGGGGAAGCACAAGGCCGTTATCATCCCCGTGGGCCATGATGATCGCACCGATGAGCCGGGTCGTTACCCCCCAAGAAGTCTGATGGGGGTAGGTCAGTGTGTTTTCTTTGTTACTGTATTGAATCCCGAAGGCTTTGGCGAAGCCGTCGCCAAAATAATGGCTGGTGCCCGCCTGCAGCGCCTTGCCGTCGTGCATCAGCGCTTCAATCGCGAGCGTACTGACTGCCCCGGCAAATTTATCGCTCTCGGTCTTGGGGCCTTTAATCACAGGGATCGCCAGGCTTTCCTCGCAGAACCGGGCATAAATGTCCAGCATTTGCCGCGTCTCTTGCCAGGCTTCCTCTGCTGTGGCGTGGCAAGTGTGACCCTCCTGCCACAGAAACTCCCGGGTGCGTAAGAAGGGGCGGGTGGTCTTTTCCCAGCGGACGACGCTGACCCATTGGTTATAGAGCTTCGGCAGGTCGCGGTGAGATTGCACGATGTGGGCATAATGCTCACAAAAGAGCGTCTCGGAAGTCGGGCGCACACAAAGGCGCTCTTCCAGCGGTTCCTTGCCACCGTGGGTAACCCAGGCTACCTCGGGCGCGAAGCCCTCCACGTGATCCTTCTCTTTTTCCAGCAAGCTTTCGGGGATAAACAAGGGCATATAAACATTTTCATGCCCCGTCGCCTTAAACATACCGTCAAGGATGCGCTGAATATTTTCCCAGATCGCGTAGCCGTAGGGCCGGATCACCATGCAGCCTTTGACGCTGGTATATTCCACCAGCTCCGCTTTTTTGACCACGTCGGTGTACCATTGGGCGAAATCATCCTCCATTGAGGTAATCTCTTCCACTTGCTTCTTCTGCTTTTCAGCCATATCAAAAAACTCTCAATCGTTTAGTTATTCTCAATAAAGCGCACGATGTCGCCCACACTCTTGAGATCCTCCAGATCCTCCTCATGGAATTCCACGTCAAACGCGCTTTCCAGGCTCTGGGCAAGGTCATAAATATCCAGGCTGTCGGCGTCGACATCCTCCAGCGTGGTAGCCTCAGTGACCTGCTCCGGCTCCAAGTCAAATTGTTCGCAAATAATTTTTTGCACTTGCTCGAAAATCATCCCGTTTTCCTCTCTTTCTTCTCTTCTGAAAATTAATATGAAAAGCCTATGCGGCTGGCGCACGCCTACGCTTATAATTAAACATTGTCAAAATGAATTTGTCAAGTACTTTTTCGTAAATTCACGGATTGTTCCGAATTGCCAGAAAGAGCGGTAACCCGGCGGTAAAACAGCCGTTGGAGGTGAGGCAGAGCATCACACCCGCCAGCGGCAGAGCCCCTCCGTCTTCCCAGGCAAAGAGGGAAGCGGCGTAGCAATCCGCGCCGTAGAAACAGTCCTCCTCGCAAAAGAGCCGCAGTTCCTGCCCACAGGACAAATCAACCGAGCGCAGCAATACGCCGGACTGTTGTTGGGAGCTTTGCTCCGCCGTAAAGGAAGCGCAAAATGAATAGAACTGCCCGGGTACGGCAGCGCAGCGCCCGGCAATCGCGCAAAGCCGCCCCGACCGACGCAGACAGCGCAACACACGCCGCAGCTGGAACATCTCGTTCTTTTCAAAGACCGATTCCCCATGGCAATTGGTCGAACTATCCAGCCCGATGTGCGTGGGGCTGAAGCAATGTTTCAGCTCTTCGTCGTCGCCGGGGTGAGGGCGGTGAAAATCGACCGAGCTATGCTGACTTTTACTCCGGCTGGATTTTTGGATAACGACGCAAGCCTCAGGCAACTGGCGATAAAGCTGCAGCACCTTTTGCGCCGCGAAATAGATGCGGTATTCCGGGCAGGTATCCATCAAACGATCCTCCATCCCGCCGCGCGCGGCGCGGTATAAGGGAGATATATGCGGCCAAGGTGGCCAAAAATGCCCCTTGACAACTTCCGTACGAACCCTTATACTTTTATTTATTGAAAGATTCTTTAATGCGTGAAATATAGGCAGGAGGAAAGATATGTTACAGTTTCAAATCGGCGTATTGCTCGACGGCTTTCGGGCAGAGCTCCGCGAAG
>JAVBOZ010000029.1:0-9393 GCA_031549985.1 Oscillospiraceae bacterium | reverse complement strand
AGGCGGAGGCTGCAGGGCTCCGCGCTGCCTGTGGGGCGGTGCGGCGCTCTGCGCCTGCGCGTTAAGCACTTGCGCTTCATAGGATTCAGCCAATGGTTTCGGGTAGGGCACGGCCTGTGACGTTTCGGATGCTGCGGCTTCCCATGGATATGTGATGTGCTCTTCCATCGTAAAATCCATACCTTTCTGAATTTCGAAGAAATTCTATGCGTGAACCGAATTAGGAACAAATAGTATATTTCAATTCATTTTATGTCGCCGGGCTTTTCCCGGTTCCATTTTTGCGAATAATTATGCGTTTTCGCCATCTTCAAATATCCATGAGTAGGCCGTGCAAACATTCATTCATCCGCTTGATTTGTGATTATTTTTATACGAATTTGGGTTTTCTGCCCGCGAATGGCTTGCGTCTCGTGCGTTTATTTGATATAATGTTTTTTATATTGATAGAATGGAGTGGGCTATGCCGACGGTGAACCCCGGGGCGGTTCCGGAAGCGGAGCTGCGGCGGCAGCGGGAATATGCCGCGATGGTGCGTGAAATTCTCGCGCCGCGTTTTGGCCGCGAACCGAAGGCGTTCGTGCGCACCTTTGGCTGCCAGGGGAACGAAGCGGATTCCGAGCGCATCCGCGGGCTGCTGGAGCAATGCGGCTTCGCGTTGGCTGAAGCTCCGGAAGAGGCCGACCTTTGCCTATACAATACCTGCGCGGTGCGGGAGCACGCCGAGGACCGCGCCATCGGCAACATCGGACGGCTCAAACAGTGGCGGCAGGCCGGAAACCAACGGCGTGTCGGCCTTTGCGGCTGCATGGTGCAGCAGGCACACGTAGCGGCAAAATTACGGGCGCATTTCCCCTTCATCGACCTTGTCTTCGGCACCCACGCCATCCATCAGCTGCCCGAACTGCTCTATCAGCTTTACGCGGGCGGGCGCAAGGTCTACCAGACCGCCGAAAGCCCCGGCGCGATCGCCGAAGGGCTGCCCGTGCGGCGCGAAAGCGAATATAAAGCCTGGCTGCCGGTGATGTATGGCTGCGACAACTTCTGCTCCTACTGCGTTGTGCCGCTGGTGCGCGGACGCGAGCGCAGCCGTCAGCCGGAGCATGTTCTTACCGAGGCGCGTGAAATCATCGCCTCCGGCTGCAAAGAGATTACCCTGCTCGGGCAGAACGTCAATTCCTACCGGGCGGAAGATGAGCGCGGCGAGGCCTGGGATTTCCCGCGCTTGCTGCGCGCAATCGACGCCATCGAGGGCGACTATTGGCTGCGTTTCATGACCTCGCACCCCAAGGACTGTTCGCCCGCACTACTGGACGCAATGGCGCAAGGGCGGCACATCGCCCGGCACCTGCATCTGCCGATCCAAAGCGGGAACGACCGGGTGCTGCGGGAGATGAACCGGGGCTATACGGCGGCGCAATATCTTGCCCTGGCTGAAGAAGCATGTAAGCGTATGCCCGGCCTTTCGATGACAAGCGACATCATTGTCGGCTTCCCCGGCGAAACTGAAGCGGAGTTTCAAGATACGCTTCGTTTGGTAGAACGGGTGGAATATACCTCACTGTTTACCTTTATCTATTCCCCCCGGGAGGGCACACGCGCCGCCCGGATGGAAGACCCCGTGCCGCACACCGAAAAGGTGCGTCGCTTCCAGGCATTGACGGCTTTGCAGGAGGGCGTCGCGGCCCGCCGCAGCGGTGAAATGGTGGGGCGCTGCCTGCGCCTGCTCTGCGAGGGGACGGGCAAGCGACTGGCGCTGGCGGGCCGCAGCGAGGGCAACAAGGTGGTTGAGTTTGACGGCGCCGAAAACCTGATTGGGCAGTTCGTCAACGTAAAGGTAACCAAGGCGTCCAACTGGCTGCTGGATGGGGAACTGGTCTAGGTAAGGCGGGGCGACGCATCTTCCCGCTCCCGCACTCTAACACAAAAATTACTTCAAAAAGAACTATTTTTTTCAGAACAAGGAGACACACATGCAGACCGTCGAACAACTGACCCGCACCTTGGCAGCGGCATTGCAGCTGACCCCCGAATACACCGCCTGGGTGGCGGCGCGCGAGACCAACGACGCAGATGAGGCCCTGGGCGAAATGATGCACCGGCTGGAACTGCTGCGCATGCAATACAGCCACGAAGCCGCCAAGGGCGACCATGCCGATGAGGCGGCGATGGACCGCTATAACGAAGCGTTCCAGGCGCTTTACAATGAGGTTATGGAAAACGAAAATATGCAGGCCTATCAGGCCGCCGCCGGGCGTATGGAAGCCCTGCTGCAACGCGTCACGGGCATTCTCGCGGGCGCAGCGCAGGGGGAAGACCCTGCGACATATGAACCGCAGGCGGCGGGCTGCGGCTGCGGTGGCGACTGCGGCGGTTGCAAGGGCTGCAGCTGACCAGAAATATCACACCGGCAACGTGGGGGTGAACGCGAAACATGGCCGAGCTAACGCCAATGATGCAGCAATACCGGGAAATCAAAAAGCAATACCCGGATGCCATTCTGATGTACCGCCTGGGCGATTTTTATGAGATGTTTTTCGACGACGCGCTACTGGCCTCCCGGGAACTTGATCTGGTGCTGACCGGGCGGGACTGCGGGCAGGAACAACGCGCCCCCATGTGTGGTGTGCCGTTTCACAGCGTCGATTCGTATATCGCCCGGCTCGTGGCCAAAGGCTACAAAATCGCCATCTGCGAACAGGTGGAGGACCCCGCCCTTGCCAAGGGGCTGGTCAAACGCGAGGTGATCCGCGTGATCACCCCCGGCACGGTGTTCGAAAGCCAGATGCTGGACGAAGGCCGCAACAATTACCTCTGCTGCGTCCTGTTGGAGCCGGACTGCGCAGGGCTGTGTTTTGCCGACGTCTCCACCGGACTGGCGGAGGTCGCGGTGCTGCAGCCGCCCGACCTGCCGGGCAAGATTATCAATGAGCTGGCTAAGTTTGTGCCCTCCGAAATCCTGCTCAGCCCCGGCGCGGCGGCTGAAAAACGCCTGCGCGACTATTTGGCGCAAATCGGCCTCACGACGGCGGAGACGCTCGCGGAAGAAGCCTTTGACCCCGCTGCCTGCGAGGCTGAGCTGATGCGCCACTTTGCGCAGGCAGGGATGGGCGCGGATGCCCGGCGGCAGATGGGGCTGGACGAAGAACCGGCCGCTAAACGCGCACTGGGCGCTGCACTGGGCTATCTGCGGCAATTGCAGCGGGAGGGGCAGTGCAGCATCCGCCAGGTGGAATGCTACGGCGAAAGCCAGTTCATGCGCCTGAACGCCTCTTCGCGCCGCAACCTTGAGCTTTGCGAGACCATGCGCGGGCGCGAGAAGCGCGGGAGCCTGCTCTGGGTGTTGGATAAGACCCGCACCGCCATGGGCAAGCGCCTGCTGCGCGCCTGGCTTGAGCGTCCGCTGACCCATTTGCCGCGTATCACCCGCCGACAATCCGCCGTCGAAGAGCTGGTGCAGGTATCCGAACTGCGGCTGGATGTTCTCGAGCTTTTATCCGAAATGCACGATCTTGAAAGGCTGATGGCGCGGGTGGTTTATCAGAGCGCCAATGCCCGTGAGATACAGGCCGTGTCGGCCTCGCTGGCGCTGCTGCCGGGGCTGAAGGCTGCCCTTGCCCCCGCCCGTTCGGAGCTTTTGACCCGCTTGCGCGGCGAAATCGACCCCTTGGACGACATGTGCAGATTGATCGACGCCACGTTGACTGAAAATCCGTCCGCGACCATCCGTGAAGGCGGTATGATCCGCGAAGGTTATTGCGCGGAACTGGACGAGCTGCGCGCCCTTGAAAAAGACGGTAAGGGCGGCCTGGTCGGCATTCAAAACAAGGAGCAGGACGCCACGGGCATCAAGAAGCTGAAGGTCGGCTTCAACCGGGTGTTTGGGTATTATATCGAAGTTAGCAACGCCTATAAAGAACTGGTACCGGAGCACTACATACGCAAACAGACGCTAGCCAACTGCGAGCGATACATTACCCCTGAGCGAAAGGAGCTGGAAGCGCGCGTACTGGGGGCGGGCGAGCGCATCGTCAAGCTGGAAATTGAGATTTTTACGCAGCTGCGCGAAGAACTGGCCGGGCAATATCGCCGGGTGCGGCGCAGCGCGGGCGCCGCTGCGGAGCTGGATGTGCTGTGCTCCCTGGCTGAAGTGGCCGCCGCGCGGAATTACTGCCGCCCCGAGGTCAACGACGGCGACGAAATCGAAATCATCGAGGGCCGCCACCCCGTAATCGAACTGATGCTGGACGGCGCGCCTTTCGTATCCAATAACACGGCGCTGAACCGAAAAGACTGCCGCTGCGCAGTGATCACCGGCCCCAATATGGCGGGCAAGTCGACTTATATGCGCCAAGTGGCGCTGATTACCCTGATGGCGCAGGTGGGTTCCTTTGTTCCGGCGGAGCGGGCGACCATCGGTATGGCCGACGCCATTTTCACCCGCGTTGGGGCTTCGGATGACCTTGCCAGCGGCCAAAGCACTTTCATGGTCGAGATGAAGGAAGTGGCACAGATTTTAAAAGACGCCACGCCGAAGAGTCTGCTGATCTTTGACGAGATCGGGCGCGGCACCTCTACCTTCGACGGCATGAGCATCGCCCGGGCCGTGCTTGAACACGCCGCCGACCCCCGCCGCCTGGGCGCGAAGACCCTCTTTGCCACCCACTACCACGAATTGACGGAACTGGAAGGCGGCATCGCGGGTGTGCGGAATTTCGCCGTGGCGGTCAAACGGCGCGGCGACGACATTACCTTTTTGCGGCGCATCGTGCGCGGCGCGGCGGACGGCAGTTACGGCGTCGAAGTAGCCAAGCTGGCGGGCGTACCGGAGACGGTGATCCGCCGGGCCAGGGCGATTCTGCGGGAGTTGGAAGAACAGGAGCGGGCTAAGTTGCGCGCGACCGGCCAGGCCGCACTCTATGATATGGAAATTGCCGTCGAATCAGCGGCCGAAACGCTGTCGCTTTCGGAAAGTGAAACTACTTTACAGTCCCTACAATTGGCCGATTTTGTTTCATCGCTGCAAAGCGTTGAACTTGACACGCTGACACCCTTGGAAGCCTTGACAAAACTTTACGATATCGTTAAACAAGCGAAGGCGTTCGGTTGATTCGACAGTGGATGTCCGGAGAACAGGCCTGCCGCTTCCGAAATCACCCCAGCCATTTATACTATTCCTTGATAAAAAGCGTTGCAAGCGTTTCGAGGATTTCGTTTGTACCGCTAGGCAGAGGACACAGGCAGGCTGGCGCCTGTCAAGGACGATAACAACGCGGTACAGACGAAAGACCGGAACGATGCAAGGATTTTTATCAAGGGGTAGTATTATTATACAAAACAGGAGCAAGCGACCCATGCCCAACATTCAGGTTTTACCCAAGCGCGTAGCGGAATTGATTGCTGCGGGCGAGGTCATCGACCGCCCGGCTTCGGTGGTCAAGGAACTTTGCGAAAACGCACTTGATGCCGGGGCCACCTCCATCACGGTGGAGATCCGCAGCGGTGGCGTGAAATACATCCGCGTGACTGACAACGGCTGCGGGATTCCCGCGGCGGAGTTGCCCACGGCTTTTTTGCCCCACGCCACCAGCAAGATCAGGGAGTCAGACGACCTGGACGCGATCCTTACCCTTGGCTTTCGGGGTGAGGCACTCCCCTCCGTCGCCGCCGTGGCGCGGGTGGAGGCGCTCAGCCGCGTAGCAGGCACGGAGATCGGCGCGCGCTACGCCATTGACGGCGGCGAGGCCGAAGGCCCGGACGAAGCGGGCTGCCCCCTGGGGACGACGATCACCGTGCGCGACCTCTTCTTCAACACCCCGGCGCGGATGAAGTTCCTCAAAAAAGATGTTTCGGAAGGCAACGCGGTCGCCGCCATATTGGAGCGCCTTGCGCTTTCGCGCCCCGACGTTGCGATCGCCTTTGTGCGCGAAGGCAAAGAGGTGTTCCGCAGCCCCGGCGGCGGTTCCCCCGGCAATGCCATGACGCCCGGCAATGCCGTGCGGGCTGTGCTGGGCAAGGCCTTCTTTGAGCAGATGCTGGGCGTCAGCGGAGCCTATGAAGCCTGTGAAGTCAGCGGCCTTGTCAGTACGCCCTCCGCCGCCCGGCCCAACCGCAACCAGCAATATTTTTTCCTGAATGGCCGCAGCATTCGCTGCCCGGCGGCCTCGGCCGCTCTGGAAGAGGCCTATAAGCGCAGTATCCCGACTGGCAAGCATCCGGCTTGCGTGCTGTATATTACCATCCCGCCCGGCTGCGCGGACATCAACGTGCATCCTGCCAAGACTGAGGTGCGTTTTGCGGACGAGCGCCCGGTGTTTCTGGCGGTGCGCAACGCCGCGCTGGGCGCGCTGAATGGCGGAGCCGTCTTTGCCGGGCAACCTCTGCCGACGCCCGCGCCGCGCGTCGCTGCATTAACGCAATTTACGCAGCCTGAACCACGTCCGCAATACATCGCGCCCGAGCGCGAGCAGCCCTTTGCAGCGCCCGTTTTGCGTGACGGCGGCGCGGGGCTGAACCCGCTGCCCGTCCGAGACGAAGCGCCCTCCCTGCTGCGGCAGGTGATACCCGCGCCCGCCGCGCCGAAAGCACAACCGGAACAGACGGCCTTTTTCGCACCGGAGGTATCCGCCCCCGCGCGCGTATTGGGCGAAGCGTTCCGCACCTATTTTGTTGTCGAACGGGGCGACGAACTGCTATTGATTGATAAACACGCGGCCCACGAGCGGATGTTATACGAGAAACTACGGGCCGAACATACCGACGCGGGAACGCAGCGCCAGCTGCTGCTTGAACCGCTCCCTCTGCACCTGAGCCGGGAGGAGAGCGCCGCGCTGCTGGATAACCTCGAACTGCTGGAAACGGCCGGCTACTTGCTGGAGGAATTCGGCAGCGGCACCCTGCTGCTGCGCGAATGCCCTCTGCTGCTGGTGGGCGCGAACCTTGCCGACGAACTGCGTGAAATCGCCGGTTACCTGCTTGAGCGGCGCGGCGAGATTGATACCCAGGCGCTGGACTGGATCTTCCATTCGGCAGCCTGCCGGGCGGCGGTGAAGGCGGGCGATCCCACGACGGCGGAGGAGCGCGAGCACTTCGTTGAGAAGCTGCTGGCGCTGCCGGAGATCACCCACTGCCCCCACGGGCGGCCCGTGACAGTCACCCTGCGCCGAAAGGAGCTGGAAAAACGCTTTGGCCG
This sequence comes from Oscillospiraceae bacterium, assembly GCA_031549985.1. Lineage (GTDB taxonomy): Bacteria > Bacillota > Clostridia > Oscillospirales > Acutalibacteraceae > WRMQ01. Next base: position 2,201 of record JAVBOZ010000029.1, on the reverse strand, counting down.
CTGAAAAAATCCCGTTGCTGGTGTTGGCGGGGCCAACGGCCAGCGGCAAGACCGCGCAGGCCGTGCGGCTCTGCCTGGCGCTGGGCGGCGAGGTTGTTTCGGCGGATTCTATGCAGGTCTATCAAGGCATGGAAATCGCTACAGCCAAACCAAGCGCCGAAGAGACGCGTGGCGTTCCTCACCATTTGATTGGCATCGTGCCACCGAGCGAGCGCTTTTCGGTAGCACGGTACGCTGCGCTGGCCAACGCCGCCGTCCGCGAAATCTACGCCCGGGGCAAGTTGCCCGTATTGGTAGGCGGCACGGGGCTTTACATCCGTGCGGTTTGCGAGAACCTTGTGCTCCCCCAGGGGGAGGCGGACACCGCTCTGCGCGCAGCTCTGACCACACGCTTCGAAAGCGAAGGCGGCGACGCGCTTTGGCGGGAGCTGGCGGCCCTGGACCCGGCCGCAGCGGCTAAGATTCACCGCAACGACCGTAAGCGTGTCGTCCGCGCGTTGGAACTGTGCCACGGCGCGGGCCTGAACCTGACGGCGCAGAACGCAGCCTCGCGCCGTGAACCCAGCCCCTACGAATGTTATACACTTTTGTTGGGGATGGACAATCGACCGCTGCTCTATAACCGCATTGACCGGCGGGTGGAAGCCATGCTGGCACAGGGGCTTGAGGCGGAGGCGCGGACGTTTTTGGCGCAAAGAACCGGCGAGACCGCCGCGCAGGCCATCGGCTATAAGGAACTCGCACCCTATTTTCGCGGCGAATGCGCCCTGGCTGAGGCCTTGGAGCGCCTCAAAATGGAGACCCGACGTTACGCCAAGCGCCAGCTGAGCTGGTTCCGCACCCAGTGCCCGCAGGGCGAAATCGTTTCCGCCAAAGATGAGGCATGGACGGTGCCGGAGCATACGATAGAAGCGCTGAAACGTTGGAAAATGACTACGAAACGAGGGATATCCTCATGACAAAACTTTCCGAAAAAAATAAGCCGGAGATTTTAACACCTGCGGAGGATGAAAACCAGCTGCACGCGCTGGCGCGCCTGCATTGGCGCAAGGCGTTCTTCATCTGCGCGGCGGCGATCCTGGCCATCTGGGGCATTGCCGTGGTGGGGGATTATACCATTCGCCGCGGCGGCGCGCAAAAGACGGAACTGGCCCGCTATGTTGAATACCCCGTGACAATCGACGCCGAGGTGACGCTGATCCGGGACGAGCTGCTGTTGCGGGAAAGTGACGAGCGGAAGTTTGTTCCGCTTGTGGAATCCGGGGAACGCGTTGCCCGTGGCGAGGAATACGCCGTTGCCTGCGCTAACGAGCAGGACGCCGAAGCGCTGCTGCGCAAGTCCGCACTGGAGCAGAGGCTGCGCTGGCTGAAAGAATCCGACGACGCAATCAACTACCACGCCGTCAACGTACGCGCGCTGCGCAGGCAGGTGGACGACACTTTTTTGGACGTGCTGACAAAATTCGACCAGGGGGAGTTCAACGCCCTGGCGGCCGCGCAGGAAAAATTTCTTTACCGTTCCACCACCATGGAAGCGGCGCTGGGCGGGCAGATGAACCTTTCGGCGGAGATCGCCGCAGTCGAGGGCCAACTGGCTGAAATCGAGGCGATGGCCCTGGAAAGCCGCACGCAACAATACAACGCACCGGAAGCGGGCTATTATTACGCGCAGGCCGACGGCTACGAAGAAGTGCTGACGCCCGCCTCACTCCAAAAACTGACGCCTGAAACCTGGACGGCGCTGCGCAAAAAAACGCCCGACTCCACAGCGGGGGTGCAGGGCAGGCTGGTCAAGGGCTTCGTTTGGTATGTTGTGGCACCCATGCGCGCCGAAGACGCGCAAAGGCTCCGGCTGGGGCAGCGCTACGCGGTGCAGTTCCCGCTGGAAAGTGCGCGCCGGTTTATGATGAAGGTGGAATTCATCCAGCGCGGCGGCAACGGCACGGCGGTGGTGGTACTGGCTGCAGATCAAAAAGACGAGGTGCTGCTTCGCCTGCGCACAGCCCAGGCGAAAATCATTCTGGCGACTTACAAAGGGCTTGAGATACCGGCCTCCGCCCTGCGGTTTCATGAAAAAGGCGAGGGTGAGCTGCGGCGGAGCTATACCGGGGTATACGTCGTCAAAGGCAGCCAATTACTTCTGCGCGAGGTCGAGCTTTTGCATCAGACGGACGACGGGCGGGCGATCATTGCCTGTGGCA
>JAVBOZ010000104.1:0-4064 GCA_031549985.1 Oscillospiraceae bacterium | reverse complement strand
TAACGCGCGCCAAGCACCCCCTGCGGCGTTTATATAAGCATTGTAGGGGCGGCGTCGCCCGAAGCCGGGCAACGCACACCGCCTCATGATAAACCTTGCCCCAGCACGACGAAGGTACTGCAATTTTTACTTAAAAGAGATGACAAAAAGCAGCGACATCGTTTCGTTGCCTGCGGGCGGCCTGACGCCGCCCCCTACGCAGGGCGCGCGACGACCCCGGGCGCAATAACGCGCGCCAAGCACACCCCCTGCGGCGTTTAGATAAGCATTGTAGGGGCGGCGTCGCCCGCAAGCCTGGCAAGGCACACGGCCTCTTGATAAACCTTGCCCCTGCACGTCTAAGGTCTAACATCTACAATCTAAAGTCTAGAATCTAGAAGGGATGATTGGTATGGCAAATTCTTCCGCCGGATGGCGGAAACGCAACCGTGCCGCGCCTGCGGGTTCGACCACGCCGGTGGCAGCCCCGCTGACAATGGCTGCTCCGCTGACAATGGCTGCCCGGGGCGGGTCGCCGCCCTTTCCCATGCTGGCGGGGAAATTCCCGGGGCTTGGCAGCTTTGCCGGGGAGGCCGAACAGCGTTACCCCGCAGCGGAAGCGCGGCTCTATTACGGCCTGCGCGAGGCAGTCCCGCTGGTCGACGCGGCGATTTTCCACCTCGTTCGGTTGTTGGGCGGCTTCCGGGTGGAATGCGCGGACGAGCAGGCCGAGCGCTGGCTGGGCGAAACCCTGGCCACGCTCCCCTCGGGCGGCAACCAGTATGGCATCCACGCCTTCGTAGCCACCTACTTTGAGCAACTGCTGACCATCGGCACCGCCCTGGGCGAATTGGTGTTGCGCGAAGACGGTTCCCCTGCAGCGCTTTGGAACGCGCCCCTTGACGGCGTCACGCTGCGTCGGGCGGCCAACGGCATTGACATCGAAATCTGCACCGGGGAACCGCAGCAGCTTCGGCCCGTCGCCCGCCCCGCGCTGGTCTATCTCAGCGTGCTCAACCCCGCGCCGGGGGCGCTCGCGGGCAATTCCCTGCTCAGGGGACTGCCCTTCATCAGCGGGGTGCTGCTGCAAATCCTCTATACGCTGGGGCAAAACTGGGAGCGCCTGGGCAACGTCCGCTTCGCGGTCACCTATAAGCCGGGCAACGACCCCGCCGAACGGGTGCATACCCATGACCGCGTGAAGGAATTGGCCGCGCAGTGGGAAACCGCCATGCAGGAGGGCGCGGGGGTCCGCGATTTCATCGCCGCCGGGGATGTCGGTATCCGCGTGATCGGCGCGGAAGCGCCCTTGCCCGAAAGCGAGATCCCGGTTCGCCAGCTGTTGGAGCAGATCGTCGCAAAGACCGGCCTGCCGCCGTTTTTGCTGGGTCTGACGTGGTCCACCACCGAGCGCATGAGCAGCCAGCAGGCCGATTTGCTGACCAGCGAGCTGGAAAGCTACCGACGCACACTGACACCGGTGATCCTGCGGATTTGCCAGACACTGTTGCGGCTGCGGGGCTGCGAAACCGGCTGCGAGGTCATTTGGGACGACATCACCCTGGCCGACGAAGTGGAGTTGGCGCGCGCCGATTTGCTTCGGGCGCAGACGGAAAAAATCAGGATGGAGATCGCAAACAATCAAACGCAAGGAGGGTGACCGTGGATATTTTGAAGCAGATGGAAAAAATCGCCGCGCCCTGTGCGCCTGGCCCGGAAGACCTGGCGCTGATCCACCGCCTGACCCGCAAGCCGCTGCCGCCGGAGGAGCTCTACGTCTTTCGCGCCACGCTCTGCGACAACGAGATCGACCGGGACGGCGAGCGTTTCCCCGTGGAAAGCCTTGAGGCGCTGGCGGGGCTCTTCATCGGCAAGACGGGCCTGTTTGACCACAGCATGAAGGCCGCCGACCAGCTGATGCGCGTTTATGACACGCAAGTGCTTGCCGATCCCGTGCGTAAAACCTCCCTCGGCGAACCCTATACCAGCCTGATCGGGAAGGCCTATATGCTGCGCAGTGAAAGCACGGCGGAGCTATGCAGGCAGATCGACGCGGGCATCAAGAAGGAGGTCAGCGTCAGCTGCGCGGTGAAGGCGACCCGTTGCTCGGCCTGCGGCAAGACCTTTGGCCGCGAGGGCTGCACGCACCGCAAGGGCGAAATCGTGGATGGCATTCCCTGCCACGTCCGGCTGGAAGCGCCGACGGACGCCTACGAGTTTTCGTTCGTAGCGGTGCCTGCGCAACCCGGAGCGGGCGTGATCAAGAGCCGCAAGCCGGCGGCAGGCGCAATCGAAACGGAAAGGAGGATCGAAGGAATGGAAGAACTGCGCAAATTTTTGGACGAAGGTGTGCGCGAGGGTGGCAAGCTCGACGTGGACGCCACCACTGCCAAGGCGCTGCGAACCGACCTGGAGCGCTTGGAAGCGCTGGCGGCGGAGGGGCGCGCCTACCAAAACAGCCTTCTGCTCAAGGCAAACCGCGCCGCGATGACTGCGTTGCCCGGGCTGGAGGAAGGTTTGCTCAACCGAATGTTCCAGGGCCTCGCGGCCGGGGAGCTGGAGACAATCATCCAGGCGCTGGAAAAGCAGGCGGGCAAAATCATCCCCATGCGGCCCCAGCTCTGTCGCGCGGGCGAAGGCGCGGCGACGGAAAATGAAGGGTTCCGGCTTTCGTAGCACGAAGCTTACACCAACGCAATCTTGATCGGCTTAAAATCAACACATGAAAACATGAAAGAGGAGAAAAACATATGTCATTTGATAATCTGAAACTGGACAAGAGCTTTTATGCCGCTTCGCAGGGCTTTACCAGCACCCTGGAAAACGCCGACCCCTCCGAACAGTACCGCGGTACGCCGCTGGGCGAACTGGATGCTTATGAGCGCCAGCTCAAACGTTTCGGCATCCGCATCAGCGGCATTGGCAGCGACCGCGTGGAAAAGTTTTTCCAAAACGCTGAGACGGCGACGCTTTTCCCGGAATACGTTGCCCGTGCCGTACGCCAGGGCGTGGAACGCGCCGACGTGTTGCCCCGCATCGCGGCGACGACCACACAGGTCAGCGGTTTGGACTACCGTTCCATCGTGACCACAAGTTCGGGCAATCCGGAATTTCCCATCAACGAAGCCGATCCGCTGCCCGAGACCAAGGTGCTCACAAAGCGGGAACTGGTCGCGATGAACAAGCACGGCCGCCTGCTTTCGGCCAGCTATGAAGCCATCCGCTTTCACCGCCTTGACCTGTTTACCGTAGCCCTGCGGCAAATCGGCGCTGAAATCGCCAAAAATCTTCTGACTGACGCGGTTGATGTGCTGATTAACGGCGACGGCGGCAACGGCACACCGGCTGATGCGGTGAGCATGGGCGGTGCCGGCATCACCTACGCTGATCTGTTGCAGCTTTGGAATGCCTTTGATCCCTTTGAGATGACGACGCTGTTGGCCCCTGCGGATTGCATGCAGCAGTTGCTTGCCCTGGAGGAACTGCGCGACGCTGCCGCCGGGTTGAACTTCCACGGTACCGGCCACCTGGTGACTCCCTTGGGTGCCGAGCTGATCAAGACCAACGCCGTTCCCTCCGGGAGCATTCTTGCGCTCGATAAGAATGCGGCACTGGAAATGGTCACTGCGGGCGGCATCGTTACCGACTATGACAGGCTGATCGACCGCCAGCTGGAGCGCGCGGCCATCACCATGACCGTCGGGTTCGCCAAGATTCACGCCGGCGCCGTGAAGGTGCTGGCATAAAAGAGGCAAGAGGTAAGAAGCAAGAATGGAACGCCGGGGGCGGTCATCGGCCGCCCCGGCATTCCCTCTATTGCGGAGCCAAGTAATAATAACGAAAAATCCATTATGAAGGAGGGCCAAGCCCCATGAGTCAGGGAACCGTTTTGGGGCAGCTGCGGCTGCTTGCCGAACTGGACGACGACGCGGCGCGGGAGGCGCTGCCCTTTTGCGCTGCCGCCCTCGCCCAGCTGAACCCCCTGCTGAAACCGGACGCGGACCGCAACGATCCGCGCCTTGACCGGGCCGCAGCGGGGATCGCCTACTGCCTGATCTTGCAGCGGGCGGAAAACAAAGCCGCCG